>JBDKUC010000057.1:0-7857 GCA_039679885.1 Thermoguttaceae bacterium | reverse complement strand
AGCGACACGCAACACCGCTCCGCGAGTGACATCATGGTCCAAGCCCTTTCGTCGCCCCCGGTCTTTGTTCTACCGTCGGCCGTCGCCCATCCGCTGAGCTTGCGGCACGTGTTGCGGCGTGGGATCGGGAACCAACTGCCAGCCCCAGGGGACGGAGAGCTTGAACGGGTTTTGGGGGAAGAGTCCGCCTCGCGCATTGACAAGAACATCGTCAAAGCGATAACGCACAAAGTCCTTGGCGTTCGGTTGGATGAGTTCCAAGCCCAGCGGCGACATGTCCTTGGCGGCGATAATGAAAGTCGCACGCGTGAAATTGGCGGCGTCCCGCGGATTTCGTGGGCAGGCCTCCAACCAAATTTGACCGTTGATGCCGGTTGGCGGCTGCACGAGCCGGATGAAATACCGCTGTTTCAGGTTCGCCGCCTCGGCGCCAAAAAGGAACGGCAGCGGACTGTTGGCAATCGCCTTGCCTTGAAGCTCGGGCGGCAGCCGGTGTTGCTCTACCCGTTTCTTGGCCGGAACGTATTGGTAGATCGACTCGCCGTCGCAAAGCCAATACTCCGCCCGATCGTTGGGGATGGAGACTTTTTTCCCGTCAACCTCTTCCGCGTCCAGACGAAACAGTCCCTTGTCGGGCGCGCCGTACTTGATGATCCCTTCCTCGACGAACTGGGGCTTCAGCTGGCCCTTCGGAGCGAACACGACGTTGAAGACCCAACGCTTGAACGAGCACTCGAACTTCTTGATCTTGTGGTTGTACGCTTCCCATTGGTTGAGCACCTGATCCACTTGCGCCTGCTCTTCCGGCGTCAGGGTAAACGGCGGCGGAGGCGGCTGCGGCGGCTGGTTCGGCTGCTGGACCCGCTCTTCGGCCGGCCGTTGGATGAATCGCGGCACCTGCGGCTGGCCCGGTTGCTGACCGTAAGCGCCGCCAGGGCCATCCTGCCTCGGCGGTTGGTTCTGGCCATACGCGCCTTCTTGCCGCGGCGGTGGATTTCCATAGGCCCCATCGGTTCCTTGGGGGCGCAGCGGCTGACTCGGCCCGTAGGCCCCGTCGTCTGGCCGCACCGGGTTGGTCTGCGCCGTGGCGGACGCCGCCGTCAAGGCCAAGACCGCCACCAAGACCGCCAGCATGCCGGAGATCACTCGCCTATTCATCGAATCGCTCCTTTGGGATCCATCCTCGCGGAAACGACCTGACCCGCATTTCTCACCGGTCCACACATTGGATTTACGTTGTCCCGCATGGTGACCAATGCGACCTAAGATGCGGGATTCTAGCAGGAACCGGGCGCCCGCCCTACGGCAGTTTCCCAGGGCGACGCCTATCGCCGTTCCGGCGACCAGGCGGGCCCTCGGGCCGAACGCCGGGCGTCGCGGCGAGCCGGCTGCGGCGGCTCTTCCACGGTCTCCAGGCTCGTCTGCTGCACCGCACTGTCGTTTGGCAGGGCCACCTCGATCCGCCGGTCGGTCTCGATCTTGCGGCCGTCAGCCGTCTGGTAGCGGACAAAGACGTGCAACTGGTCATGTTTGGGCGGCGCCTGACCCCAACTGCCGGCCAGATGAATCGCCTGTTGCCCCCCGTCGCCGCGAAGCAGGGCCGCCGTCTCCTCGGCCGTGTAGTCCCATCGGGCAACCAGCACCGCGTGCCCATTCCGGTCTTGCACCGCCGGATCGTAGGCGACGACGCTGATCTCGGCCGGCGCATCGATGGGGCGGCCCCGATCGTCCCGCGGCTGGACGACGACCAGCAGCCCCTCGTCCCGCTGGCCGTCGGCCGAGGTGATGCAGCCGGTCATCCGAGGGTCGAGCGCGATCGAGCTCACCTGGCGGCTATCCCCGGCCGGATCGGACGGAGTAAACGACGCGCCGCCGGGCGAACCGGACGGGCCATGGGGCGATTCTTCGCCGCCGGGGCCGGGAACGTCGAAGGTCGGTCCGCCGGGCTCCGTGGCCGGCGATGGGTGCTCAGATGGCTCGGTCGCCGGTGCGCGTCGGCCGACCGGCCGCTTCAGTTCGTCGGGCACGCCCTGTCCCGGCTGCGATGGCATCTCGATGGCCGGCTGGTCGGGCGTTTCCGGAGCGGCGGCGGGAAGGGCCCGATCGCTACGTCGCAGCCCGCCACCGCCGGGGGCCGAGCGCGAGGCTTCCATGCGCGACTGGCAAGAGCCCAACTCGTCGCGCAGGTCCTCGATGCAGCCGCGGAGCCGCCACACCTCTTGCTCCAAGCGACGATTGTCTCGCTCGAGCATTGCGATTCCGGGATCGGTTCGGCAGCCGGCCGTAGCCAGCAGACAGAAAACCACGAGCGAAAATTGCCAAGGCTTCATGGTATCGCTTCCTTGCGTTCCGGCGACGGACAGCCCGCCGCACGACAGCCCTCCTTGGCCGCACGCACGCTACGCTATGACAAGAACAACGAAAGAAAAGTAGCCGCAACGCAGGGTCGCCGTACCGGCGACCGCTAAACCCTAGACTCCGAACCCTAGTCCCTAACCCCTAGCCCCTAACTCTGCCCCGCATGTTCAATGACGTGGTCGATCAGCCCGTACTCCATCGCCTCTTCGGCCGACATGAAGCGGTCGCGATCGGTATCCTGCTCGATCTTCTCCAACGGGTGGCCCGTGTGCTTGATCAGGATGCGGTTCAATCGCTCCTTGACCTTCATAAACTCCTTGGCGTGGATGAGGATATCCTCGGCGGTTCCCTCGGCGCCGGCCATCGGCTGGTGGATCATGATTCGCGAGTTGGGCAGCGCCTTCCGTTTGCCCGGCGCCCCGGCCGCCAACAGCACGGCCCCCATCGACGCCGCCTGGCCGATGCAGTAGGTCGCCACGTCGCAATTGACGAACTGCATCGTGTCGTAGATCGCCAGTCCTGCGGCGATGCTCCCGCCAGGCGAGTTGATGTAGAAGTGGATGTCCGACTTGGCATCGTCCGACTGGAGGAACAACAACTGGGCGACGATCGCGTTGGCGACGTCGTCCGTGACCTGCGAGCCGAGGAACACGATGCGATCCTTCAGCAGGCGGCTGTAGATGTCCATCGCCCGCTCTTCGCGGCCGGACTTCTCGATGACGAAGGGAATTAAGGTCATGTCGGTAGGGTGGAAAATCCGAAATCCTAAGTCCGAAATTCGAAGTTCGGATTTCGAACTTCGGGCTTCCGGGTTATTTGTCTTCTTCGGTAACTTCAACGGCCTGCTTGGTCAGGATATCGTCGACGATCCCGTACTCCTTGGCCTGTTCCGGGGTCATGTAGAAGTCGCGGTCGGTGTCCTTGGCGATCCGCTCGATGGGCTGGCCGGTGTGGGCGGCGAGAATCCCATTGAGCGACTCACGGGTCTGGAGGATCTCGGCGGCTTGAATCTCGATGTCGGAGATCTGCCCGCCGACCTGGCCGTAAGGCTGGTGGATCATCACCTTGGCGTGCGGCAGGGCGAAACGCTTCCCCTTGGCCCCGCCGGCCAACAGGACCGCGCCGCCGCTGGCCGCCAAGCCGACGCAATACGTCGCGACCGGGCAGCTCAGGATCTGCATCGTGTCGTAGATGGCCAGCGTCGCGCTCACGCTTCCGCCGGGCGAATTGATGTAGAAGTGGATGTCCTTGCGGCGGTTCTCGCTCTGCAAGTACAAAAGCTTCATCACCAGTTCGTTGGCGTTGCCGTCGTGGATCTCGCCCTGCAACAGGATGATCCGGTTCTCGAGCAGCAGATCGCCGAGCGTCATCTGCCGCTGGCGCTGATAGTCACGATAGGCCGCTCGCGGCTCGAAGATGGCTGGCCGCATGAAATCGCTCATGGATGATCCTTCATCGACAGGCACGGATTAGTGGCTAGTGGTCAGCGGTCGGCGATCAGAAAGAGAGACCGACCTCGGACTCCTGCTTCTGCCGTCTCTAATCCTAGTGGGGTCTATGTTCCGGCTCTTCGCCCTTTTCCTTGGGCGTTTCGGGCACTTCCTCGCCCTCATCGTACTTGGCTTCGGGAATCTCGGCCTGCTCCCCGCCGCCGGCCGCTTGGTCGACGGCCGCCTCATCGGTGCGCCGCAAGTTGTAGGGAACCTCGTGGAACTTGGCGTGTTCGAGGATCAGATCGACGACCTTACGCTCGATGATCTGATTCCGCAAGACGTCCATCGAGCCGGACTTCTCCAGCCGCGCCCGGACGCGCCGGGGCGACTCGCTGCTTTGAGCGGCAATCAACCGAATTTCTTCGTCGTAGTCGTCCTGGTTGGCGTCGAGCTCTTGGTCTTCGGCGATGCGCTCGAGAATGAAGTGTTCCTTGAGCGCCCGGGCCGTCGAGACGGCGCTGCTTTGCCGCAGGGCGTTCTCGTGGGCGCGGATTTCGTCGTCGCTGAAGCCGCTCCGCTGGAGCTCCAACACGGCCCGCTGCAACTCACGGCGACTCTGCCGTTGCAGGAGTCCCGGCGGCAGTTCCCAATTGGCCGCGACGGTCAGGGCCGCGGTGATCTGCTGCCGCGCCCGCTGATGCTGCTCGTATTCCAACTGCCGGCCAAGCTGGTCGCGGACGGCGTCTCGCAGTTCGGCCTCGTCAGCGAAATTGCCCAGCTCGTCGAGCAGTTCGGGCGTGAGCTCAGGCACTTCCAGCTTCTTGACTTCCAGAACCTTGAAGATCGCCGTGACCTTCTGGCCGCGCAGGGCGACGTTCGGCGCCTCATCGGTCAGTTGGGCCTCGGCCTCGCGCGTCTCGCCGGCCTTCACGCCGGCCATGATCTCATCGAACTTCTCGATGTTCCCATCGCGGAAGCTGAGGACCGGCCGCAGGCGAATCACCTCTTCGTCGGCACTGGCGAGCACCTCGTCGCCGTGCTTGAAGGTGAGGTTCGTCGTGATATAGTCGCCCGACTCGGCCGGCCCGTCGAAGGGAACCAGCCGGCCACGGCGGGCCAAAATGTTCTGGATCGTCTGTTCGACGTCCTCGTCGCTGAAATCGCGGACGGGCTTCTCGATCTTCAGCCCCTTCCACTGCGGCAAGTCGAACTCGGGGCGAACCTCGATGTCAAACTCGAACGTCAACGACCCCTCGTCCGGGACTTCCACGGCGGCGAAGTCAAAGTCGGGCTCGCTGATGGCTGCAAGCTTCTCGTCCTCGTTCACCTGGGCGAGGCAATCCATCAGCAACTCGCTCTTAACCTTGCCCGCCACATCCTTGCGGAAGCGAGCCTCGACGAGCTTGCGCGGCGCGTGGCCTGGTCGGAAACCGGGCACGTTGGCCGTCGGCATCAGCTCGCTGAACTCTTTGTCAAAATACCGAGCAATGTCCTCGTGGGGAATCGTCACGGTCACGTGCCGCTCACACGTGCTGCGGTTGTCTACCTTCACCTCGAGCGAGATTCGCTCGGGCTTTTCCTCTTCGGCAACGGCCGCGTCGGCGCCCTCAAGGTTCTCGTCGGTCAAATCGCGATTCTCGGTGTCAGCCATGATCGTGCCAGTTGAAGTTGAGCGTTTGCATCCCCGCGGGTTTGCCGACCGTCAGAAAAGCGATGCGAGAGCCGTTCAGCCGGCAGATGCCGGAGCATGCTCTGTTTAGCGGCCGATCGGATGTCGGCCCGGGTTCCGCTGAAGCCGTCATGCCGACGGCTGCTGATCGGGCGCGGCGCCGACGGTTGCTAAACTGCCAAACGGCTTGCGTCACCGTTCCGGGATCGCAAAGAGCGGGTGATGGGGTTCGAACCCACGACAACGACGTTGGCAACGTCGTGCTCTACCAACTGAGCTACACCCGCCTGGCTCGGGCGACCGCCACGCGATTGCCCGCCACCAACGAATCCCGAAATTATAAACCGTGCGGGGCGACGTTCAAGGCCAATTGCCCAGATTACCCACAAAATGGAGAACCTGGAGTACGAAAAAGCCCCCGCGATGGAGTGGCGAGCGTCTTGCGGCGCGAAAAAGTCTCGCTAGCTTACCACGGAAGTGTGCCTTGCAATTCGTTGGGTGGCACGCCCTGAGCCCAAGGCGAAGGGCGTGGCGATGTGCGAAACCACGCCCTTCGTGCCTCAGCAGGGCATGCCACCCAACACCGTGTGCCGCACCGCAATCTGTTGCCGCGCCCCACTGTCCGGTTGCCGGCGGCGCCCGGCCCGACTACGATAAGAGGTGCGATGGTCCTGTAATCACTGGCACTCCAGCATGTCCGGTGGCCTATGGATGCGAAATTGCTTGTCGTGGGGGGCAAGACCAGCAAACGAAGCATCTCGCTAAAGCTGCCGACGGTGATCGGACGCGGCGGGGACGCCACCCTGAAGATTGCCCACCGCATGATCAGCCGGCGGCATTGCGAGATCTACGACGCCGGGGGGCTGCTGATGATCCGCGATCTCGGCTCGCTCAATGGCACGGTCGTCGGCGGTCAGCGGGTTAAGGTCGCTCCGCTGCCGCCGCAGGCCGAGTTTTCGATCGGCCCGCTCACGTTTCAGGCCGACTACCAGTACGCGGGCGATTTGGACTCGCTGCCTGCCCCCGTCTTGGCCGAAACCAAGGCTGACGCCCCGGTCGCGGCTGCCGACGCCTCCGCCGACCCGCCCGATTTCGAGATCATCGAGACGGATTCGTCGGTCGATGGCGAGGCGAATGACGGGGTAACGCCCAGGGAGTTGGCGAGGCCGGCGCAAGCCGCGTCAGGCACGTCTTCCGCGGCGACCGCGCCCAAAAAGGCCGAGAAGAAGCCTTATTTCGGTGGCGGAGCGAGAACGAAGAACGATGCGCCGACCGCAAAACCGTCGTCCGCCGCAAAGACGAAACCTGTCGGCGAGACTGCGGGCGAAAAGCCGGAGGCCAAGCCCGCCGATAAGCCCGAGGACCCCTTTGACGCCTTCCTGAACGAGTTGGGATAGAATGATCTACCGGTCGGTTGTGTCGCGACGTCACTGCCGGCCATCGACTCGCGAGCGTCATGGGCAGACTCCCGTTGCCTTGGCGTCAAGAGTCTGAGCGAATACCGTATCGGCAAGCTTGCCTTACCGACGCCAACCGACGAGTTGGCCGTTGACATGTCCCGCCTGCTTCCCCTGATTCTGTTCTCGTTCCTTGCCGCGGTTGCCAGCGGCGGTGAACCGTCGCCGGCCGACGCCAAACGACTGACGGACGAAATCTCGCGGCTGGTGGCCGATTTGGACAGCTCTCGGTTCGAAATCCGCGACCATGCGGCCGACCGGCTGGAAGAACTCGTTGCTCAGCCGGCGGCGAAAGGGCTTCTTGCGGCCGAGTTCCAACGCCGGCTGGCGCGAACGGATCTGTCGTTCGAGGTTCGCCGCCGATTGGTTCGTTGGGCTCGCCGGCTGCCGGCCGCGCCGCCAGGCGATGCCTCTCCCGACGAGTTGGATAAGCTCGTCCAGCAAATTGACGACGATTCGTATTCCGTGCGGTTGGGGGCCATTCAACGGATCGAGTCGCTCATCGACAATCCGAAGATGGTTTGCCCCGTGATGACGCGACTGAAGCGACGTCTGGCCAAAGGGCCGTTGGGAACGGAAGTGCGCCGGCAGCTTGAGTCCATCTGGCAGCGTGCCCGGAAGGCGTGGCTCCTCGGCGCCGGCGACTGCAACTTGCCGGCGGTGACCCAGGCCGAGATCGACGAGTGGCTCGATGCCCTGGTCGAGTCGGCCGCGACCAAGGCCCCGTCGGCCGCCACGCGACGATGGGCCGCCGCCGAGCGGGAACTGGTCGACCTGCTGGCTCGCGACGAGTACGTTTCCCGGGTGAAAACGGCGATCGAGGCTCGATTGGCCGCCCAACCCTCGGACGACGCTGCTGCACGATTGAAGGCAGTGCTCGACTGGACGAAGCCGGAACTAATCGCGGAGTACTGGTCAGATGCGCCCGGCTATGGAACCC
>JBDKUC010000134.1:0-8149 GCA_039679885.1 Thermoguttaceae bacterium | reverse complement strand
AGGTGAGATTGCCGTATTCGTCGAAGTATTCCTTCCGCGTGGCCGGAGAGTTCGAGCCGTTCTTGCCGGCCGTGACAGCCGGCAGCGTGGTCGTCCGCTGCTGGACTTGACAGGAATACCAGGATTTGTTGGCGAACGAAGTTGTGATCCCGCCGCTGGCCACCTCCTGATAGACGGTCTGCTCAGCGACGTAGCAGATATCGGTCGAGCCGACGGTGTGTTTCTTGTACTTGGTTTCAGAAATCTTGATTTCAGTGCCGCCGCTGCCGTTCTTGACCTTCTGGAACTCGACGTATCCTTCAACGCCGCCGGCGGTGCTCTCGCTGGCTGCCGGCGAAGGATTCGCCCCATAATAGGTGGTGAGCCGGATCAGCCCTTCGCCGGTCGCCGTGACGACGATTTCGTCGCTGCTGGCGCCGCCAGTGTCGGTGAAACTCGCGACGGCCGCCGGCGACCAGTGCTCGGTCTGACGAGCGTTGGCGTCATAGACGAAATACTCGATCCAGCTCTCCGTGTCCGACGCATCGGTCAGCTTCTTCAACAGCGGCTGGCCGATGCTGTTGGTGTAGACGGTCAGCTTGCTGAGGTCCGGCCGGGTCTCGTCGGTCTTCATGGACCACTGGTTGTATTCGCTTGCGACCGGTGTATGCGGTGTGGGTAGGTAGGAGAAGCTGTAGGCTTGTGAACCGCCGGCGCTTTGTGCGGTGATGGCCCGCTGATAGCCGTCGTACTGGTAATGGTTGTCTGCGTAGGGGGCGACGTGTGCGTCGTCGGCAGTGTCCAGATCGACGCCCGCGGCGATCATGTCCCGATAGCCCTGCGGCCCGAAGACGTACTTCAAGCCGTGCGCGAACCCGTAGGACGATTCGCCCTGGGTATAGTAGCGATAGTAGGTGACGTCGCGCGTGACCCACGCGCCGTCGACGTAATCCTGTTGGGTCGCCGATTTCAGGTCGCCCGCGGTCCCCTTGCCCGCCGAGTCGGTGATGTAATAGGCGTAGATGACGCGCTGGAGGCTCACGTTGTCGCGGACGAGCGTGACCGAGGCGATCATGTACGGCGTCTCGCCAACCTGCTGATAGGCGTACTCGAAGGACTCGGTGGTCGTGCCGTCGGTCTGCTCGAGTCGGCTGAGTTGGTGGGTCGTGCCGTCGTAGGTGGCTGTGATCGTCTGGCCGCCGGGGAGGCAGGACTTGATGAGCGCGCCGCTCGGATTGCTTCCGGTCGCGAGGTCGTAGAACTGCCACTTGCGGCCGTCGGGAGCGGTAAGGGTGTAGACGTATTCTTGGACGGCGGCGTCATAGCCGTAGGCGAGCGTATGCTTGGCGCCGTAGCGGGCCGCATACGTGTCGCCGTCGAGCTTGAACCAGTAGGCCTCGTTCGAGTCGAAAGTGACGGCCACCGAGCCCTGGCTGTCGACCGACGTCAGACTCGGCTGGCTGGACGTCAGCCAGTTGAACCCGACGCCGACATTTGCGCTGGCGGGCGCGTCGTTCTGCTGGAGTTGGTTGCAGTATCGGCGACCGTGCGTCAAGCCTCCGCCGAACGCCGTCGACATCAAATCCATCTTCGCCTGTCGCACTGCTCCGTTGTAGTAGTTGACCGAAGCGATAGAGCTGAAAACGCAAGGAAGGCAAATCGGCACAGAAGCGTTCGATCCCGCGGATGTTTCTAATGGCATGATCAGTTCCTTGAAGTTGTTGAGAAATGTTGCCAAGGGGCGTGCCTCCGCGCGACCGTTCACGAGAACGATCAATTTCACGGCGCAATCCCCGGAGCCTTCTACGGTCTGTTCCGTCGCGAGGGATCTCGCAACGGTCTCCGGTCTCCGCACAAAAAAAGGGCCTGCTGGCCGAAAAGGAAGACCCTTCCGGCTAGCAGGCCCTTATGGATGCCCGACCCACGCGAGTCAGGCTCCTCAGATACCTTAGTTTTAGTGTTGCTACATTACCGCGTCCGACATGCGATTTCAACAGAAGTTATCGAGCCACTTTGGAATTGTCGGAACCGTCTTGCGTCGCACAAGAAGAAACGATCTGGAATTGCGGGGCGTGGGCGAATCGCGAGAGGAACAGTTGTCGCGCCGCATCGCCCCTCTGATCAAGCGTTTTTACCCATCGCGTGTCACGCGATAACAGTAGCAAGGCGCTTGCGAGATTCTGCGGCGAGGCGGCATCGCCGTTCCGCTGGATGCCCTGGCTCGCCAGCCGGCAAATCATCTCATCGAGCGTCATGCAAGAAAGCACCTTCTGAATCACATACTCCTGGCAATGCGAGCCGATCTTCTCGCCGCTCGGCTGGCGCACGAACGGAATGTAGTCGAGTATGGGAGGCGTTATGCCCAGCTTGTCATAGGATTCCTCGTAGAGATCTTTATACACAGTCAAATCGTCGCCACGGATGATGTTCGTGATTCCCAAATGTGAATCCAACGCCGCATTGCGTAGGAAATATCCGACCGACAGCCCACGCTCAGGACGCCAGGACTGCAAGACGATTGACTCTCGCTGCAATTTCGCCTGGGCATCGTTCAGCTCGAAGTCGCCGTTCCAAACAACGCGGTTTGGCGGCACGCCAAGGCGTTCCATGTCTTCGATAATCGCTTCGCCCGTCTCCCGTGTTCCGTCAAGCGATCGGCCCACGTAGGGCATGTTGAGATCGTCAATCACGAGCACCAGCTCGCTCGTTCGCCCCTGCGCATCGAGGGCTTCGCCAAGAGCTCGCATGACATACAGTAGCCAGGCATGGCCTACGTGCAGCCGGCCGGTGGGAGTTGGCATGAACTTGAAACGCACCGTCGGCAAATTGTCGATTGTACTAGACATGATGTAACTCGTGCATTGTAGAATCGCATCAGTAGATCAACCGTTGGCAGGGCACAAGTCCGAGCAACGATGCTCCGCGCACATTTCGCGCGGCGTCCTCAATGCTACGTGGCGGCAACAAGAACACAATAGATGTTATTAGGCCACTCTTGTTGCATCGATCGTTGCGCACAGCTCGGCGATCAGAGACGTGGCCCGAAAAGCAACATTGAAGATCGTCACCGACAAACTAGAATCGGCCTTTCAAGACGGCTCGCGGCAAAATCGCGGCCCGAGGAGCCAGCAGCTTGACCATCCAAGATTCTTGTACATTGTAAGGAGCGGACCAATGAAACGTGCCCTGCTTTCTCACGGGCGTTGCGAAATCATCGCGGCCGACGGAATCGACTTTGTCATGCATGCCGCCGACATCGTGGACGTGGTCACGCCCGGCAACGTGCGGACCTATTGCACCGATCCACTGTGCTCGGGCATGGCCCCCGTGATGAGTTCGCCCGCCTCGATGGCGGACCAAATCCGGGCCACCATTCGGCCCGGCGTGCGGGCGATGGTGGGCAATGCCGGCCCCGAACTCACTTTCCGCCACATCGTGTCTCGCGGCGTGAGAAATGTGCATTACATGCTCCGCTGGGCCGATGCCGCCTACGAACTGCTCGGGCCACAAATGGTGTTGGCGCCGATGGAGTTCGACCTGGTTGACGACGTGAGGGTTGGCGGCCGTTTGCTGGCGTGGGCGGCCGAACACCGGGTGCCCTTGGCAATCTTCTGCGGCTTCCGATTTCTCTTCCGCGAAGACGCCTTCGACCACATTCGCGAAGTCGCCGCCGCGATGCCGATGGAGGCCCCAGGCAATCCCTATCGCTATCCTTACGCGGAAATCTCCGACGCGATTCGGCGCACCGGCGCCGAGGTGTGGACCGGCGTCGGTTATGCCGAGGGCTTAGCCGCGGGAGCCATTGAACTGGCGGAGCAATTCGGCATGTCAGCCGTGTTCACCACGCAGGAGGCCTGGGACTGCTGGAACCAGTCGAAAGCGGCGGGCAATTCGCAGAGCAAGTCCGGATGAAATTGCAGAAAGGCGCAACGTCCACGGCGCCCCACGCAGGAACGGACACATAAAGCAGTTCACAGACAACTGATTTTTTGCGATGAGCAGTCAACCGTCCGAGACTTTCCCGCCGTTGACGAGGCAGGCATGGAACCTTGCCGGGGCGGTGGCCGCGTTCGTGGCCGACGGATGTCGCACGGTCGATGCGGAGCAGTATCGTCAACGACTGGAGATCTGCGACGTCTGCGAACACCGCCGCAACGGCCGCTGTCTGAAATGTGGCTGCCGTCTGGCATTGAAAGCCCGCGGCCGTGCGTTCCGCTGTCCCGTGGACAAGTGGCCCACGACTTCCCATTGATAGCAGCCCTCTCCGTGGTGAAGCGACTGTCACGCGGAGTCAGCAAGTACGTGGCGCGTTTTCTTCGGAAGCGATAAACACCGTACGTCAAGCCGGTTTCAACGCACTCGAACACTCGCAAGAAGAAAAATCTTGGCCGGAAAACTTGCGTTGAGCGGTCGCGATGGATTCTTAGGATGGATCGGACCGAGCGAAATCGATCCGCCACAAGGCGGCGCGGTCGCTTGGCGAATTGCAGGATCGCGGGCTTGATGCGGGTCTTCGCTTCGACGCGACGGAATGCGTCGAAGAGAATCGCCGGCGGCCCGTGCATTTTTCCGGGAGACTTATCATGCGGAGCAAGCCGACGTCGCCGAAAGCGAGTTTCAAGTTCATGCCGAAGGCATCTTCCAAGACCCGGCGCAGGCTGTCGCACTTCATCCGCCTGATGAGCGGCTACTGGTTCTCGGACGACAAGCGCGTCGCGTGGTTCTTGCTCGCCACGGTGGTGTCGATCGTGTTCGTCTTCATCGGGCTGAACATCATCATCAACCGCTTGGGCGGAGCGATGATGACGGCGCTGTCGGAGAAGAAAGCTGGCGAGTTCTGGCTCTGCCTTGGGAGATACCTGGTCATTCTGGCCTTTGGTGCGCCGCTGATCGCGGTAAAGAGCTGGCTTAAAGGAAGGCTGGTCAATAGGTGGCGCATGCGATTGAGCGAAAGGATGCTCGACAAATATCTCTCAAACTTCAACTTCTATCGGGCGGAAAAGGCGGGGCGAATCGACAACCCCGATGAACGCATCCATCAGGACACGATGACCTTTGCTGATTACACGATCAGCTTCCTGCTCGACTTGCTCCGCTCCGTCCTCGCGTTCTTCTCGTTCGCGCTCATCCTATGGTCGATCTCCAGGACGCTGTGCGGCTTCCTGATGCTATACGCCCTGCTGGGAACGGCGGCCGTCGTGTTGATCGGGAAGAAACTCATCGGCATCCGCGCCGACCTGACCAAGAAGGACGCCGACTTTCGCTACAGCATCTTGCACGTGAGAGAGAACGCCGAGCCGATCGCCCTGTGCCAGGGCGAGGAGCGGGAGAAAGCTCACATCTTTAAGCGACTCCTCGGCTTGTTCGATGCCCACAATCTGATGCTCAGGTGGAACAGGAACCTGGAGCTATTCACCACGGGCTACCAGTACTATGCCAGCGTTGTGCCGCTGCTGGTGCTCGCCTCATGGTATTTTGCGGGCAGCATCCGGTTCGGCGATATCACCCAGGCGGAAATGGCGTTCAGCCAGGTGCTTAATTCGCTGTCGATCATCGTCACATCCTTTAGCGGTCTGACAGGCTACATCGTCGCGATCGATCGTCTTGGCGCCTTCGAGGATTCGCTCGATTCCGTCGCCCCCGACGCCATTAACCGATCCCAGGGCCGGGCGGAGGACAGCGTCGCGCTCGATGACGTGACCGTCAACACTCCCGATCGGAAGGTGCTGCTGCGGGCGATTAACTTCGACCTGAAACATGGGGAGAGCCTTCTCATCATGGGACGCAGCGGGATCGGCAAGACCTCGCTTGTCAGAACGATTTTCGGCCTTTGGTCGCCGGCGAACGGAACGGTGTCCAGGCCCGCGTTGGGCCGGATGCTGTTCATGCCCCAGCGGCCTTACCTGGGGCCGGGGTCGCTGAGAGAGCAACTCGCGGGGCAGGAGCCTGTCCCCGACGAGGAGCTCCGCCGCGCTCTGGAGCTTGTCCGTCTGGAGGATCTGGCGGCGACAGCCGGCCTGGACGAGGAGGTGGACTGGATGAGGCGGTTGTCGCCGGGCGAGATGCAGCGTGTGGGATTCGCCAGAATGGTGTTGTGTCATCCGGACTGCGTCGTGCTCGACGAGGCAACGAGTTTCCTCGACAAGGAGAGCGAAAGGAAAATGTATGAGCTGTTGAAGGACTCTGGCGTGCTCTATATCACCGTCAGCCACAACCCGGCGCTCATAGCGAGCCACAACTACCTACTGGAGTTGGCCGACGGGACCGGGAAGCTTAGCGTTGTGAATGGCATGGGGAGCCTCGACGTGTTGGGCCGTGGAGGCCGAGTGGCGCGGATGGCCGAGGCGCGCATGACTGGCCCAGAAACGTCTCTTGCGACTTGCCATCCTCAGCAATAGATTGTTCCGCAGAACAATCGGGTATCGGCAGAGCCTGACGATCAGGTATCCACAAGAGCCCGCCACCGGAAATGATCCCGGCGGCGGGCTCTTTCTTTGCGCAAGGAGGTGTCGGATGATTTCGCCCAAGACGGTGGCCGAGGTTGAACGTCTCTTGAAGGAAGAGAAGCTTAGCTATCGCGAGACCGCCCGACGTGTGGGAATCAATCGGGGAACGGTTGGCATCATTGCCAGGGGGCAGCGGCCGGATTACGAAGCCTTGCGGCAAGCGCGTAGGAAATGGTTGCCGCAAAAACGCGAGAAGGCCGCGCAGCACTGCCCGGAATGCCACGCCCTTGTGTACCTGCCATGTGTCGCCTGCGAGACTCGGCGAGAGATGGCCAAGAAGTCGCCGCGACGGTCATTGTGCGACTGCGAGGACCGTCTTGCCGAGACGTTGAGATTGAACCTGAAGAAGCGGCACCGGCAGCGATACGAAGAAATCCGCGCTCGCCGGCTGCAAGCTGCTGATGCCCCAACGCTAGCAGAGACGGTGGGCACGACCGGTGCTGGCGATGGCGAACACCCCGTGGCGCTATCACGCTTGTTCGATGTCATCATGCACCACCGTTCGGCGCGGCCGAACAAGAATGCTCTTGCCAAGAAAAGCACTGCGCCGTGCCTTGCGGACTGCGACCCGGCGATGCGGCCCGATAGCCGCCGACTGCAAGAATCGCTCGCTTCGGTATAGTGGCTTCGCTGTAGGCGCAGGCGGACTGCAAAGTCCGTCGCAGGCGTTCGTAGTCCCGCCTTTAGGCGGAAAATGACCGGCTAAAGCCGGAACTACGAACAACTTTGCAGTCGTCCTGGCTGTAGGCGAAGCAGACGCGGGCGGAAATAGAAACACGACGCTGCGAGTTCCGACGAATCTTCCGCAGGCAGCCACGCACGACTCTTTTGTCTATGGATCAGCACATGGAAAACCCGTGGCTTCGCGCCGAAAAGGAACGCAACGAGCGTCTCCGCTGCACCGACATGTCCGAGAGCCTGTCCGCGGATCGGGTGACCGAGTTGCTCGAGGCCATGCGACAGTCGCCGCTCGAACACCGCCAGGCAATGTCCCTCTTGGTGAAGCACATGCCGAAGCGGGATTTAAGGGCCGTCGACAAGACCCTGTTGTTGGAGAACGTCCGATACAGCTACCTAGCCCGCGAGGAAACGCCGTGGGGGCCGCACTTGCCCGACGAGTTGTTCTTCAACTACGTCCTGCCCTACGCCAATCTCACCGAAGCGCGGGACCACTGGCGAAGGAACCTATATCCCCGGTGCAGAGAGATCGTCCAACCATGCCGAACGCCGGGCGAGGCTGCCGTGCGGCTCAACGAGCATATCTTCGACCAACTGAACGTCACGTACCACGCCACCAAACGTCCCTGGCCGGACCAAAGCCCATCGGAGTCGATTCGAGCCGGCTATGCGTCGTGTACGGGCCTGGCGATCTTGTTGGTTGACGCTTGCCGTTCCGTCTGCGTGCCAGCACGCATCGTCGGCGTGCCGCGATGGAACTCGCCGGAACCCACGAATAACCACACGTGGGTCGAAATCTGGGATGGGCAATGGCACTTCCTCGAGCCGGCGCGGCCCGGCCCATTCGACCAGGCGTGGTTCCTGTCCGCCGCGACCAAAGCTCAGGCGGACTGCTGGGAAACGTCCATCTACGCCGCGTCGTTCCTTCCCGCCGAAACCTGGTTCGTCATGGTCTGGGCGCTAGGCATACAGGACGTTCCGGCGGA
>JBDKUC010000043.1:0-3073 GCA_039679885.1 Thermoguttaceae bacterium | reverse complement strand
CCGTTCGAGGTCGAAGACAATCGCGGCCGGCCGGCCAGCGGGAAACGTGCAGCGATGCAGGCCCGCGTGGGCCGTGGCGGTCAGCTCGACCTTGATCTTCGGATCGCCCGCGAGCACGCAGTAATAGCCAGGCCGGGCCGTCTCGTCGGCGTGCGAAAAGCCCAACGGGCGGTAGGCGTCCGCGTCGATCTTTCCCTTGGGCCCGTTCTGCGGAATCAGCCGAATGTCGCCCAGGTCGGGGCAGCCGGTCCCGCTCAAGTGCGTGTGGCTGAAACCGAGAATCGTCCGGTCCGCATGGCAATAGCCCGAGCAGCCGTCCCACGTATCGAGCCGCGTGTCCGGGCTGAGTTGCACCATGCCGAACGGCGCCGTCGCGCCGGGGTACGTATGCCCGAACCCGCCCGTCCCAATCATCGGCCGCGCCGACTCCAACGGCGTCGGATCGGCGGCCGAAGAGGAGCATACCGCCAGCAGAAACACCACGACAACAATTGCAACGCGAGACATCGCAACGAGTCTCCGCATAGAGCCCTCGGTCATTGCGTCATCGAACGGATTCACACTACCACGCAGCGACAAGTCATAAACCACAGAGCCACGGAGAACGCCGAGAATGCGGAGTCGTGTCGAACGCCAACGACAGGCATTCTGTACCGCCAACCATCTCACGCAAAGGCGCTGAGGCGCAAAGGACTTCACGAAAAAGGGATGAACGTTCATCCCTCCGACGAAAGCCTTTCCCTTCTTCTTCGCGCCTTTGCGCCTTCGCGTGAGGCCCCTGCCCACCTCTCAACGTCTCTTCTTTCTCCTCTCAGCGCTCTCCGTGCCTCCGTGGTGAGTTGACCTCGTGCTTCCGCTGTTTCTTGGGACGGACTTGGAAGTCCGTCCTACGTGGAGCCGCTATCGCCGCGCATCCAACTTTCTGATCGCATACGCATACGCCCCGACGGCGACGGCTTCGCTGGTGCCGAGCCGAGTGAGCCCGACGGCCGTCCGCTGCAAGGGGTCGTACTGAATCGTCTTGGTGCTGCCCGGCACGGTGATCGTGCGGACTTCCCCATCGAGGAACGCGGCGCGCTCCACGGCGTCGTCGAAATTGAACGCCTGGGCGATCAGGCGGCGCTGCGGGCCGGTCGGCTTGTGATAGACGTCGTTCAACGCGGCCACCAGCGACGGCAGGAACAGCGGCGCGGCCGCCGCAATGCCGCCGCCGATGACGGCCAGCCCGTCGGTCAGCGTCAGGGCCTGGGCGATCGCGTCGCCGGCCACATCGCCCAACCGGCGGAACGCCTCGACCGCCGCGTCTTTCCGGCCGGGCGCTTGTCCGGCGGCGATGTCGCAAATCACCTTCGGCTCAGGCGTCTGGTCGAACGGAATGCCCGCGATGTCCGCATAAACGCGTCGCACGGCCCGGATGCTCGCGCCTTCCTCGGCATTGACCGCCGGGTTGAGCTTATTGCGCAACAGCCACGCCTCGCCGCCGACCGAGTTGTCGCCGATGAACAGCTCGCCGTCGCGAACGATGCCGCCGCCGAAACCGGTCCCTAGTGTGACGCCAAACAGGTTCTTGTATCGCTTCGGGCTGCCCGCCTCTTCCAGCAGCTTGTTCACGTGCGGCAGGAAGCCGGCGATCGCCTCGCCATAGACGAACAGGTCGCCGTCGTTGTTGATGTAGACCGGGATGCCGAACTTCTCTTCGAGCATGGGCCCCAGGGCGATGCCGCCGCGGAAGGCCGGCAGGTTCGGCAGGTCGCCGATGATGCCCGCCGGATAATCGGCCGGCCCCGGGAACGCGAAGCTGATTGCCACCGGCGCGGCCGGGCAGCGCGTGCGGACCTGCGAGAAGCCCTCGACAATGTTCCCCAGGCAGCGGTCGAGGTTGTCGGCCTCGGTCGGGATGTAGATCGGATCGAACAGCAGTTCGCCCGCCCGAATCGCGGAGAACTTCAAGTTCGTTCCGCCGGCGTCCAGGGTCATCACAATGCGAGAATCGCTCAGTTGCATGAGGTAAGTGCTCCTTAATCCAGGGATGACTCGCAGGCATTGTAGCGGATGGACATAGCCCGCGAATAGACGGGGCATGTCGCTGATGATGAGTCTATTTCACCGTATGCCGCGTGTCGAGACGCCCGGCAACTGGAACGGATCGCCTAAGGCGACTTGGCCGCCGACGCCGCGATCAGACGCAGGCGGTCGACCGTCCGAGGGCTGAACGGGAAGACCGTAAAGCCGCCAGCCCCCAACGACCGCGCGATTTGAATCTGGCGGGCGACACCTTCGGACGTCAACTTGCTGTCCTCCGACCAGAGGCCGATGCCCGGATAGACGGGAATCCGTCCTCCGACAAGCTTCAATTGCTGCTGCACCAGACTGCTGAACTCCTGCTCGCTGTTGGTGTAGTCCATCGGGCAGACGAAATCCAGATAACCGGCTTTCACCCACTCGGGCCAGTCCTGCGCCTTCATCGTCCTGCATCTCGGGTAGCGGGCGAACACCGCCGCGGAAAGCTTCAGGCCAGGGCGAATCCGATGGACCTCGCGGCTGACGGCGGCCACCAAGGCCGTAATCTGCCGACAGCGCCAGTCGTTGTACTCGTCTTTCCGCGCCCCAGAATGGCATTCGTCAGGCCAGTTCGCAACCCGCCGACCGCTTGCCGCCTCGAACCGCCGCCGACATCCGTCGCAATAGCAGGCGTCAGGATCGGGATAGCGGATATAGTCGAAGTGCAACCCATCGACTGGATACTTCCGGGCGACCTCGAGCATGCTGTCGAGTTCCAACTTCTGATTGGCCGGATGCGAAGGGCAAAGCCAGCCGGACGATTGCCCACCAGCGGTCACTTGCAGCCGCCCTTCCTTGCGAAGCTTCTCGGTGAAAGTCGTGCCCGCGGCCCCCAGACTATAGGTGACTTTCCAGACGTGAACTTCAAGCCCGTGCCGCTTCGCCGCCGCGCAGCACTGCTCCAGTTGATCGCCGTATTTTTGAAACGCGTCGCTGCGGGGAAGGATGTCGCTGGCGTAATCAGCCACACCGGCCCAAAGCATGTTGGGCAAGATCATGTTGTAGCCGTTCC
>JBDKUC010000461.1:0-2932 GCA_039679885.1 Thermoguttaceae bacterium | reverse complement strand
ATCTTCCCCGGCGCCGGCGCGGCCCGATCGGCAATGGACGACCTGCGAAACCGAGGATTGATCGATCCGCTGCGAAACTACCGGAAGCCATTCCTCGGCCTGTGTCTCGGCATGCAGTTGCTGATGGACTTCTCCGAAGAAGGCGAGACCGAATGCCTCGGCATCGTCCGCGGCAGGGTCGTCCACCTGCCCGACGGCGTCATGTGCCCGCACATCGGCTGGAATCGCTTGAGCACGGGCCAATATGCGTACTTCGTTCACAGTTATGTTTGCGTGCCGGAAGATCGGCGGGCGGTGACGATGACCGTCGAGCACGGGGCGACGCTCTGTGCCGGCCTTCGACAGGCGAACTACTTCGGTGTTCAGTGGCATCCCGAGAAATCCGGGCCGACCGGCGACCGGTTCCTGCAATCGTTCGCGGCCCTGTGCGGCCGTGGGGCGCAGGCCGCCGTCCTGCCATGAGTCCTGTGGGGCAGGTTGTTAACCTGCCGCAAAACAAAAGAACATGTTGACGTTTTGTCGGTAGGACGGGTTTCCTAACCCGTCCAGTTTTGCGGGACGGATTAGCACTACCGCGTAGGATGCGCATCTCATGGTGATTCGAGAGAGGCAATGGAACCACAGATGAACACGGATGAACACGGATGAACACGGATTGATTCAAGAGATGCCTAAGGACTCCCGACAGATGAATGCCATCTGTGTCCATCCGTGTTCATCTGTGGTTCTTTTGCAGGCCGATGCCGTACAAAAGGCTAGGCGTTTTTCAACGTTAGGAAGAGCGATGTCGGCAGGTTGACGACCTGCCCCACAAAAATGACCTTATGCAAGTAATTCCCGCCATTGACGTGCTGGACGGACGGGTCGTGCGACTCGTGCAAGGCGACTTCGCCCGCGCGACCACATTTGGCGACGATCCGGTCCCGATTGCGGAGCGGTATCGGCGGTCTGGGGCGACGCGGCTCCATCTGGTGAATCTGTCGGCGGCTCGCGACGGCGGGCGGGACGATCGTTTTCTTGAACTCGTTGCCCGGCTGTCGCAGATTCTCGACGTGCAGATCGGGGGCGGAATCCGCGACCTCGAAGCCGTTCGCCGGCATCTGGACGCCGGCGCGGCGGCCGTCGTCATCGGAACCATGCTGTTTACCAATACGTCGGCGGCCCGCGCGGCGGTGGACCTGTTCGGACCGGCGAGCGTCATTGCCGCCCTGGATGTCGAGGGGGATCGAGTGAAGACGCACGGATGGCGGAGCGAGAGTGGCTACACGCTCAACGACGCCGTCCGGCTGATCGACGACGTGGGGATTCGCCAGGTGCTGATGACCGACATCGCCCGCGACGGCGCCGGCGCTGGCCCGAACGTCGCGCTCTACGCCGATTGGAAGCGGCGTGAGCCGGAGATCATGATTACCGCCAGCGGCGGCGTCCGCGGCCCGGAGGACATTCGCGAGCTGACCGCCGCCGGCTGCGACTCGGTCGTCGTCGGCCGGGCGCTGCTCGACGGTTCGACCGATCTGCCGTCGTTGGTCGCGGCGAGCGCGGGCCGAACGCCCCGTGAAGGCGCCGGCGTTGACGAGCTGAGCCCCCGCTCGGGCCTTGCCGTTCGCATTATCCCGTGCCTCGACGTGACCGAGGGCCGCGTGGTGAAGGGGACCAATTTCCAGAATCTTCGCGACGCCGGCGATCCGGTCGAATTGGCCAAGCGATACTGCGACGAGGGGGCCGACGAGCTGGTCTTCCTCGACATTACGGCCACGTCGGACAACCGACGGTCCGCCATTGCGTTGGTCGCGCGGGTCGCGGACTCGGTGAACGTGCCGTTCACCATTGGCGGCGGCGTACGAAGCGTCGCCGACGCCCGGGCGATGCTCGAAGCGGGCGCCGACAAGGTGTCTGTCAATTCGGCGGCCGTGGCCAGACCCTCGCTGATCGAGGAGATGGCCCGGGAGCTGGGTTCGGCCAACACGGTTTGCGCGATCGACGCGCGACGCCAGAGAGGCGGCTCGCGGCCGTTCGTAGTCCCGCCTTTAGGCGGCTCGCGGCCGTTCGTAGTTCCGCCTTTAGGCGGAGAAAAGCCGGCTGAAGCCGAAACTACGAACGACCTTGCCATGCTACCGGACAACGGCTGGACCGTGCTCGTCCGCGGCGGACGAAGCGAGACAGGCATCGACGCCGTGGCCTGGGCCGAGGAGGCCGTTCGCCGCGGCGCGGGAGAGCTGCTGGTGACGTCGCACGACCGCGACGGCACGGCCGAGGGCTTCGACACTGAGTTGCTCTCGCAGATCAAGCGGGTCGCGCCCGCTCCGCTGATCGCCTCGGGCGGGGCCGGCTCGCTCCAGTCCTTTGTCGACGCCGTGCGGCTCGGGAAGGCCGACGCCGTGTTGGCGGCCAGCGTTTTCCACTTCGGCGTCTTTTCGATCCGCGACGTAAAAATGGCTCTTCGCGACGCCGGGCTGCCGGTGCGGCGATGAAGGAGTGATACCAATGTGTGATTGTTTCCTAACCCGTGCCCGACACGTTGTAGGATGGGTTTCCTAACCCGTCCCCGACACGTTGTAGGATGGGTTTCCTAACCCGTCCTCGAGACGTTGTAGGATGGACTTCCTAGTCCGTCCCGGAGGTTGCTAGACGGATTCACCATCCGTCTCGTAAAGCTGGACGGGTTAGGAAACCCGTCCCACACACCGCCGTGCCGGCGGCGGCTAAACGACGAACTGCCGTGCGGGCGACTAACCATTCGAGACTCAAACACGATCCATCACGATGACCGACAATCTCTCGACACTGCATTGGAACAAGAGCGCAGACGGCCTGCTGCCGGCCATTGTCCAGGACGCCCACACGGCTCGGGTGCTGATGCTCGGCTACATGAACCCCGAATCGCTTACGCGGACTCTCGAGACCGGCTTTGTGACCTTCTTCAGCCGCTCGA
>JBDKUC010000335.1:0-4434 GCA_039679885.1 Thermoguttaceae bacterium | reverse complement strand
GGCCACGTACGATCAGCCGTTGCCGCCGTCGCTGCCGCCGCCGTATCCACGTCCGCTGCCCCGCGAGCCGTAGGGCAGGCCGGAGTCTGATAGGGGTAGGGATGGCCGATTGAGTTCGGCCTCCCCTCCCTCCGAACCGGACTGGCGGATTTCCCGCATCCGGCTCTCCGGTTGATAGTTTTACCTCCTAGAGGATTGACTGTACGAGACATGGGCCGTTGTCAAGCTAAACAACCCCTGCTCAGTAAAGTAGGCATTTGGCCATCGGTGATGGTCCTCGCCTCGGCCTCGCCCGCTGCGTCCTTGCTGTTTTCGGAGAACGCTCCTCAAACGCATGCGAACCCAGCCGTCGAGTTCGGGGAAAGTCGTGCGGCAGCTGTGTTTGAAGTACTCAAACCAGCCCCGCAACATGCGGTTGACATCGGCGATGATCACGCTGAGGCTATGGCCCGCCGTCCGTCGCGTTTTCGCACGGATCGCGTCCCGAAACTTCGCTAGGCTTTTACGACGGGGAAACCGTCGATGCTTGATAAAGCGATAGCCCAGAAAGTCGAACCCTTCGGTTTCGGCGTCCACGATTTTCGTCTTCGTGGGATGCAGCGTCAGGCCCGCTTGGGCCGCCCACGCTCGCACCTCCGCTAAAGCCCGCTCGGCTTCTTCTCGGGTGCGACATTGGATCACCAGGTCGTCCGCGTACCGCGTCATCTCGTATCCCGAACGGGCCACCTGATGGTCCAGCTCGTTCAAGTAGAGATTGCTCAGCAGCGGGCTAAGCACCGCGCCTTGCGGCGCGCCGCTTTCCGGCGTCCACTGTCGCAGGCCGTCGAGTATCTCGGCCTTCAGAAACGCCTCGATCAGATTCAACACGCGGCCGTCGCCGACGTACTTGCGCACCTCGTCAAGCAGCTTGTCATGTGGGATCGTATCGAAGTAGGATTTCAGATCGATGTCGACGACATATCGGAAGCCTTGCTTGAGCAGCTTGTCCACCCGTCGCAGCGCGTCTTTGCAACCCCTTCCGGGCCGAAAGCCATAGCTGTGTTCGGCGAATTGCCGCTCGAAGATCGGTTCCAACACGTGGCGCAACGCGCCCTGTACGACGCGATCTCGCACCGTCGGAATGCCCAACGGTCGCGTTTCCTGCGTGCCCGGCTTGGGAATGTTCACCCGCCGAACGCCTTGCGGACGATACGTGCCGTCCTTCAATTGTGCGGCAAGTCTTTCCAAGTTGCGGGCCAGTCGTTTCGTGAAGTCCTCGACGCTAACATGATCCACGCCCGCCGCGCCCCCGTTGGCCGCCACTTTCGCGTACGACGCAAACAGGTTCGCTGGGGCGTTCACCTTGTCGATCAGACTGAACCAAACTCCTCCTTTCACTCCTTGTTCCAGAGCCGTCAACATGCGGTCTGTCCATACCGACGGTTCGACCCACGCCCAGCGGGCGCGGATTTCTCCGACTTGCTTAGCCGTCGCCGGCACTGTCGTCGGGGTGTTTTCCATCGTTTCGTTCATTCCACATCCATCTTCCTGCGTCCCTTTGCTCGACGGGCATTGCCCCGCTTCGTCGCTCCTATGGACGCTCTGACTCCTGAACGGCCGGTTCTTCGTATCCTTATCAGGGACAATGAATGCCGTGCTTGTTTCCGTCCAGGTCTCCTTGTTTCATGTATCAAGCCTTCCGACCGTTCCGCCTCCAACCACCTGTTGTCGCCTCCGAGTCTTGGTTTGGTTTCTTTCCCGGAGCTTACCGCGCGGTCGCGCGACCGCATCCCTTTCGGGGACCACGGCGTCACTTGGGCTTCGCCTTTCCCTAGCAGGCTCGCCACGACAGCCGGCCGAATCGAGTTCGTCATCCTGCGGACCAGTCATTCACCTCCAGTTGCTCTCCACCCCCTCTCACGAGGACGCAGTTACTTTCGGTTACAAAGTTCAAACCCAACTTTGACAAGGACTTTCGCCTTGCTGATTTGATGCACTTACAAGCGCACTAGGAGGGGGCGTTGCCGCCCCCGTCCTCCCACACCACCGTGCGTACGGTTCCGTACACGGCGGTTCAGGTTAAACGCTGAAAACGCTGTGACTCCGAAATAAGGCTCACCAGACCAAGCTGGTGCAAATATCGGGTCGGGACGGCTTGGTTCATGTGGCTTGCGCCCGCATTCCACCAAGGTCCGTGACCGTTCGTCGCGGAGGTCCAGGCTCGCGATTGGTCCAGACCGCGTCGCATCAGTTCGCGGGCACGGGTCCAAGTCCGCTTCCACTGCCGCCACAGGATGGCCCGCAGTTTCCGACGAATCCACTGGTCCAGTTCCTCGAACGTGATCCGAATCTGCGATTTCCGGTAGTACGACACCCAACCGCGAAGCACCGGACGAAGTTCCTCCAGCACGCGGCGAAGGCTACGCCCTCGGCCACGACGGAAGATCATCCGCAGTTTCTCCTTCAATCGGCTCACCGACTGAGGCGACACCTTCAGCTTCGGTTGGTGATGCGGCGTTACCGTGTAGCCCAGGAACCTACGGTTCCAAGGCCGGTCCACCGCACTCTTCTCTCGGTTGACTTTCAAACGCAAGCGTTCCCGAAGGAATCGCTCGACCGATGCCAACACGCGCTCGCCCGCCGCCTTGGACCGCACGTAAATGTTGCAATCGTCGGCGTAGCGGACGAATCGGTGCCCACGTCGCTGAAGCTCGCCATCCAACTCATCGAGTAGGATGTTGCTCAGCAGCGGCGAAAGCGGGCCGCCCTGCGGCGTCCCTTCCGTGCGTTGCGTCACCAGTCCATCCTCCATCATTCCCGCCTGCAAGTAGCGACGGATCAAACGGAGGATGCGTTTATCTTCGATGTGCCGAGCCAGCCGCGACATGAGAATGTCGTGATTGACCCGATCGAAGAATTTCTCCAGGTCCATGTCCACCACCCAGCGATGCCCGGCCTCGATGTACTCCCGCGCCCGCTCAATCGCTTGATGGGCGCTGCGTCTCGGACGGAAGCCGAAACTGGCGTCCGAGAATCGAGGATCGAAGTATCGCTGCAACACTTGGTGGAGGGCCTGTTGAATCAGTCGATCGAGAACGGTCGGAATGCCCAGCATCCGCACGCCCTTGCCGCCCGGCTTGGGGATTTCCACCTTCCGAACCGGCGAGGGTCGATACGTATCGCTGAGCAGTTCTTCCCGGATGGCCTCCCAGCGGGCTTGAAGCAGAGGCTTCAGTGCGTCTACGGTGATACCGTCAACGCCCGAAGCACCCTTGTTGCCCACCACCTGCTGGTAAGCCGCCAGCATGTTCTTACGGCATACGACCTCCTCCATCGTCATCAAGGTCTTCTCGCCGACGTGCTCATCACATGCCGCGCCTGCTTGATGCGCGCGGGCCGTACTCTCGGCGGTTCCGCCGCCTACCCTCCGGTTGCGCTCCGGCTTTCCAGCCATCTTGTCTGCATCTCGTTCAGGCATCGAATGTTCTGCGTCGGTTCGGTTCAATCTGTTCGGCCCTTCGTCCAAGGGCAAGCCGGCTCTCACGTCGGCGATCCGCCTGGACTACTATGGCCTCGGCTGACTTCTGCCGTCCCTTCGGTCCGCCTTGCGACGGACGTAGCCTTAGGCAGAACGACAGATCTCTCAGGGTAAGGCGCGTGACTTTCCTCCCAAATACCCGCCGCATATACGCCGGACCGGTCCGAATGACATCGGGCTTCGAGTCTATTGGCCCTCTCGCCCACCGGTTCGACGCCTCGTATGCGATTCATGTTCTTCGGGCCAGGAGTTTGCCTGCCGCTTCCTTCGGACTCCGCCTCGCGGCGGACGCCCTTGCGTTTCGGCTAGGAGTTCCTGTCATTAAGGTCTCCACCGGGACTCTCACCCGGCCAGTCACTTCCCGGGCAAGCTTTCGCTCCCCGGTTGACAGCGTCAGGTATGACGCTGCGCGTCATGCCTGACGCACCAACGAAAAAGCGGAGGCGATGCGAGTCGCGCCTTGATCGGCGTCGCCCACATCCGCCTCCGCTCTGCGGCCGGCAAAATGTCTGGTGATAGAAACCGGAATCGATTTATCTCAGAGCGGGTGCCAACCCCAGTTCTAGGCCGCCACCTCCGTGACGATCACGCGGAACGGCAAGCCATGCTTGATCTCGAGCACGTCGATCGTGCCGTTGTGCAACTCGTCGAAGAAGGCCAAGAGCTCGATCACCTGCGACTTCAGGTTGAAGTCCGCGGCGCCGATTTCGTGACGCGGACCGTTCTCGCTGCCGAACTTGATCTCCCGCACGATCCGTGGTGATGGGTCGAAGACGGGCTCATCGTCGGCGATGACGAGGGATTCCAACCGGCCAAAGTTGACCTGCTGAAGCAGTTCCAACAGGCGGCGTCGCGCCGGTGACAGCGACGCCTTTCGAGTCTGTGTAGTCATTCCGGACCTTTCTTGGGCCAAAAGG
>JBDKUC010000112.1:0-5597 GCA_039679885.1 Thermoguttaceae bacterium | reverse complement strand
TTTAGCCGGTCACTTGCCGCCTAAAGGCGGAACTACGAACGCCTGCAACGGACTTCGCAGTCCGCCTGGTGACTTGGGCGAAAGCCTTTCCGCCGCAACGATGGAGCGGTAGACTGCCAGCAGCCTGCCCCCGAGCATGGCCGCGTTTCATCGTGTGTGTTTTCCGCCAATTGACGAGGATTGACTGTGGGTTGGCTTCAGCGCGAAATTCTTCTGCCACCGTTCCATCGCGGGTCGCACTCCATCACCGGCATCGTGCTCGAGGCCATGCCGGAGATCGCTAAGACGCGTGTCGGGCTGCTCCACGTCTTTTTGAAGCACACGTCGGCCTCGCTGTCGATCAACGAGAACGCCGACCCGGAGGTGCTCGGAGACCTCGACCGGGTGCTCGACACGCTGGCCCCCGAGGACTACCCTTATCGGCACACCGAAGAGGGGCCAGACGACATGCCCGGCCACGTGAAGTCGTCGCTGCTGGGCTGCTCGCTGACGGTGCCTGTTCGCGACGGCCGGCTATGCCTCGGCACGTGGCAAGGCATTTGCATCGGCGAACACCGCCGCCACGCCGGCCGCCGAAAGCTGGTGCTGACGCTCTGGGGCGAAGACGGCGAAGCCCCGTCGCCTGCGTAGCCGTCGGGAACCCTCGGAGCGATTCGGACGCTGATGGGTTCGGATGGCAGTTGTAGAGACCGTCCGCCTTCCCGAACGGCTGCGATGCGGCAGTTTTTCGGGTTGTGCCCTCCCCAACACGAGGTCACGACTGCCCCATCAGATCGCCGACAAACTGGCCGACGTCATGCGAACCGCTCCGACTGAACGGGCTACTCAAGCGAACAACAGTCGCCCTTTTGGCTCTGGGATGGCTCGTCCCAACTCCTTGGCGGTGTCGATCCATTCTTGGATGATCCGCTCGGCATTAGCCAACGCTTCCTGATAAGTCTGGCCGTCCGCCATGCAGCCGGGCAGCTCTGGCACTTCTGCCAGGTAACCGCCGTCGTCGTCACTCCAATAGATGATGATCTCGTACTTGCTATTCATCCGCCACCTCACTACAACATCTTGTCACGTCCGGAGATCGCGGACAGTGTCGTCGCTCGTCCTCACCCCTTCCGCGCAATCTTTGCCCAAGTGTCGACCAGCGACGCGGTGCGGTTGAACACGGGCCGCTCAGGCGTCGAATCGGTGTCAACGCAGAAGTAGCCGAGCCGTTCGAACTGGCAGCGACTGCCCGGCGCGGCGCCCTTCAGGCTGGGCTCGACGTAGGCTGTTACCCGCTCGAGCGAGTTCGGATTCAGGTTCACCTTGTAGTCGGTTCCCTCGGGCACGTCGGTTGGATTCGGCACGGTGAAGAGGTGATCGTAGAGCCGCACCTCGGCCTCGACCGCGCGGGCGGCGGAGACCCAATGGATGGTGCCCTTCACCTTCCGACCATCCGGCGTGTTGCCGCCACGAGTGGCCGGATCGTAGACGCAGCGCACTTCGGTCACTTCGCCGGTGGTCGGATCCTTGCCGACGCCGATGCAACGCACCAAGTAGGCATAGCGGAGCCGCACTTCCTGGCCGGGGCAAAGTCGGTGGTATTTCTTCGGCGGAATCTCGCGGAAGTCGTCCTGCTCGATCCAGATTTCGCGAGAGAACGGGACCTTGCGGGCGCCCATCGTCGGATCTTCGGGGTTGTTGACGGCGTCCATCTCCTCGATCTGCCCCTCGGGGTAGTTGTCGATGATGACCTTCAACGGCCGCAGGACGCCCATCACGCGCGGCGCCCGCTTGTTCAGATCGGTGCGGAGGCAGTGCTCCAACAGCGCGATGTCGACGACGCTGTCGACCTTGGAGACGCCGATCGTTGCGCAGAAGTCGCGGATGGCCTCAGGCGTGTAGCCGCGGCGGCGCAGCCCGCAGATGGTCGGCATACGCGGATCGTCCCAACCGCTGACGCGTCCTTCCTTGACCAACTGGAGCAAGAACCGCTTGCTCATCACCGTGTAGGTCAGATTGAGCCGGGCGAACTCGATTTGCCGCGGGGCGAAGATGCCTAACTCGCGGATGTACCAGTCGTAGAGCGGCCGGTGGTTTTCGAACTCGAGCGTGCAGATCGAATGAGTGATCCGCTCGATCGAGTCGGACTGCCCATGCGTGAAATCGTAGGTCGGATAGATGCACCACTTGTCGCCCGAGCGATGATGTGTGGCGTGGAGGATGCGATACATCACCGGGTCGCGCATATTGAGGTTGGGCGAGGCCATGTCGATCTTCGCCCTCAGCGTCTTGCTCCCGTCGGGGAACGCGCCGGCCTTCATCCGCTCGAATAGGTCGAGATTCTCCTCGATCGACCGATTGCGGTAGGGGCTGTCCGTGCCTGGCGCGGTCAGCGTGCCGCGCGTCTCGCGGACCTCGTCGGCGGTCAGGTCGCAGACATATGCCTTGCCCGCCTTGATCAGTTGCACCGCCCATTGGTAGATCTGATCGAAGTAGTCCGAGGCGTAATAGAGCCGGTCCTGCCAATCGAAGCCCAACCAGCGAACATCCTCCATGATCGAATCGACGTACTCGACATCCTCTTTGCAGGGGTTCGTGTCGTCGAATCGGAGGTTGCACAGGCCATTGAAATCGCGGGCGATGCCGAAGTTCAGGCAGATCGACTTGGCGTGCCCGATGTGCAGATATCCATTGGGCTCCGGGGGGAAGCGGGTCTGGACCCGTCCGTCGTGCTTGCCGGTGCGGTTGTCCTCGCGAACGATCTCGCGGATGAAGTCGGTGGCTTGGGAGGTATTCGTAGATGAATTGTCGTTGGTCATGTGGTTATCGTCGGTTTTTTGTACGCCCGTTGGCGGGCAGGCGGCCGCAGGCCCGGCGGCCAAGCCGAGCAATCGTCGGAAGTGCATCAAAGCACGGCAGTTACGTCGCTTGGGCCATTCTACGTTAGGCACAGATCGGAAGCAATAGGAACGCTTTGGCAACCGAGGCGAGCAAGGAACGTGCCGAGTGCATCGCCATCACAACGAGGCGGGGCAACGCGCGTTTTGCCGCCGAGTCCAGTTGGCAAGGACGAACGGGGCCATGTCCCATGCTTGCGTGGGCGTGATTCGACGGTGAACATGCTTGCTGTCTCGCTGCGCTCGCTTAGCAAGCATGGCACCCCTAAGATCACATTGGCGTGGAATATGACGTTGGCGGTAAGCCCACCGATACGGCCCCATGGCACTCCGCCGCCGCACGGGCCGAGTTTGCGCGGTTGCACGAGCAAGGCGCAACCGTTATCATCGCCGGCGACATTTGGACCGCGGGCGCAATTGCCCCGTAGGACGTGACTTCCTAGTCCGTCCCACGTTTTTTTTGGTCACACTGTTCCGTTTCGGCGGCTTTGCATGAACTGGCCGACGAATTGATCCGCGCATCGGATTGAGTAACGATCGAGGAGCTTGATAGATCCATGAATCGTGATAAGTACGCCGAGGTCGTCAAGACGTTTTTCACTTGCGACCCGGAAGCGATTTCCGCCATTTTTCACGAGTTCCTTCTGGCGATGCTCGCCCAGGAAACGCTGCCGCCATCCTCGAACATGGCGCAGAACTACGAGACGGCGCAGGCCAATCCCGAGATTCACGTGTTGCCGGGCAACCTGAAGGACGCTCGCGACACGGTCTTTCCGTATTTTTGGGGCACCGACAGCTGGTCCTCGCCCTTGCACTTGGAGAACGTCAAAGGCCCGGCGAACTATGCCTCGTTGGTCGGCGCGTTGGCCTGCCTGCTTAAGAACCCGAACCTCTGCACCGACACCTACAGCCAACGAACCAACGAGTTGGAGATTAAGGCCGTCACCGCCCTGGCGAACCTGCTCTTCTACCATACCGAGGATCCGTGGGGCGTGTTCACGATGGGCGGGACGATCTCCAACTTGTATGGCGCGAAGATCGGCATCGAGAAGGTCCTGCCCGGCGTTATGCAGCGCGGGATGCAAGGCGTAAAGATCGCGGGGATCGTTTCCGAGGCGGCCCACTACAGCAACCGCAGCATCGCGGGCTGGCTGGGCATCGGCACCGAGCAGCTTCACACGATTCCCACCGACAGCGCCATGGCCATGCGTCTGGACCTGTTGGCGGAGAAGCTCGACGCGTTGCACCGCGACGGCGTGTTGGTTGGTTTCGTCACGGCGACCTTTGGCACCACGGATGCCTTTGGCGTGGACGACGTCGCCGGCATCCGAGGCATCCTTCACGACTATTCGCAGCGGAACTCGGTGCCCGAGCCGCAACTGCACGTGGACGCGGCCGTAGGCTGGGTGCTCAGTTTCCTTGCGGAATACGACACGGCGAAGAACCCGCTCGGTTTCTTGCCGGAACTTCTGGCGATGGTCCAGCGCACTCAACAGCAGACCCTGGGCCTTCGCGAGGCCGACAGCATCACCATCGATTTTCACAAGATGGGCTGGGGACATTACCCTGGCAGCGCGCTGCTGGTCAATCGCCGCAGCGATCTTCGCCACCTGGCGCGGCCGGTTGCCGACATGCCCTACTTCTCCGAGGCAGACGCCCGGCGCGACCCGGCGCTGTTCACGTTGGAGTGTTCGCGACCAGGGCTTGGCCCCTACACGGTGATGGCTTCGCTCAATGGCATCGGCCTGATCGGCTGGCAACTCCTGGTGGCCCGCTCGCTGGAGCTGGCCGATCGGTTGAAGCAGCGACTCGAACAGCTTGAATACTGCAAGGTGCTCAACCTCGATACGACCGGCCCAAGCGTCGTGTGGTGGGTGCTGCCCAAGGGTCGCGATGCGAAGGAGATCTTCAAGGCCGTCGTCTCGGGCGAGCTGCCGGCGGAGAAGTTCGCCCCTTACGCCGCCGAGATTCGTCGTCTTTTCGACAAGCGGGCGAAAGCGATGACCCCGGCCCTGGACGCCCACCTCTCCTACACGGCGAGCATTGGCCACAGCCCGCACGGCATTGCATTGCCCGCCTGGAAGGCCGTGTTCTTCAACCCGAAGACCGACGAGGCGGTGATCGATCGGGTGGTGTACAGCATCGAGGAGTTGGCCTAACTCAAGACTCCGGGCAGGTGACCGACCGTCGCGGCTTTATGGCGGAGCCGTCCAGCTTCTCGCAACGCACAACTTGCTCGCGGCCCTTGATTTTGGGCCGTTTCGGCCTTGCGGCGGCGGGCGATTCTTGATAGTAGGGTGTCGACCTGTTGGCAAAACCGCTCACGACTCCCTCTCCCAGGGGCAGAGGCGTCGGAAGGAACTCGATCTTGAAACCGTGCCGCTGGCTTCTGACGATTCTTGCCGGCGCCGCGCTGCCGGGCTGCACGCTGGTGTCGGTCACCGAGTGGAACGCCACGCAGGCTCGGAACCGGGCGTTGACCGAGCAGAACCGCGCGCAACTCGTCGAAATTGACAACCTCCAGGATCACTGCCGGCTGGTCGAGAATCGGATGTTGGGCGACGAGCGGCAGTTGGCGGCCCTTCGCGAGCGGGTCCGCGCCGATCAACAAGAGTTGCAGAGCTGCCGACGCGATCGCGACGCGACCGATGAGCCGGTCCGGCGATGAGCCTTGTCGTGGTCATTACGAAGCGGTAGACATGCTTGCTGTCTCGCTGCGCT
>JBDKUC010000149.1:0-1723 GCA_039679885.1 Thermoguttaceae bacterium | reverse complement strand
CCACCCACGCGTTAGGGTTTGGTTAACATTCGGTCAGATTACGATAACCGGTCGGAGATGACAAGCGGGCGGGGCGCCGGTTGATCGCCGATGCGTTTAGCGGTCGGCGGCACGCCGGCCCAGCGCTATCGCAAACCGCCGTGCCGGCGGCTGCTAAACGCTTGCTCGCAATCGCAGTCGGCCGCCGCACGCCTTGCGTGGACCGGTGCGATGCTCGATAATGCCGCGAAGCGGGGGACAATATGAGAAGGCCATGTCCGAACGAGCGGCGATCGACGATCTCCTTGCGGGCCTGAACCCGCAACAGCGGCAAGCGGCCACCCATGGCCAGGGCCCCCTGCTGATCGTCGCCGGGGCTGGCACCGGCAAGACGGCCACGCTGGTGCATCGCGTCGCCTGGGAGATCGCCAGCGGGGTCGATCCGAGCCGCATTCTCCTCTTGACCTTTACCCGCCGGGCGGCGGCCGAGATGCTTCGCCGCGCCGAGAATCTGCTCCGCCGGCTCGGCCATGCCGGAACGACCCGCGTCTGGAGCGGCACCTACCACGCCATCGCCACCCGGCTGCTGCACCGCTTCGGAAAGGCCATCGGCCTGCGGCCCGATTTCACCGTCCACGACCGGGCCGATTCCGAAGACCTGATGAATGTCGTTCGGACGGACCTGAATCTGGCGAAAACCGACAAGCGTTTCCCGAAAAAGGGAACGTGCATGGCGATTTACAGCCGATGCGTCAACGCCAGGCAGAAGCTCGACGCGGTGCTCCGCGACCATTTCCCCTGGTGCGAGGAGTGGCGCGACGAGCTAGGAAGACTGTTTGACGGCTACGTCGATCGCAAGGACGCGGCCGGCGTGCTCGACTACGACGACCTGCTGCTCTACTGGCATGCGCTGCTAGTCTCCCCTCGCCCTCAGGGAGAGGGGGCTACGTGCGTCGGTGACGCCGTGCGAAAGCTCTTCGACCGCATCCTGATCGACGAATATCAGGACACCAACACGCTTCAGGCGGACATCCTGTACGGCCTGTCGCCCGAGGGGAACGGCTTGACCGTCGTCGGCGACGACGCGCAGTCGATCTACGCCTTCCGTGCGGCGACGATTCGCAACATCCTGGACTTCCCGAAACGATATCCGAACGCGACGATCGTCACGTTGGAGCAACACTATCGCAGCACGCAGCCGATCTTGGAAGCCACGAACCAAGTGATTGGCCTTGCCCGGGAACGGTATGCCAAGAACCTTTGGTCGGATCGGGCCGAGGGTTCGCGACCGATGCTTGTCAATTGTGAGGATGACGGGGATCAAGCCCAGGACGTCATCCGGCGGATTTTGGAGCATCGCGAGGCGGGCGTCGATTTGCGGCGTCAGGCCGTCCTGTTCCGCGCCTCGCACCACAGCATCGTCTTGGAGGCCGAGCTGGCTCGCGCCAATATCCCGTTTCACAAATACGGCGGATTGAAGTTCATCGAGACGGCCCACGTGAAGGACCTCATGGCCTTCCTGCGCCTGGCGGAGAATCCGCGGGACCTCGTCGCCGGCTCGCGGCTCTTGCCGTTGTTGCCAGGGGTCGGGCCGGGCAAGGCCCGCCAGTTGATGGACACGCTGATTTCGGCAGGCGGCAATTTCGACGTTTGGGCCGATTGGCGTCCGCCGGCCGCCGCCACAAAAGTCTGGCCGAAGTTCGTCAGCCTGCTGAAGAGCCTCGTGCATACGGCCGACCAGTTG
>JBDKUC010000294.1:0-5263 GCA_039679885.1 Thermoguttaceae bacterium | reverse complement strand
ATCCGGACCAAGGGCGGCCTGATGGGCTATCCGAATCCGGCCGAAAGCGATTACGACCTGTTCGTGACCGGCCACGCCGGCATGAGCGTCGGCACGGCCCTCGGGCTGAAATGCGGCGACGATCTGCTGCGGCCCGGCGAAAACCGTCGCGTCGTGGCCGTCGTCGGCGACGGAGCCTTTCCCTCCGGCCCGATCTTCGAGGCCATGAACAACGCCGGCGGCCTCAAGAAGAACCTCATCGTCATCTTGAACGACAACAAGATGTCGATTTGCCCCCGCGTCGGCGGGCTAGCCAACACGCTCGACCACCTCCGCACGGCCCACTTCTACACGGGCCTCAAGGTCGAAGTGCAGAAGATGCTCACCCGCGTGCCCGTCATTGGCGACCCGGTCGAGCGATTCATCCTGCAAGTGAAGGACGCACTGAAGGCCGGCCTGCTGGGCGGCATGTTCTTCGAGGACCTCGGATTCCGCTACATCGGGCCGGTCGATGGGCACAACATCCGCCAGTTGCAGAAGTACCTCGCCCGCGTCCGCGATGTCAAAGACCCGGTGCTGCTGCACGTCGTCACCGAGAAGGGGCACGGCTTTCAACCGGCCGTGGAGGACCCGACCAGGTTCCACTCCCCGGCGCCGTTCCATCGCGAAAACGGATCGATCGTGTCGATCCGCCGAGCATCGGGCCGGCCGGCCTACACCGAACTGGTCCGCGACGCCGTGTTGGCCGAGATGCAAACCAACCCCAAGGTGCTCGCCATCACGGCAGCGATGTGCCAGGGGAACATGCTCGAGCCCATTCGCGACCAGTTTCCCGAGCGGTTTTTCGACGTCGGCATCTGCGAGTCGCACGCCGTCGGATTCGCGGCCGGGCTGGCGAAGGCAGGCCTCCGCCCGATCGTCGACATCTACAGCACGTTCATGCAGCGGAGCTACGACCAACTGTTCCAGGAAGTGTCGCTGCAGAACCTGCCGGTGACGCTGTTGCTGGATCGGGCGGGCATCGTCGGTCCCGACGGGCCAACGCATCACGGCGTGTTCGATCTGACCTATCTGCGGCCGCTGCCGAACCTCGTGGTCATGGCCCCCGGCGACGCCGACGACGTTGCCCCGATGGTCCAATGGGCCTTGCGGCACCCGGGCCCCGTCGCGATCCGCTACCCGAAAACGGCGGCGGAAACGGTTGAGCGGACTGGCTGTGCCCAGCGTGCTCCCCGCGCCGACGACTCCACGCATGGCGCAAGCGGCATTCAATTGGGCAAGGCCGAGGTGATCCGCTGGGGCACCGATGGGATGCTGATTGCCTGCGGCACGCTCTTATCGGCCTGCGTCGCGGCGGCTGATCGGCTCGGCCAGCAAGGGTTCGATCTCGGCATCATCAACGCCCGATTCGTCAAACCGCTGGACACGGCGACCATTTTGCGGGCGGTGCGTGAATGCCCGCTGGTAGTGACCGTCGAAGAAGGCATGTTGATGGGCGGTTTCGGCAGCGCCGTGCTCGAAGCGGCCGCCGATGCCGGCCTTGATACGAGCCGCGTCCGCCGTCTTGGCGTCCCCGATCGTTTCATCGAGCACGGCGGCCGGAACGAGCTCTTGGCCGATCTCGGGCTCGACGCGGCGGGCATTGCCAAGCAGTGCCGACAATGGTTGGGCCGGCGCCGCGAGACGGCAAGCGGGCTGGTCGCAAGCTAAGATGGAGTATGTCGCCGGCGCGGCCGCGCGCCCCCACGCGATGACTCCCGCCGCCGAGGACTAAGCTCTTACCCGCGGACGATTAGACCAATGAGCGGCCAAAAACCCATCGAACGGCTTCCGCGGGCCTTTTTGCTCGGCGCGGGCGGACGCCCCGAAGTTCGCCGCGAGGCCGAGCGGCTGCGACCGCTGATCGAAAAGCACGCCCAGATCGTCAAAACCGATTTGACCGCCTCCGAGGATCTCTCGGCAGTCGAGGCCGATCTGGCCATCGTCCTGGGCGGCGACGGCTCGATCCTCAGGGCCGCGCATCAAATGGGCCGGCGGCAAGTGCCCGTCATGGCGGTGAATCTGGGCAAGCTGGGGTTCCTTGCCAACATGTCCGCCGCTGAACTGCCCGGTCTGCTCGCGGCCTTCGCGGCCGGAAAGCTCACGGTGACCGAGCATCTGATGTTCATCTGCACCGTCCTGCGGGGCGACGAAATCCGCGGCCGGCAGCTTGGGCTCAACGAGACGGTCGTCCACGCCGGCGCCCCGTTCGCCCTGATCGACATCGATCTTTACGTTGACTCAGATTTGGTGACCACGTATAGTTGCGACGGTTTGATCGTGTCGACGCCCGTCGGCTCGACCGCCCATAGCCTTTCGGCGGGCGGGCCGATCCTGCGGAAGCAACTGCAAGCGTTCATCGTCATGCCGTTGAACCCGCACACGTTGACGATGCGGCCGGTCGTGGATTCGGCCAACTGCGTCTACGAAATGGTCGTCGCCCGGCCCAACGAAGGCACTGCCGTGGTGGTCGATGGCCGCATGATTTGCCACTTGCAGCCGCACGATCGAGTCCGCGTCGAGCGGGCGGAGCCGCGGTTCAAGCTGGTCGACAATCCCGGCCACACCGACTACCGCTCGCTGAGCCAAAAGCTCGGCTGGGCCGGCCAGTTGAAGCTCAACAACAAGTAACGTACTCCTCACGCTCCCGCGCGAGGAACCGAGAAAGCGTCTATCGCAGTTTATGCTTCAGCCCCCGTAGGTTATGCTTCAGCATAACATCCCGCCGACAAAGCCTCGGTAGGTTGTGCTGTTATGCTAAAGCATAACCTACGGCCAAACGCACCGGCATCACGCGGAGCGTGATGAGCACTCTACACTCGAAAGGATGCGAGGATGAAGAGCCTTATTTTCGGCTTGGCGGCCGCGTTGGCCCTTGGCGTCGTGGCGTTCTCGTTCGCAGCCGATCAGCCGGAAAAGTACACCCTTCGCTACAAGTTCCACGCCGGCGAGACGCTCCGCTGGGAGGTCGAGCATCTATCGATGGTCCGGGCGACCGTCTCGAAGCACACGCAGACGACCGAGACGTCGAGCACGTCGCTCAAGGCGTGGCGAGTCACCGACGTGCGGCCCGACGGAACCGCCACGTTCGTTCATCAGGTCGACTGGATCGACATGCGGCAGACGCTCACCGGCCGGCAACAGCTTCACTATGACAGCCGCACGAAGCTCAAGCCCCCGGCAGGCTTCGAAATGGCCGCCCGATCGGTTGGCGTTCCACTGGCCACCATAACGATCGACCAGCGCGGGAAGATCATCAAGCGGGAGCGTCATTCGACGACGAAGGATGGCAAACAGGATCCCAAGGCGGCCAAAGTGCCGTCCCAGGACGAGGGCTGGATGACGATCCCGCTGCCCAAGGAACCGATCGCGGTGGGACACGCCTGGTCGATCCCGCAACAGATCGACATCCCCTTGGAATCCGGCGCGGTCAAGAAGATCAAGGCCGTGCAGCAGTTCGTGCTCGAAGAGGTGAAGACCGGCGTGGCGACGATCCACGTCTCGACAGAAGTCCTCACGCCAATCACCGACCCGGCGGTCGAGTCGCAGTTGGTGCAACGCGAGAGCGCCGGCCGGGTGCGCTTCGATATCGAGGAGGGCCGTGTGCTCGGCCAGCAGATGGACATCGACAAGCACGTCATCGGCTTCCGCGGCGACGCCAGCAGCATCCACTACGTCAACCGCTTCTCCGAGCGGCTCGTGGCCGAGCCCCGAACGGCCGGAAAGTAGCCGAGGGGCCGAGGGCTGGGCACTTCAGTGCCCAGTCGATCCGGCGGCGATCGTCTCCTCCTCTCCCGCTTCTGCGGCATGTGCCGTTTTCTCCCGATGCAACGGCTGGGCAGACTGTGGCCGCCGGCGTCTGGCGGCGACAAGTCCGCCGCGACGGAAGCCGATCTTTAGGATATGCACTTTCGGCGAACCATTTTGTACGCCTTGGGGCTGGCCCTGGCGATGGGCGGGCCGATCAGCCTGTTCTCGGCCTCGAACTTCGCAACCAAGCTCCGGAAGCCATCCACCGGCGTCACGGCCCGGGGAACCGTCACCCCGCAGCCGGCGTCAGGCGTTCCGCAGACGCCGGAAGTCGCGCCGCCCGATCCGCCGCCCTTGCCGGCGCCGTCGACGCCCATGCCCTCGCTGGCCGAGGTCTTATCCTTCGACGTGAGTGTCGACTGGATCATTCAGCGGTGGCCGCGAGTGTCGACCGGTCTTCCGCACCTGCAGTTGCAGGGCTACCGGGTGCCCTTGGTGAGCGGCACGAGTCTGCAAGACGTGGCCGGCTCGCTGACCTACTACTTCAATGCGACCCAACAAGTCGACCGGATCGCGCTTCGCGGCAAGACGGGCGATCCGGCGATGCTCGTCACCATCCTGGCAACCCGTCACCACTTCACCCGCCGGCTGACGAACGATCCCGGCCTTGTCCTCTACGAAGCGGCCGACGCGAACGCCCGGCCCGTCGGCGTCCTGAAGATCCGCTCCGCCAGCACCGTCGAAGCCTCGAAGCCCTTCTCCCGATTCGACATCGATCTGGTGATGGATCGGCCGGAGTGAGGCTGAGTTCGAGACAAGGGCGGTTTCGAGACGCAAGTTAGTTCCGAAGGAACGGCAGTCGATAGCCAGGGGCGTCAGCCCCTGGAAGAAGATAGGAAAGCGTCCCGAAGCCGCGAAGCGGCGCCAGTCTCTGCCGCCCCTTCGGGGCTTACCAGAGAGAAACGCCTCTTGCCCCAGGGGCTAACGCCCCTGGCTATTGACTCTCGCCGCTTCGCGGCTTGACACTGATAGCTATCCGCTGCACGCTTCCTCACGCCGCTCCGTCGCCCTTCGGCTTCGGTTTCGTCTCGGGCTGGGGCGGTTCATACTCGAACTCGCGCCAGACCATCGGGCGGCGGAGATAGGGCTCGATCCGCAGGACGACTTCGCCGTTGTGGAAGATGCGGACCGTGCCGTTGCTCTGGCTGACGGTGACGGCCACGGCGTTGGTGGCCCGGCTGATGGCGGCGGCGGCCCAATGGCGGGCGCCGAGGCCCTTGCTCAGCGTGACATCCGCGGCCGAGCAATCGAGATAGCGGCACGCGGCCTCGACGACGCCGTCGGGCGAGACGATGATCGCCCCGTCCATTTGGGCGATTTCCTTGATGCCCTCGCGGACGCGCGGGTCGTCCAGATTGCGTTCCTTGCGATTGTAGCCGCGGACCGGGTCGAAGCCGGTCGGTCGGCTCGAGGCCAGCACCTTGCGGCTGTCGCC
>JBDKUC010000323.1:0-1602 GCA_039679885.1 Thermoguttaceae bacterium | reverse complement strand
TCCGCTCAAGCAGATCGCGTTCAACGCCGGCCTCGAGCCGGGCGTCGTTGCGGACAAGGTCAGCAACCTGCCGACCGGCCACGGCCTCAACGCCGAGTCGGGCGAGTACGGTGACCTTCTCGCGCAGGGCGTTGCTGACCCGGTCAAGGTGACTCGTTCGGCGCTGCAGAACGCCGCATCGATTGCCGCTCTGTTCCTCACCACCGAGGCTGTCGTCGCCGACAAGCCGGAGAAGGCTGCGGCTCCGGCCGCGCCGGGTGGCATGGACGGAATGGACTTCTGATATGAAGTGACCCTCTGTCAAGAGGCATGGCGAGGCGCCAGTCCCGTTTTCGGGACTGGCGCCTCTGTGCTTTGTCGTTGCCCGTGCTGGCGAGCGTGTCGGTGACGACGCGCGGTCAGACTGATATTCGCGGGTTGGGTACCGCAGTACGGTGTTTCGGCTGGAGCTGGACCGCTTGTCTAAGCGCGAGCGTCGCCCTGGGGCGGCTCATAGAAGTCTCGCGGGTCGCTCCACGCGCTGCCACCAGTTCGGTTGACGGCAAAGCTGGCATATTGCGGGTTAGTCGTTCATGACCGCTAAGGACCAGCACCAGCCGGCCAGTTCACGCGCGATCGCGGTGTTGGCGGTGTTGTTGGGTTTGCGGCGGTCGATGAACCGCATCCAACGGTGATGTAGCCGCCGGTTGCCTTGGTCTCCACGCACGCGTGCTGCCGCGGGCGCAAGGTCCCATCGTGCCCGCATTGTCGTGCCGATTCGGTAGGCGCGGCGGTGGTGCCATGCTGCTTCGATGAGTAGACGTCGCAGGTGAGCGTTGCCGGTTTTGGTAATCGAGCCCTGGCTGCGAGAGGTCCCGGAAGAGTGCTCCGAGGGCACCAGCCCGACAAATGAACCAATGGTGGAGCCGGTGAACCGCTCCCAATCACCGATCTCAACCGCGAGCGCGAATCCGGTAAGGGTGGCGATCCCACGTAGGCATCCCAGACGACGCACGGTTGCGGCGAATTCGTCGGTCCCCGCCATGTCCTCGATGGCGGTATCGAGGCGGTCTCGGCGGGCTTTGACCGCGAGCACGGTTTCGTAGCTGGAGTCGAACGCGAGCCGAGTCGCGCGACCGGTCAATCGCGGTAGCGCATCGTTGCGCAGCCACACGTCGTGAGACCCGGTCCACGCATCGCCGCCGTAGTAGACGATGCCGTGGCGCAGGAGCAGTTTGGATAGCCGGTGCCGCGCTGACATCAAATCACTGCGGCTGTCTTCGCGAGCCCGTACCAGATCACGCGCTGCCTCGTTCTCGACGGTCGGGACGGACACGGTCGTGATCTCGTCTAACCGCAGCAGTCGCGCGAGATGAATGGCGTCGCGGGCGTCGGTTTTGACTCGGTCGCCGCTGGGTTTGTGCAGCTTCGACGGCGCCGCCACCTCGCAGCGGATACCGGACGCGGTCAACGCCCTATAAAGACCGAACCCGGTCGGCCCCGCTTCGTAGGCCACGGCGATCGGCCCGGGCAGGGACGCAAGCCAGGCGTGGATGTCCTCATGCGCCGGGGTCAGTGTTCGCTGGAATATCTTGCCTGTAATGCCGTCGATCGCCGCTGCGG
>JBDKUC010000078.1:0-17140 GCA_039679885.1 Thermoguttaceae bacterium | reverse complement strand
CGAAGACGACGCGTCGTTCTGCACTCCCCATCGCCCCCCGACCAGCGGCGAGTCGGCCCAGCCGATCGTCAGCGGAGAGACTCCTCTCATCGCGAGGGCGTTCGGCCGATCACTATGCGTTGACACGTCACAACACTGCTCCCAGCGGTCCGCCGCAGCCCTGGCTGAATCGCCGTTCGTCGGAACTCCGAGCGAAGCAGCCAGATCGTCGCCGGCCCCGGACGCCGCGATCAGCACCGAGCCGCCACGACGGGCGTAGTCGCAGACACTTCGGACAGCATCCTCCCGCAACGGCGGGTCGTGCCGCAGCAGCAGGACGGCGTCGGCCTTCGCGAGGTCTTCTTTCGAGAGATTCTTTGAGAGGGCGAACTTGCCGCCGAGGCTTTCGACCAACAGCGGCAGCATCGCAAAGGGACCATCGCTCTTCGCGTCGTATTGCGGCCCGGTCCAATCGGCCGCCGCGCCCTGGTAAGCGACGATCGTTTTACCGCTCAAATCGCAACGAGCCGTTGTCCGCGTGGCCAGCAGCGCCGCCGCGGTGGCCAGCAGAGGCGGCCCGAAACGAATCGCCATGTCGAGCATCAGCCTTGCGGCGGGGATCTGCTCGTCATTCTCGCAGTGCCTCTGTCGCTCAACCAGCTCTCGTGGACTCAACTCCACCGGCAGCCGCCAGCGGCCGACGAGCATCATTGCCGTCAGAATCGTCCCATGGATCGCCAAGGCCAGCAGCGGCAAGTTCCACGGCACAAGCGTCCGGAGGCCGTTTTCCCAGGTCCAGCGGCCGACGTGGCTGATCTCGGACAACGGCGTCATCGTCGGCTCGGGCAGCGAGGCGAGCCACCGGCCGTAGCCGGCGACCGCGACGAGGTACACGAAATGCCCAACGAGGATCGCGACGGCGGCCAGAGCGGCGCGGCGGCGGCGCGGCGGTTCAGTGCAGACGAGCCAGGCAGCGTAAACGCTCGCTGTCACCACCAAGAAGTCGATCCCCGCGAACGTCGCGCCCAAGGCGACCGGCCGTCCCGTCGCCCAGCCGATGAGTTGGCCCGACAATCGCCCGGCGGCATCCGCGATGTGCCAAACCGCAGGGATCGAGCCGCACGCCAGCCGGTAACAGGCCAGCATGGTTGCAGCCAGCGCAATGATCGACGCCAACCGGCCGCTCAATCCGCTGGCGATCTGCCCACGGCCGGCCTGGGCAATGGCCGCCATCAGCACGGCCACGGCCAGGATGTTGACGACCGGGATGGCCGAGGCGGTGAAAAGGACCGCCAGAAAAATGCCGGCCGCCAGAACAGCAGCCTTAGCCATCGAGCGGACCCGGCTTCGGCGCCCGGCAATCGTCGCGACGCCGAGGGCCAGCCAGGTGATCGCCCGGTTGAGCGGATGGGCCAGAAACCCGGTCGAGCCGGCGGCGACCCAAACCGCGGTGAGACCAGCCGCAAACATCACGACGTCACCGCCGGTGGGGCGCGTGAGCTGCATCGCCGCCGAGGTTTGATCGTCGTTGACCGCGCGTGCTGGCATCGCTCGTCGTCCGCAGGGGAATCACGTAGTATGGCCTCCGGCGGGGGGTTCGGCAAGGGGAGGACGACGACGCGGGGGTTCTCTTCGCTTCTTCTTGGAGTGGCCGCGCCGGCGGCTGCCAAGCGTCTCGACTCGCTCAAGGCGGGCCGATTCTGCCGCCAAGAAACACAAGCGGCCCGGCCGACGTTCGACCGGACCGCTTGATCTTGTCGTAAAGGAGCTAGCTCAGGCTCGGATCGGGGATGAGCGTGAGCCGTACTCGCTTACACACTTCCTTACTTGCAGCAAGCCGGGGCGCAGCAGCCGACCTTCTCGCAGCAACCGCAACCAGCGTGGCAGCGAACGCGGTGGCAACGTTCCTTGCAGCACTTCACCTTGCAGCACTTGACCTTGCAGCACTTGACCTTGCCGCAGGGCTCGCAACCGCAAACCTTCTCACAGCAGGTCGGAGCGCAGGGGGCGCAGGCGGCCGGAGCGCACGGGGCGCACGGGGCGACCTTGGCGCACGGAGCCGGAGCGCACGGGGCGCACGGGGCACAGGCGGCCGGAGCGCAAGCCATCGGACGGCAGGTCCGAACGCGATGGCACTTCTTCACCTTGCCGCAGGGCTCGCAAGCCGGAGCGCAAGCCTTCTCGCAGCACGCCGGAGCACAAGGCGCCACACACCGCTCACGGTGGCACTTCACCTTGCAGCAACGCTCTTTGCAGCACCGCTCACGGACGCACTTGACCTTGCAGCAAGGCTCGCAAGCGGTCGGGGCGCAACATGCCGGGGCGGCACAAGCCTTCTCGCAACAAGCCGGGGCGCAGCAGCCGCCAGCCTGGGCGTTGGAGACGCTGATCACTGCCACAACCGCGGCAACAGCCAGCGCCGGCAACAGGATACGACGGAACATGGGGGTACTCCTTGTTAGGGAAAGACCTTGTGGGATACTCACGCAATTCAGCGCAGGTACGGGGTCTGAGTCCAACTAGGTGATGCTATCGACCCGCTCTAGCCCGTTCCTTAGCCACAGAGCGGGCTCCTTCCAAAACTCCGAAAATCCGTCTTCAGTCTGTAACGCTCCTCCCGGGTGTATCGTCGATAACGGCCTCCGCGGCGGCGAATCCGACCCGTCGGGGCCGGCCGGCGGCAGATGGTCCCTTCCCCCGGCTTGCGAGCAAAGGCGTCCGTGGACTCTCGGGCCGGCGTAAGCTAGGGTTTTTTCGCGAAGCTGTCGCAAGAATCCGGTTTCACGGTCGCCTTCCGAGAAGGAGTAACCCGCGGTGAGCCCAGCGGAACCCGTCACCCAGTGCCTCTATTCGCCCCTGGCGACTGATCCCGATCTGGCGGAGATCGTCGCGCTGTTCGTCGAGGAAATGCCGAACCGCGTCGCCACGCTCCTCCAGTGCCTGAATGACAAGAATTGGGAGTCGCTTCGACGGACCGCGCATCAGCTCAAGGGCGCCGCCGGAAGCTACGGGTTTGGGCCGGTCACGCCCTGCGCCGGCCGGCTCGAATCGGCGATCCAGGACCGCCTCAGCGAAGAGGAAATCCGCCAGTCGGTGCAGGAGCTCGTCACCCTCTGCGGCCGCATCCGCAGCGGCACCCCTTAAGCAAAATCCGAAGTCCGAAATCCGAAGCCCGAATTCGAGCTTCGGATTTCGGATTTTCGGATTTTCCTACCTCGGCGTGCGGCTTCGGGCCCATCGTCTTGGCAGCCATTTCGAGCGCCACCAGATACGGTACCGGTTCGCTGCCCAGGGCGTTCAGCACGGTGCCGCCGGCGGTGAAGCAGTAGGTAACCCAGTCAGGCTTGCCGTACTTCTCCAAGGCTGCGCCGCCTTCGCCACCGCCAATGTAGACCTTGATGCCAGCGTCGGTCATCCGCTTCAGTTGGCCGACGAACTTCTTCGTGCCGGCCTCGAACCGCGGGTCCTCGAACATCCCGAAAACGCCGTTGTGGAAGACGACGGCCGGCGGCTGATCGTTCCGATGGGCGGCGATAAAGTCGCTGACGGCCTTCTCGTACAGGGCGCTCGAGGCCGGACCGACGTCGAACTGCTGGTTGCCCGGGCCGATCGCGTCGGACACCTGCCCGTCTTGCAGCACGAAATCGACCGGCAGGACGAACTCGATGCCCTTCGCCTTCCCCTCGCTCAACATCCGCTTGGCCTGCTCGATCCGTTCGGCCGGGATGTAGTACGGCTTGTCCTTGTGGGCCGGGTCTTGGGAAACGCCCAGATCGAACGGCTTCCCGTCCAGATCGGCGGCCGCCTTCTTGAGGCCTGCGGCGAGTGAACCGGCTGCGATGACTTTGCGGATTTTACCGCGCCCGATCATCGCCTGGAGGTCGTCAAGCTTGTCGATCTTCAGCCCGCTGAAGATGACCATTTCGGCCCGGAGGCACTCTTTCAAATGCCCATCGAACTGCTCGGCCTCGTAACGGCCGAGGGCGACCTTCTCCATGGCCATCGGCACGACGACGCTCGACGCGTCGAGGCTGCCGGCCGAGAAGGCTTCGTGGACGTAGACCTTCGCGATCTTGGCGGCCATCTCGTTGGCCAGCTTGGCCAAGTCAGGCGCGAGCTTGCCGAGGTCGGCCGGCTTCGCCTTCCACAACACCCGCTCGATCGGATACTTGCGAACGTTTTGGAGCATGACGACGCCCCCCTCGGGGCACTTCTTGATCGCCTCAACCGCTTCCGGCGTGACGGTCGTCGTGGCCGGATCGAGCCAATCCTCGACCAGGGCGACCGGGCAGCCGAGGATCTCGCCGAGCCGGGCGGCCACTTTCGCGAGCGACTTCTCCGGCTCGCGGCCGATGTGGCCGAACACCACCTGCTTCCATCCCCGCTCCCGGCCATACTGGAGCGTCTCTTTCATGCTCCGCAGGCGGATGTCGCCCTCGCCAACCGTCGGGCCGGGCTTGGCGTCGGTGTCGCCGCGGACCAGGACGACCGTGCCGCGGGGCAGCTTGGCCAGGCAATCGAGCCGGGGAATGCCGGCCATGTATTGCTCCAAGGTCAGCCGTGGCGCGTTCGAGTCGGCGCCCAGCAGTTTGCGGCACCAGGCCACCATCGCTTCGGTAGTGATTGGCATATAAGTCCCCGTATTTCGCTAGAAATGGTGAGTGGTTTTTCAGTCCAACAGGAAACGGAAAGCATAGCAACCCACCGGCCAATTGACCAGGGGGCGAGGGGCCGGTTGGGGCATCCCGCCGTAGGGTAGCCGTGCGGTGCGTGCTCACGCGAGCCCTGGTTAAAGGAGGCCCGAAGCCTATCACACGGGCGTCGCGTCAGAATAGCTTGATCAGCTTCTCAGGAACATCAATCTCCGCTAATCCACGCTAATGGGGTGACAATTCGCGAAGATTCGTGGCGATTCGTGTTCCGTGAATGTCTACGGACGAACGGCCGACTATCGCAGCGTCCCGAGCGATTTGGCCTTGGCGAAGTCTTGCTCGGCCAAAGCGCTCGATGGCGATGTCTATAGCGGCAGCGAGGGCGACTTATCGACCAAGCCACTGGTCACCGAGCTGGCAAGGTGCGCCTGCGCCAACGACGACGCGGCCGGCTGCACGGTGATCGGCTGATTCAGATGCGAATACACCGGCTTGTTGTTCACGTAGAGATAGCCGCCGATGTAGTACGAGCCGGGCATGATGCCCGAGGTGTTCCACACGTAGCTGCCGCTGCCGTCGACGGCCGTCACCTGGCTGATCTCGATCCAGCTCACATTGCCGGAGCCGAACGTCGGCGCGGTGTCGTAACAGAGGCTGACCGTGCTGCCAGCCGGCACGTTGTCGGCGTCCCACTGGATCGTGACCGTCTGTCCGACGGTGACGGCGCCGGAGGTCGGCGCGGTCAGACTGAACGCCGGCGTCTTCGTCTCGACCGTAATCGGCTGCGAAAGGTGCGAATAGACCGGCGTGCCGTTCACGTAGGCGTAGCCGCCGATGTAGTACGTGCCGGGCGCGATCAGGCCGGTGTTCCACGCGTAGCTGCTGCTGCCGTCGACGCCGGCCACCTTGTTGACCTCAATCCACGTGGCATTCCCTCGGCCGAACGCCGAGCCGGTGTCGTAGCAGAGGCTGACCGTCGTGCCGGCCGGCAGATTGGCGGCGTCCCACTGGATCTGCACCGTGTCGCCCAGGGCATACGTGCCCGAACCCGGCCCGGTGAGGCTAAACGCCATCGCGTTGGCCTGGACTGAGATCGGCTGCGTCGAATGGAAGTAGTGCGGCGTGCCATTGGCATAGACGTAGCCGCCGACGTAATACACGCCGGGCATGATTCCCGTCGTGTCCCACTGATAGCTGCCGTTGCCGTTCGAGGCCGCGACCTTGTTGACCTCGATCCAGGTGACGTTCCCGTTGCCGAACGCCGAGGCGGTGTCGTAGCAGAGGCTAATCGTGCTGCCGGCCGGGATGTTGGCCGCGTTCCAGGCGATCTGCACGTTCTGCCCTAGCGTGGCCGTGCCGAGGCCGGGAGACGTCAGCGTGGCCGTCGGCGCGTTCGACTTCACCACGATCGGCTGGGTGAGGTGCGAGTAGATCGGCGCGCCGTTGACGTACAGGTAGCCGCCGATGTAGTAAGTGCCGGGCGCGATGCCGGCCGTGTCCCACTTGAAGCTGCCGGCGCCGTCGGTGGCCCCGACCTTGTTGACCTCGATCCACGTCACATTGCCGGCGCCAAAGCCGGAGGCCGTATCGTAGCAGAGGCTGATGACGCCCTTGCCAACGTCGACGGACGTGCCATTGGTGGCCGTCCAGTTGATCGTTACGCTCTCGCCGCGGGTGTAGGTCTTCCCGATGGGGCCGTTGAGGGTGAACGTGGGGTCGGCGTAGGCCGCCGCCGCGGCGCTATGGCCGGCCGAGAGCAATGCCCGGCCTTCGAGGCTCTCGAATCGCAAGGCGCGGCGCGAGGGGTCGTTCCGCAACCGATTGCCGGCGTGGGCGTTGCTCCGCCGCGTAGTGTGTTGTTGGCTGTGTTGACGCGAAAACGGGTTCCATCCGAAGAACATGACTGCGATCCTTCGCTACGAGGAATGCCCGGCCGACGGCACAACGCAGGAACGTCCCTCCGGTTCCCGCATTCCGAAAGCCTATTTTCCGGGCGGCGTATTCTGCTCATCCACCCCGGGGCTGTCAATGCCGATCGGTGGAAGAAAGCCAAAAGACGCTCAACGTAGCCAAGCTGGGAAAGCGTGTGGCCAGCGTATTGACGTCAGTGCATGATCGATCCAGGGGCCAACGGCGCAGACGATCAGGACGGGCATGGCAATCGCCAGCACAAGGCCGAGACAGAGCAGCGGCCAAACCGGCCGACCCTTGGCAGCCTTTTGCGTCGTGCCCGGTGGATGCTAGCGATCGTGGCCTTGGGGCTGTTCCTTTCGGGCGTGACGATCTGGCCGGCCGTGTGGGAGTTGAGAACTGCGGTGAGGCTGGTTTGGGGAGACGCCGCAGCGACCGGCACGATCCATCGCTTTTTGCTCGAGGTCATTTCGGCCATCGAGTCCGTCAAGGCCGAACACCCGTTTCTGCTCTACGCCGGCGATTGGCTGGCCTTCGCGCATATCATGCTGGCGATCCTGTTCGCCGGGGCCATTCGCGACCCGGTGCGAAATGTCTGGATCGTCCAGTGTGGGCTGATCATGTGTCTTGGCGTCCCCGTGCTCGCCGGCATTTGCGTTCCGTTGCGGGGCCTGCCGTGGCCGTGGTTCTTCGTCGATGCGGCTTTCGCCCCCGGGGCCGCGCTGCCGCTTTGGATCGCGCTCAGGGACATCCGCCGGGCGGAGAGACCGTAGGACGTCGGCTAACGATACACGTCTCGCCGGTGACCGATCCTCACGACCAGGACGCGTAGCCGGTCATCGTGAACCTCGTAGATGACTCGATAGACGCCGACGCGGATGCGCCAGGCTGGACGGCCGCCAAGCTTCTTGCAGCCTGGCGGACGTGGAACGTTGCCCAATTCTCGAATCGCAACGATGATTCGCAGCCGATCTTCTCGATCAATCTTCGCCAGTTGCGTCTGAGCAGACCGCAGAATCTCAACGGCGTAACTCACCCGACCCGTCCCTCGTCGATTTCGTGAATCGCCTGATCGAGTGGCACGGCATCTTGCGGGCCAACTGTGGCTTCGTCGTAAGCCCGAATATCGTCAAGCTCCTCCAGGTCTTCAACGATCCGCTCCCACTCCGCCACTGGCAGCAGCACCGCCTGCAGATGCTGGTCCTCGTCAAAAACAAACTGGGGGTGAACGGTGCTCATTTGCCTTTTCCTTCATCCCATTTCCACACCTTCTATACTCGCTTTCGTGAACCGTGTTGTCAAGTCTCGTAGGGTGGTTGCTTGCAGCCACGCGTTGGATCGCCGTCGTGCGGAGACTTGCACAAACACCCGCTTTTGAATACTCGTAGAATGGCGTGCGTGCAAGCACGCGCCCGATGTCTACGTCTACGCGCCATGCCGCTTGCGAAGCCGCGTGAGCAGCGCAACGCCTAGGTAGGTCGCGCCGGCGATCAGGATGATCACCGGCCCGCTGGGCAGGTTGTAGGGAAAGCTCAGACACAGCCCGGTCGTGACAAAGAGCATCGAGCAGCCGATGGCCACGAGCATCATCTGCCAGAGACGCCGAGCGAAATGGCCCGCCACGGCCGCCGGCAACGTCAGCAGCGCGATCACCAGCACGATGCCGACCACACGGACCAGCAGCACGACCGTCAACGCGGTCAGGCACAGCAGCAGCAGATAGTAGAGCTTGACTTTGACGCCTCGCAGTTCGGCGAACTCGCTATCGAAGCAGATCGCCAGCAGCTTCGGATAGAAACCGACGCCAAACGCCACGACGACCAGGTCCATCACCGCGACGAGCCAGACGTCGCTCAGCGAGACGAAAAGGATGTCGCCGAACAGATAGCTCATCGGATCGACATTGGGCGTCTTGATGAGGAAGATGACGCCCAGGGCCATGCCGATCACCCAGACGGCGCTGATGACCGTGTCGTCCCGCTGCCGGGCGTAGAGGCTGACCAATCCGATGAGGATGGCCGAGAGCAGGGCCGCAACGACCGCGCCGAGCATCGGGTCGCACCAATGCCAGCCCACAACGCGATCGAGATACAAGGCCGCGCCGATGCCGCCCAACACGCAGTGGGAGATGGCCGCCGCAATGTAGCTGATGCGCCGCGTCACGACGTAAGACCCCACGACGCCGAACGACACGCTCGCCAGCAGGCTGACCACCAGCGCGTATCGCAGAAACGGCGCCTCGCCAAGGGCTTGGAAAAAATCAATCATACGTTCTTCACAGCAATTGGACCAAAGATTCGCGACATCGTTTCTCGTCTCTAATGTGCAAACTCGTCATGATGGACCATGCGGACCTCGCCGCCATAGAGGTCGTGGATCACTTGGCCAGTCACTTGGCTTGTCGGGTGGACCGCTACCCGGCGGTTCACGCAAATGACCCGCTCGACGAAGCCGGAAACAAAGCCCAGGTCGTGCGAAACCATGACGATCGTCATCCGGCGGTTCAGCTCGCGAAGCAATTCCAGCAGCCGGGCCTCGACCAGCGAATCGACGTTCGATGTGGGCTCGTCGAGCAGGAGCAGGTCCGGCTTGCAACAGAGCGCCCGGGCGATGAGCACCCGCTGGCGTTGCCCGCCGGAGAGGGCGGCGAACGGCTGCCGCCCGAAGTCCTTCATGCCGACCTCGTCGAGCGCGTCCATTACGGCCTGACGGTCTTTGCGGCCGTGCCACCCGGTCAGTCCCGCGACGCCGCTTTGCCCCAGCCGGCCCATCAAGACGATGTCCATGACGCTGACAGGAAAGAGCGGGTCGTATTGTGAATGCTGCGGCATATAGCCGATCCGCCGGCGAGAACGACGGGGTGATTCACCGAAGACGCGCACGTCGCCGCGCTGCGGCGTCAAGAGGCCCAACATTAGCTTGACGAGCGTTGTCTTGCCGCCGCCGTTTGGGCCGACAACGCAGACAGCTTGCCGCGGCTCGATCGACAGCGTCACCTCCTCCAACGCCGGCGGGCCGCCGTAGGAGAACGTGACGTTGCTCAGCGACACCACTGAGTCATCCATCCGTGTGCCCTCCGGCAGCGGAAGCCAAAAGGAGAGCACCACGGAGACACGGAGCGCACGAAGAGAAAGAAGCAGAGGGCTTACGCAAAGGCGCTAAGGCACAGAGGGAAAGGGAGAAGAAGGCAACGAGATGCCGTGGCACGTCTTGAAAGGGCCGGGCCAATCGACCACCCCAAGCACATTCCCCGCCACGCCCTTTCAGGGCGTGCCACCCGATGGTTGCTTCTTCCTCATTCTTTGCGCCTTCGCGCCTTGGCGTGAGCCCTCCTTGATTATCTCCGTCTCCGCGTTCTCCGCGCCTCCGTGGTGCATTTCCGCTGAACGACGTCTCGATCTTCTCGGCGATGTCTTCCAGATCGGCGAGCACGTCGCTGCCGAGGCCATTGATGGTGACGACGCGGCCACCGATCTGCTGGGCAACGACCTCCGCGCTACGTGGATCGAACTCCGGCTGCATGAAGACGGTCGAGACGCCTTCCGCCTTGGCCTTTTGGATCAGATCGCGGAGTTGCTTGGTCGCCGGCTGGCGGCCGCCGGCCTCGACGGCCTCCTCCTTCAGCCCGTAAGCGTCGGCGAAATAGCCAAAGCCTGGATGAAAGACGAAGAACGTGCGGCCGCGATAGGGCGTCAGCCGTTTCGCGATCTTCCGATGGACCGCGTCAATGCGATCGACGAGCGAGGCCAGATTCCGCCGATATTCTTGCGTGTGGGTCGGATCGGCTGCCGAGAGCCCGGCGGCCACGTTCGCCGCCTCAATCTTCAGCAAAGGAGGCGAGAGCCAGACGTGCGGGTCGGGCAGAGCATGCTCCTCGTGCTCGTGATCATGGCAGCAGCCGTCGCCCATCCGCTTCTTGACGCCGCCTGCTACATCGACGACCGCCAATTGTGGCGCGGCTTCACGCATCTTCGCCAGCACGACATCCTCGAACGGCATGCCGATCTTGAAAAAGACCTTCGCTTGGGCGAGAGCCAGGGCCTGCTGCGGCGTCGGCTGAAACGTGTGCGGGTCTTGTCCCGGCCGCACCAGCACATCGACACTGACATGCGATCCGCCGATTTGCCTGACGAGGTACTCGACCGGCGGGATGCCAGCGAAGACGTGGAGGCGGCCTTCGTCGGGCCGTGCAGCAGGCCTCGACCCGCAGCCGGCCAGCAGCAGCATCATTGCCACAAGCACGCACCCTACGATCTTCGCGTACAGCCTCATTGGTTACGCTCCCCTGTGTTGATGCTCTTCCGGCTCGGCGTCGCAAACCAGATGGACGGCGTGGCAGTCCTCGCATTCGGCCAGGGCGTGATGCTCGGCGAACTCGACCCAATGCTTCCGCTGGTCAGGGGTGAGAATCCCACTTCCTTTGCACAGGGGGCAAACGCTGTCGAGAGCCGAAAGGATCGCCGCCCGGATGAACTCGGACCGGTTGGGGATACCACTCATAGCCGCCAGCAGGGGCTCGTCAACCTTGAAGGTGATAATCTCTTGTTTTCGGGGGTGGTTTGGCATGACAAGTCGCGCCCTGTGGGATGGGCTTCCTAGCCTCGTCCACTGTGCAGCATCTCTTGGGACGGGTTAGGAAACCCGGTCCTACAAGAAGTCTATAGGATGGGCTTCCTAGCCCGGCCGCTTGTTTTCGACGCCTTTCGGGACGGGTTAGGAAACCCATCCTACGCGCTTTATTACATCGTATTACCGCCATCCAGAGTCGTCTAGCCCCCAACGCCCGATTCGGTTATCAAAGTACTCTTCACGCTCCGCGTGAAGCCACTCGCAACGCCCTCGCCTCCGTACGTAGAACTGCACCATGGCGACCATTCCGATCGCTCAGATCATCATTCCCGCTCGGCTCGCGTCGACGCGGCTGCCGCGGAAGTTGCTGCTGGCCGAGACTGGCAAGCCGCTGATCCAACACACGTACGAGGCCGCCCGGCGGTCCTCCCGTGCGGCTGGCGTCTGCGTCGCGACCGATTCGCCGGAGATCGTCGAGGTGGTCCGGCGATTTGGCGGCCAAGCCGAAATGACTGATCCAGCCGCGCCGAGCGGGACCGACCGTGTCGCCGAACTGGCCCGGCGAATGACCGACGCGGACGTCATCGTCAACGTGCAAGGCGATGAGCCGGAAATCGCCGGCGCGTCGATCGATCTGGCGATCGGCCTGTTGGAAAGGGACCCGTCGGCCGTGATGAGCACCTTGGCCACGCCGATTCGCTCGCGGCATCAGCTCGAAGATCCCGCCTGCGTGAAAGTCGTGTTCGACGGTGCCGGCCGAGCGATCTATTTCAGCCGCAGCGTCATTCCCCATCCCCGGCAATGGGACGACGCATTGCTCACGTCCAACTCGCCGACGTTCTATCAGCACGTCGGGCTGTACGCCTATCGCCGCCAGTTCCTCTTGCGGCTTGCCGGGATGCGGCCGTCGCCGCTCGAACAGGTCGAAAAGCTCGAACAGCTTCGTGTGCTCGAGGCCGGCCACTCGATTCTCGTCGGCGTCGTCGACGAGCCCACCTTCGGCATCGACACGCCGGAGGACTATCGTGCGTTCGTCGCGAAGCAACGGCGCGCACATGCCCAGTCGAGAAATGGCCCGGGCTAACCGCCCTCGGAACGTGCGTGAATCGTTAGATTCCTTCCGGGAGCTGTTAGCTCCCGGCTATTTCGCAACGCTTTGCCATCGTCTGGCCAACCTGCAGGGGAACTGCAAAGTCGTCGATGCAGTGTTGGCCGCGGCGCGGCTGGCAACCCATGCGGCGCGGACTGACTGCGACCCGGGGCATTGACAGATGCTATCGATCGTCCTATCGTAATACAGAGAGACGATCGATGCTCCCGTCGGAGGTCAGTCCATGCAGACTGTTACCCTGTCGCCGAAATTCCAGGTGGTCATTCCGCAGCCCGTGCGGGAATCGATGCAACTTCGGCCAGGTCAGAAGATGCAGGTGATCGAGCACGAAGGCCGCATCGAACTGATCCCCGAGCGCGACATTCGGACGATGCGAGGATTCTTGAAGGGGATCGATACGGCCTTCGAGCGCGAAGCGGACCGCGTATGAACGTCGTCGATTCATCCGGTTGGCTGGAGTACTTCGCCGACGGTCCGAATGCGGCCACGTTCTCGTCGCCGCTCTGCGACACCGCGAGCCTGATCGTGCCCGTGGTGACGATCTACGAAGTCTACAAGGTCGTCTTGCGCGAGCGGAATGAGAACGATGCCTTGGCCGCGATCTCGCTGATGCAAAAAGGAGGAGTCGTCGACTGCACTGCGGAGTTGGCGATCGCGGCCGCCTCGCTCAGCCTTAGATTTCACCTCCCGATGGCCGACAGTCTGATTCTCGCAACAGCGCAGGCCCACGGCGCAACCATCTGGACCCAAGACGCCCACTTCCGCGCAATTCCAGGCGTGAAGTACATTGAAGGCCGATAGGTCACCGCAGTTTGGCCTCGATGGCGTGGCCGCCGGCACGGCCTCGCATTCTCGCCGCTGCAACTCCCTCCTCGTCGCGAACCAACTGCAAACGATGCCAACGATCGGCATCGCCATGACAGCGTCTGATGCAATACTGACACCGCGGCAAACTCGTTCCCAGAAGTGACTCTGGGTTCTTCGGTCGCCATTGCTGGAGGCGCCTCGGCACTCGTGTGGGTGGTCCGGTGAACCTACAGCCTTCGGCTAATCGGCCCTTTACAGCTCGGTTATCATGAATTTCTGTAACCCCCGGCCGCTTCCGGCTATTAACAATACGGCCTCGCAGCGTTCGGTTGGCCCTTTTCCGGTGCCTCTCGACTAGACTTGTGCCCCCCATGACTACCGATCCAGGTTCATCCTTCGCCGATTGCCTTGTCGCGGTTCAGCGGGGGCTTTACGCCTACATTCTGACCCTTGCCCCCTGGCCGGACGAGGCCAGCGACATCCTGCAGCAGACCAACTTGGTCCTCTGGCGGGATGCAGCCAGGTTTGAGCCGGGGACGGATTTCCGGGCATGGGCCTATCGGGTGGCTTACTTCCAAGTCCTCGCACAGCGTCGAAAGGCGGGCCGCGACCGCCTGCGATTCAACGACGAGTTGCTCAAGGACTTGGCCGCCAACATGTTGCGCGAACCGGAAAGCGTCGAAGAGGAGGCCGATGCCCTGGTCGACTGCCTCCGAAAGCTGCCCAAGGCCGATCGGCTTCTGATTTCGCGTCGTTACGAATCGGGCGTGTCGGTCAAATCGCTGGCCGGAGACATGCAGGTGACGTCCAACACCTTGGCCGTCCGCTTGCACCGTATCCGTAAAGCCCTTTTGGACTGCACTCAAGAAACAATCGCCGAACCAAAATCCAGGTGAGCGGGTGATGACTCCCTTGCCCGAGTCCGACATATTGAGCGAGTTGCTGCCGGCGCTGACGGACGGCCATTTGACGGCGGAGCAGTTTGCACGCCTGGAGGCGTTGCTCCGCGACGACCCGGCCGCGCAGGCGTACTATCGCCGGTATATGCGGCTCTGCGCACTCCTGGAGTTTCAACGGGCGGCGGAGCAAGGCGACGTTTCCAGCACGCCGTCGTCCGACATCGAGTGTCCCGTTGTTCCGATCGTTATCGACACGAACAGCCCTGCGGCGCCGCTGGCCAGCCCTTTCAGCGCCTCGGTTGGCGGTTGGCTCCTATCGTACGCCGCTGCCGTTGCGATTGTCGGCGTGGCGATCCTGAGCGCATGGCTTTTCAACGTATCGTGGCGAGGCGAGATCGCGAAGCAGCCGCCCCCGGCGGTCTCGCCGCGCTCGCCGAATCCCCAGTACGTCGCCGACATTACCGCAACGGCGGAGTGCCAGTGGGCCGACATGGTGACCAATCCCGCCGTGCCGCTCCATGGCCGATATCACGTCCGCTCCGGTTGGGTGGAAATCACCTATCACTCCGGCGCCAGAGTCGTCCTCGAAGGCCCGTGCGTCTATGAAGTCGATTCCGATCGGGGCGGCTTCCTCTCGCTAGGCAGGCTGACGGCACGAGTAGGGGAAAGCGGAGAAGCGAGAGGAGAGAAGGCCAGACAAGTCAGCAGTCAGAAATCGGCGAGCGGTGTTCCCTCTCCCCTCTCCCCTCTCACCTCTCCCCTCTTCTCCGTTCGCACTCCAACGGCCATCGTCACCGACCTGGGCACCGAGTTCGGCGTCGAAGTCGATAAGCTCGGCGGGGCGACGGCTCACGTCCTCCAGGGCAAGATCGAGGTGCAGCCATTGGGCAACGATTCGCGGTCGGCCAACGGCCGGAAAGCAACCTCGCAAGGCGAACCAATCGGCCCGGCGGTCCCCCTGATCGCCGGCGAGTCCGTCCGCCTCGCAAAGCGGGCTGACGGGATTGCGCCGACGCCCGTCCGGGGCCGGGCAGACGCGACCGCTTTTCCGGTTCGGCCCGGCCACTTGGCCGACGTCCTCCGCGAGCAACGCGCAAAAGCGTATGAGCGATGGCAAGCTACCCGCGAGCGGCTCCGCCAAGACCCGTCGCTGGTCGCCTACTACACGTTTGAAACGCGCGGTCGAGATCCGACGCGGGACATGTCGATTCTTCCGAACGTGGCGGCGACGGGCGAGGCCCTGGATGGTCGAATCGAGGGCGCGCGCTGGACCCAAGGCCGATTCCCTGGCAAGTATGCCTTGCGATTCTCCGGGCCCGGCTACCAGGATCGCGTCGAACTGCCTGATGCCCCCCGGCTTCATTTGACCGGACCGTTCACCGTCGCCGTCTGGTTCAATCGCGGGCGGTTCGGGCCCGAGGCGCAAACGTTAATTTCCGACGCAGGCAATGGTTGGCGAATCGGCCGCCCTAGCCGCATCCCCAACTTGGATGCGATCGGTTTCTATACCAGCATCGACGACCGGCACGTGCATGAGTGCATCGGCCCGGGAAAAACCCCGGATGGCCAATGGCATCTGGTCACTGCGGTCTGGTCGCCCGTCGGCGATAAGGCCATCAAGCGGCTTTACCTTGATGGACGCCTGGACGCCGAAGGACAACCCTCGGCGCCGCTCTACCGCGCAGGCGGTCCGTTGTGGTTGGGGAACGAAAGCACCTTGCCCGGCAACGGCTGGGAGGGCGCGATCGACGAGGTGGCAATCCTTTCCCGCGCTCTCAGTGGCGAAGAGATCAAACAGCTCTACTTGTCGGGCAGGCCGCAAGGCGCGGTTCCGTCGTCGGTGGCCGATGGCGCCCACAAATCGGGTGCGCCTGCGGACGCCATTGGCGCGAATCGGTCGCCGTCATCGCAATCAGTGCCCGGCGGCGTCGTCTTCTCCGATCGCGAGGCATTCAATGCCGTGGTGTCCAGTCCCGCGGTGTTGAGGTTCTCGGGGTATGTCGAGGCGGGCTCTTACAAGAGCGTCAACGAGCTGGCTGGCGACGGCATTTCCGTCGTCTCCGCCTGCGATTCGGCCGACAACGGCTTGTGGCTGATTAACAGCGCCTGGGGTTTCACAGGCACAGGACGAGAGGTCGTGGCGGTCAATAGCGCGTTCGATGCGACGATGACGTTTCCGGCGGGCACGACCGCCGTGGGAATGCGGTTGTACTCGCTGGGCAACATGGCCAAGTTTACGGTCACCTACAGCGACGGCACGGCGAGGGACTTCCTGACGCCCGTGTTGAACTCGCCGGTCGGGATGAGCAGCCCGTCGTTCTGGGGCATCGTCTCGACGAAGCCGGGCGTTGTCATTTCCTCAATCAAGATATGCAAAGCGGAAGGCAACAAGCCGTGGACATCGCCGTACCTGGAAATGGTGACGGCAGGGAAGTTCGCCGCGCCCGGCCGCACAGGCCCGAGGATGCTGGAAGACAATCAACGAGACGGAGGCAGGATCAATCGGTGACTCGCGAGCGACGCATTGCGTCGCCGATCGTGTGCTCCCGGCGGGAGCAGGAAGCGGCATCCTTGCAGTAGCGTGAAGACTGCCGCGAAGCTTTTAGTGTGAAGGGGCAGGCATGTTCGTTGAGCGATGGTGGAGCAAGAGGCATGCGTCCGACCCTCCGATGTTCGGATGGCGGAGAGACAACACCCTTCAGACAGGAGTACTTCACATGAGATGTTTCGCTTTTGTGTGCGTGGCCGCCGCGTGCGTCCTGGCGTCCGCGTCGGGCGTCAGGGCCGACACGCTCTTCTCGTATGACTTCGACAGTCTCACTTCCAACAGCAACCTTCCCGGCCAGGATGGCTGGGTCAATTGGGCCGCCGAGTTGTATCCTTCGTACGGGTTCCCTAATGCGAGGGTCGTCAATCTGACCGACCCGGTGAATACGACTAACGCGGCGGGCGTCACCAATTTGAATGGGTACGGGTATTACGCCGACCGCCCGTTTGCTACGAGCTTGACCTTCACGAGCGCGGATACTGCCGTCGTGTTTGATTTCTTGATGAGCTCGGCGGGCGGGTCAACCACGAAGGAGGGTGTCACCGCTCAAATCTGGTTTGGTGCTAACTCAAATATGTTGGGCGTTGGCATTGCCAACATCGGTTCCGCCAACAGCATGCCCTATGTTACAGCAAGTGGGTCGGGCGAGCACAATGGCGTGTTG
>JBDKUC010000093.1:0-5085 GCA_039679885.1 Thermoguttaceae bacterium | reverse complement strand
TTCCCAGAATCGTTCGTAGTTCCGGCTTTAGCCGGTCATCTTCCGCCTAGAGGCGGGACTACGAACAATCTGCGTTCTCGCAATATCCCTGGGAGGCGACCAACGGTCGCGGCTTGATCGGGCCCGCAGCAAATCGCGACCCGGTTGACACAGGACTCCGACCGGCTAAAATGTAAGGTTTTTCCGGCGCGAACCGCGGGAGTATGCCGTTGGAAGAAGCTATTGAAAAAGCCAACTGCCTGATCGAGGCCCTGGGGTGGATCCGCCAGTTCCGCGGCAAGACAACCGTGATTAAGCTCGGCGGGAGCGTCATGGAGGACCCGCGCGCGATGACCCATCTGTTGGTGGACATCGTCTTCATGGAGTCTGTCGGCATGCACCCGGTGGTCGTCCACGGCGGCGGCGCCGCCATCAGCCGGGCGATGGCCGAGGCCGGCCTCAAGCCGAATTTCGTCCAAGGCCGCCGGTACACCGACGTTCAGACCCTGGACATCGTCGAACGGGTGCTGGCCGGCGACGTGAACGAGCACCTGACGCATCGAATCAACGAACTGGGCGGCCAGGCGCAGCCGCTCTGCTTCCGCACCAGAAACGTCCTGTTCGGCCATCGCATGACCTTGCCCGGCGACAATGGCTCGCCGGTCGATCTCGGCTTTGTCGGCGACGTGGATCGGGTCGATAAGGAGACGATCATCGAATTGAGCCGGGTCGGCATCGTCCCGATCATCCCGTCGATGTGCCTCGGCGACGATGGTCAGAAGCTGAACGTCAACGCCGATACGGCGGCCACGGCGGTCGCCCAGGCGCTCGAGGCCGAAAAGCTCGTCTATCTGAGTGACATCAACGGCGTCCGTCGCGACAAGAATGACCCGGAGTCGCTGATCCATTCGCTGACGGCTACGGAAGCCAACGCCTTGATCGCCAGCGGGGCGGTCGACTGCGGCATGATCCCGAAGGTGCAAGCCTGCCTCGACACGCTTAGCCACGGCGTTCGCAAGGTCCACATCATTGACGGCCGGCTGCGCCACTCGTTGCTGCTTGAGGTCTACACGAACAAGGGCGTCGGCACCCAGATCGTCAACGAATAACGGAGGGGAGAGAGGAGAGCGGAGAGGGAAGAGGGGAGAGGGAAGAGGAGAACGGCCACCACTCACTGCCGACTGCCCACTGCCCGCTGCCGACTACCCACTGCCGACTACCCACTGCCCACTGCCCACTGCCGACTATCCACTACCCACTACTCACTACCCACTACCCAGCACCCACTGCCATGCCTGCCAGCCGGAACCTGAGTTCCAAGGAAACGATCGAGCTGTTCCAGAAGTACGTCATTCCAAACTACGGGCGCTATCCGGTCGCGCTGGTCCGCGGCGAGGGCTCCTACGTTTGGGACGCGGAAGGGAACCGGTATCTCGATCTGTTTTGCGGCTGGGGATGCAACCTGCTGGGGCACTGCCCGGCCGACGTCATCGAGCCGATTCGCGAGCAGTTGGGGCAACTGATCCATGTGCCCAACACGTGGCACACGGAGTTGCAGGGCCGATGGGCCAAGGCGTTGTCGGAGCGGAGTTTCGGCGGCCAGGCGTTCTTCTGCAACTCGGGGACGGAAGCGAACGAGGCGGCGATCAAGCTGGCCCGGCTCCACGCCCCGAAGCCCCGCTACAAGATCGTCACGTTCGAGGGCGGCTTCCACGGGCGCACGATGGGCTCGATCTCGGCCACGGCCCAGCCGAAGTATCATGCCGGCTTGGGACCGCTGTTGGCCGGGTTCACCTACGCTCCGTATGGCGACTTGGACGCCGCGGCTCGGCTGATCGACGCCGAGACGGCGGCCATCATGATCGAACCGATCCAGGGCGAAGGAGGTGTCCGAATTCCGCCCGATGGTTTCCTCGCTGGTTTGCGCCGTCTGGCCGATGAGCATGGACTCCTGCTGATCTTCGACGAAGTTCAGAGCGGCTGCGGCCGGACCGGCGACTGGTTTGCGTATCAGGGTTTCGGCGTAACGCCCGACGTGATGACGCTCTCGAAGGCCATCTCGGGCGGCTTGCCCGGCGGCGCCATGTTGACCACGCCGGAGATCGCCAAGAGCCTGCGGCCGGGGATGCACGCCTGCACGTTCGGCGGCAATCCGATCGCCGCCCGGGCGGGGCTGGCGTACATCGAGGCCGTCGAACGCGGCAACTGCTTGGCCAACGCGAAGCGGGTCGGCGAAATCTTCCGCACGCGGTTCGAGCAACTAGCCCAGGAATGCCCGATCATCCAGGCGGTGCGAGTCCGCGGCGTGATGATCGGCATCGAACTATCGATCGAGGGCGCCGAGACGGTGAAAGCCTGTCTCGACCGCAAGCTGTTGATCAATTGCACCCACGGGACAATCATCCGCTTGCTGCCGGCCCTGAACCTCACGGAGCAGGAGGCGATCGAGGGCTGCGACATTCTCGCCGACGTGCTGAAGAAGCAAGCGGCAAGCCGGACCGCGGCGTAGCTAGCCATCTACGGGGAGCGAGCGATGCGACATTTACTGACCCTGGCCGATCTGACCGTGGCCGAACTCGGACAGATCCTTTCGATCGCGCAGGACCTGAAGCGAAAATATGAGCGAGGGGTCCGCGAGCCCTTGCTGGCCGGCCGCGTCATGGCCTTGCTGTTCGAGAAGCCTTCGCTTCGGACGCGAGTCAGCTTCGAGGCCGGGATGACGCACCTCGGCGGCAGCTCGATCTTCCTTGGCGCGGACGCCGGATTTGGCAGCCGGGAGCCGATCGCCGACTTCGCCCGGACGTTGGACAAGTACGCCGACGTGATCGTCATCCGTGCCAATCGGCACCAGACGGCGCTCGATCTGGCCGCCAACGCCGCTTGCCCGGTGATCAACGGGCTGACGGATTTCAGCCATCCTTGCCAGGCGCTGGCCGACTTCTACACGATGCGTGAGCTTCGCGGCCCCTTGGATCAACAGACGCTGGCGTGGATCGGCGACGCGAACAACGTGGCTCGCAGCCTCGCCATCGGCTGCGGCAAGCTGGGCGTCCGAATGACCATGGCCACGCCGTCGGCCTACCAGTTTGACGGGCGGGCATTGGAATGGATCCAGAAATATTCGCCCGCCCTGAAGCTGACGGTGACTCGCGACCCAGCCGAGGCCGTGCGCGAGGCAACGGCAGTCTATACCGATGTCTGGACCAGCATGGGCCAAGAATCGCAGCGGGAAACCCGGCTGCGGGATTTTGCGGCCTATCAGGTCAACGCGGCGCTGATGCGTCAGGCGCCGCGCGACGCGCTGTTCATGCACTGCCTGCCGGCCCACCGCGGGGAAGAGGTCACCGAAGAGGTGATCGAAAGCCCGCAGAGCGTCGTCTTCCAGCAGGCCGCCAACCGGATGCACATCCAAAAGGGCGTGGTGGCTTGGTTGCTGGACGCGGCGGGGGGAGAGGCTAGGGGCTAGGGGCTAGGGACTAGTGGCTAGTGACTAGTGACTAGTGGCTAGTGGCTGGGGACTTAGAATTCGTTGCGGCGTTTCGCGGCCGACGGCAACATTCGTCGGTGCCCTGGCCATGTGGCGGCGATCCCCATCGTCGTCCCCCCCCAATCCCTAATCCCTAATCCCTAATCCCTCGCCCCTCCTACTTCTCTTTGTGCTCGACCAGCGGCCAGTAGGCCTCGAAGTTGAAGTCGGGGCTATTGTCCAGATCGTGGCACGAGATGCACTGCTGCTTCTTCGCCTCCTCCTTGGTGACGGCCACCGCCTTGCGATACTGCTCTTTGAGCTTCTCGTCCTTGCCTAGCTCGGCGTTGCAGTGCTTCTCGCCGGGACCGTGGCAATCTTCGCAGCCGGTGTTGACGAGCTTTGGCGTCTTCTTCGGGTCCTCGTAGCCGCCGGTGTACGGGAAGAACTTCGTCGGGTGCCAGCCGACGACGTGACAACTGACGCACTCGGGGTCGTAGTTCCGCGGCGGGTCGAGGTCCACGAGCGTCTTGTACGCCTGCCCGTGGCCGCTCTTCTTCCAGATGTCATACGAGATGTCGTGGCAGGACTCGCACGCCTTCGAGCCGACGAAGCGGCCGTTTCGCTCGGCCAGCGCATGCGGGACCGGACGGAGTCCCAACCCGGCGAACCCAATCTCCTTCAACTGGTCCTGATAGGCCGTCATGAGGATTTTCATATCGCGGCAAGGCCCAAACCGCGAGTCCAACGGCACCCGCTGGTAGAGATACGGCTCGTCCGCGGTGCGATCCAGCGGAGCCAGGACGATCACATTGCGTCCCTTCTTCCCAACGGTAATCAGCAGCGTCTTGGTCCCGCGAATTGTCGCCGGCTTGTTGGGCGGGTCTTCGCCGCCGTCGGACGTGACGACGACGCTGAACTGCGGAAACTTTCGCGCCAGGTCCTCCGACTCCTCACGCGTGGCGTGGGCCAAGAGGACCAGATAGTCGGCCTTCCGCGTCAACTCGGGCAGGACCTTCCGCAACGCTGACTCCGGGTCCGTCATTTCGATCTCGGAGTTGTGGATGTCCCGCTGGTATTTCTTGCCGACAATGGCCGTCACGCCGACCCGAACCGCGCCGGCGGTAATCACCCGGTAGGTCGGATTGATCTCGCCTGGCTGGCCGAGCACTCCGACGTTGGCGCCGACGAAGCGGCTCGGGTTCGTGTCCGTGCCTGCGGCCACGGAAACCAACTCGCCGGCGGGGAGCCGCAGATCGGTCGCGCCGAAGGCGATGGCGTCGTAGCCCATCCGGAACTTCCCTTCGACCATCGTGTGGAACTTCATTTCGGCCTGCTTTCCGAAGCCGTGGGCGATGCCGCCGACGTCCATGACCACGAGCGGCCAGCCCTCCTTGCGAAGTCCGTCGATGAAGGTGCAACGGCGTCCCATGCCGCCTTTCATGAAGTCGAGCCCCGCGCAGCCGCACGGCTCGATGTAACCTTCTTCTTCGCCGGTGATGACGAAGGCGACTTTCGGCTTCTTGGGCCAACCGACGAAGATCGGGCCGTTCTCCTTGATCGGATCGAACGGCACGCCCGTGTGCTTGCCGGCCTTGACCTTTGGCGCCGGCGTCGAGCGAGGCGGCTTCGACTCGCCG
>JBDKUC010000374.1:0-18327 GCA_039679885.1 Thermoguttaceae bacterium | reverse complement strand
TCCGCTCCCAAGCGCCCTGGGGCGTCTGTAGGTGCGTCCCGTGCCGATGCCCCGGAAACACCCAAGGCGAACCGTTGGCGGCTTCCCGGCGTTCCTGTAGGATCGCCACGGCGGGCGCAACCAGCGGGACGACAACCACGGTGTTGTTCTTGGTTTCAGGGATACGCCAGTAGCCGGCCTGCAAGTCGAGGTCGGCCCACTTCATGCAGAGGACGTTCCCCTTGCGTGCGCCGGTCAACAGGCAGACGGCGAAGAAGTCATGGAATAAGGGCGGCTCGACGGCAAGGGCCTGAAAGAACGCCTCTAGCTCCTGGGGATGCAAGAAGCGGTCGCGGGCGACTTCCTTGAACATCCTGATTCCGGCGGCTGGGTTGTTGCCGCGATAGCCGATGTCGCCGGCCTGGTTGAACATCGCCCGCAGCAGCGCCAATACCCGATTAGCCCCGTAGATGCCGCCGCGGTGGACGGTCCTTTTTTTGACTTTCTCTTCCCAGCCGGCCCCGATTCGGGCGTGAAGGGCTTGAATCTCGGACTTCTTGATCGTACTGAGGCGGCGTCCAGCCAGTTGGACGAGATGCAGCTTGTAGTTCCGCTCGTCCTCTTCGACGCTACGGGGTTTCTTGTGGGCCTTGGCGTACAACAGCCAGTGGTCCCATAGTTCCTTGATCGTCGGTTCCTGACAACGGGTGCGGCGCTGCTCGAACGGGTCCTCGCCGGCCGCGATTCTGCCGAGCCGCGTCTCGGCCCCGTCTCGGGCCTGCTGCACGGTGAGGTCCGGGAATGTGCCGAGCCGCTCGCGGCCCGGCTTTCCATCGTGCCATTTGTAAAAATAGAACGATGCGGCCCCGGTGTGGGTCTTACAAATAGCCAGCCCCCTGGTTTTGGTGTCGTACCACCACGATCTGCCAGCGGTGGGCGTGGGCAGCGCCCGGAGCTTCGCCTCGGTAAACGGAAAACGGTTCTTTTTGGTTGCCATGCTGACCCCCTGACTATGGTCTGGTAATGCACGGTGCTATGGCGGTGCTATGTATTCGGTTCAAAATCGGTAGGAACGAACATAGCACGATAAGGCCAGAATATCCCTAAGTCTAGGAATAGTAAAGGGCCGCTAAGGTCAAATAGTCAGCAACTATAAGCCTTTTACCAGATTGTGGATCTGGGTGTCGGGGGTTCGAGTCCCCTCAGCCACCCCTTCGAGGTTTCGAGCGGGGCGATACTCCACACGTTTTGCAGCCTATGCGCTGCTAGGGCCGGAGGGCGCCAGGTTCCAACCGCTCCGTTGTGGGAAGCCTTGCGGCGTCCTTTTCTCCCGCCATCCGTGACTCGTCGCGACCGAACGGCTGCGAAATCGCCAGATCCGAGCACCGTCGGAGGTGTGTGCTTCGCCGGCGACCGACCAACGAAGGACGCACCGGCCGAGTTGATGCCAGGGTCAATCGACGCGTCATGCTGCTTCGGCAGTTGCCCGCGGTCGCGAAGCTGGAAAATCTCTCGTCCAGATCGCCTGAGTGCCGGGTAGTGGGTCAGTTTGAAACTTTCCGGTTCGGGTGAGTGGCCTCTGGCAGCAGGTCTACCATCTCTTCGATGCTCCACTTGTGGTCAGCGATGCCGGCCTTCATCGCTGGAGTGGACCGCAGGGTTTGGTGGATGCGGACGAAGTTGTGGTAGAAGAACGTGATGGCCAAGCTGTATTCCAGCATCTCGGCCTTCTTGGAAAAGGCGTTCGTCAGGCGGGTGAACCGGCGATTCTGCATCCTGATGTTGAGATTCTGCCGCTCCATGTAGCTGGTCGAAATATGGTCGGGGTCGGGGTTGCCTAGGATGATCTGCTTCTTGGTGCCATTGCACTTGGCGGGGCTGTAGCGAGTATCCGGCACGTCGCCAGCCGGCCCGTAGAGCTTTTGGAGCATGGCGAAGTCGATTTGAGCGAACGTGTCGAGAACGGCATCGAGATACATCCGGTTGCCGTCGGTGGTTAGCTGTACGCGGGTTGCCAACCGCTCCTGAACGTCGCGAATGAAGTAATGGGCATTGGAAGCATCACGCGCCCCGAGCTTCCATGCGATCATCAGCTTGGTGTCTGCGTCCAGCGCCGTCCAGGTCCACATGCTGCCGACGCCGGGCTGGCCACGCATTGCGTCGGGTAGGTTCTTGTCTTTGGCGTAGCAGAAGCACCACACCTCATCGCACTGGACCCGCTGCGACCTAACGCTGCGAACTACGCTGTCGTGGTATTGGAGCAGCGCGTCGCCAAGTTCGCGGGTGAGCTTCTGGATGGTGTTCTTGGCGACACCCGTTATCCGCGTGGTCGCACGGATCGAGCAACCATCCACTAGGCACCGGACGACCGCACAGCGTTCAAGTAGTCAACATGCAAGTACAGCAACTTCCCGGGATTGTAATGCTTGCATGTTTTTGGTGCAAGCAGTACAATAGGCGGCGTGCAAGCATGTTACCAAAGGAGACCTGGTGTATGGACTGCAAAGACAAGGATGAATCAAAGATGGTGGGTGGGTATGCTAGGGCCGATTCTCTCTCAGCCGAGAAAAGGCGAGAAATTGCCAGGAAGGCGGCGCATGCACGCTGGGATGCCGATGTTCCTCAAGCAGAGCATGAAGGCGAATTCAACATAGGAGGCAGAACGATTCGCGCTGCCGTGCTTCCCAACGGGAAGCGGCTTCTGGTGCAGGGAACCTTTCTTCAGGCAATTGGCCGGTCGCGCACGCCGAAAGCCGGAACTGGCGTAATGGCCACCGTCGACGGACTGCCGTTCTTTTTGCAGCCCGACATGCTTAAACCATTTGTGACAGAGGAGTTAAGGTCGTCGACCACTCCGATTTTCTTCCTGGATAAATCGGGAAAGCGGTCGGTGGCTTATGACGCCCAACTGTTGCCCAAGGTAGCGAGCGCGTACGTAAAGGCCCGCAACCAGTTCATCAAGAACGATGAGCCACTCCCCCGGCAGTATATCCATATCTTCGAACAGTGCGACATCATTGTTAACGCTCTCGCGGTCGTCGGAATCACAGCCCTCGTGGATGAGGCTACGGGCTACCAGGACGTGCGCGATCGTCTTGCCCTTCAAGAAATCCTCGACAAGTACCTCCGAAAAGAATTCGCCGCCTGGGCGAGGTGCTTTCCGGCCGAGTTCTACCAAGAAATCTTCCGACTGCGGGGCTGGGCCTGGAAGGGGATGCGAGTCAATCGGCCGCAGTGCGTGGCCCGGTACACAATGGACTTGGTATACGCTAGGCTCGCCAAAGGAATTGTTGACGAGCTTGAGAGTCGCAATCCAATGGTGAACGGAAAGCGGAAAAGCCCGTTTTATTGGTGGCTTACAGAGGATATTGGACATCCCGCGTTGGCTCAGCACCTCCATGCCGTTATCGGCTTGATGCGGGCGTGCGATGACTGGAGTCAATTTAAGAAAATGATCGACCGCGCGTTCCCAAGACGCGATGACAATCAACTTAAACTTGACCTGATTTACTAGCCCACCGTTTTCTGGCAGCATTCCTGGCGATATCTGCACGCTTTTTGGCCGAGAGCTTCTCGGCCCTGGCCTTCCCGCCCTTGAGCCCGCCCAGTCGCCCTAGAGCGACTGCGGCGGGGTTCTTCTCTTGCTGCTTTGGCGGCTCGGCATCCGGCACAACGGTATCTAGAACGTGCCGGGCGAGTTCGGACGGGTCGGGTTGCTTGCTTGAGCGTTTACGCATACCCCAATTCTAGATGGGGAGGCCTTAGCGGTCAAGCTGGCGATAGACTTACCCCTCATGGGGACGTAAATGGAATGATTGACAAGCAAATCGCCGTCAATTCTCGATTAAGGTTGACAATACGTTCATTCGACGCAATAATATGGAATCGTTGAGAATACGCCGCAAGTAAAGCGTTGTTCTTTGTTGCGTCAACTTGACAATAGGCGTAAGTTAACTTGACAAAACCAGGGTTCCGCGATGTCAACGTCCAGACGTGTTCGTCCGAAAACTATTCAAATCCGGCAGTTTATTATTGATCAAGTCGATTCGCATCCAAAGGACATCGCGGACCAAGTCGTTCGGACTTTTCAGATCACGAGACAGGCGGCTAATCAACACTTGCTGGCATTGGGGGACGCGGGAACGCTTGACAAAACAGGAAAAACACGCGCCAGGGCCTATCATTTGCGCACACGAGCCGAAATCTCCCTTGATTTCCCGGCCAAAGGTTTGGAAGAAGACATCCCATGGCAACGAGACATCAAGCCGGCCTTAACCGGCGTCTCCAGAAATGTTCTTGACGCATGCAGCTATGGGTTCACTGAGATATTGAATAACGCGATAGATCATTCCGGCAGCGAGATCATCAGTATTTACTGTCGGTACACCGCCAGCCTGATCGAGCTCCGCATACATGATCAGGGAATCGGAATTTTCAAGAAAATTCAGAACGATCTGCACTTGGAAAGCGAATTGGAGTCGATCAAACAACTTTCCAAGGGAAAACTGACTACGGACCCAGCACACCATACGGGCGAGGGAATATTCTTTACGTCTCGAATGTTCGACCAGTTTGTAATCATGTCGGGCACATTGTACTTCTCGCATCTCCGTCCGGATAACGACTGGTTGATTCAAACGGAACAGGATCAAACGTCAGGCACCTGGGTCAGAATGACGATTTCACCACACTCGGACATTGATCTAAAAAATCTCTTTGACACGTACACGGTAGACAAGCAGGCACTAGGGTTTACTCGAACGCACATCCCGATTAGCGTAATCCAGCACGGAACGGAAAACCTGGTGTCGAGGTCACAGGCGCGCAGGCTCTTGTCGCGTTTCGACGAATTCGAAGAGGTTCTTCTCGATTTTTCTGGGGTTCCGATCATCGGACAGGCCTTCGCCGACGAAATCTTTAGGGTGTACCAAAACGCACACCCATCGGTCGCAATTATCGCGATAAACGAAAATCCATTTGTTCAATCAATGATAAGGCGTGCCAAAGACCGTCCGGCACATAAATCGCTCGGATGATATGCGCGACAGCTTAGCGCAGCGTGCTTGCTACGCCACCCTAGCGTTTTTACCGACAATCCCGCGATTTGAAACTGACCCACTACCGAGTGCCGCGACTTTCGGCATCGCCGTGTCATGCAGGGCCAACCTGCACGCCGCCCGACCAAGCGTCGTCCGCCCCGCTTGGCCAATCCCGCCGAACATGGTATCGTAGGAGCATTGGTCGTTCACGACCTGCGCGCCCGTAGCTCAATTGGATAGAGCATCGGTCTTCGGAACCGAGGGTTGGGGGTTCAAATCCCTCCGGGCGTACTCTCTCCTCGATCGCCGCCAATCCAGCCGCCGCAGGCATAACCGCGTGCGGCGTTTCGCTTTCCGGCCGCAACTCTAGTCCGCGTCGCGGCTTCCGTCGGTCGTGAAAACCGATTCTCCGTGGGGTTTTGACGCCGGTTCCGTTGCAAGGGAGTGCAAATCGTGTCAATGAGCGGTGAGCTGTATGACACCAGGGCGCTCACCCCGGACCGGAACGAGAGCACCGTGGGGAGCACCTGAATTGCTGCCCTGCCAGTCTCCTCCGGACGGAGATCATCCCGAGGGTGCCTATGAATCTAGCCAGTCGGACTGCATGAGTGCCCATGCGCTGTTAGCCGGCTTGCCACGCATCATCTAATTTCACTTGCAGAAACGGGGCACGCGGGGGAGAATGCAGGCCGTGTCGCTTTCTCAAAGACTCCTATTCGCCATGTACCATCGCGTGGAAAACATGATGTATCGTTTGGCTATTCTCTTGAGCATCGGGCTATGGACTGCTGGGACGGCCTGTGCTGATGTCATGCTGGTCCAGGGAGCAGATGTCACTTGGTTCTCGCACGGACAGTCCTTACTTGACTATGTGATTGGGATCGAGAGTACGGCTGACGGGACGGGGACAGTGGACTCACTGATGGGGTGGCAATTGACGTGCATGATCATCCGGCATCCGAGCGCAACCGGTACGATTGGCTTTGGCTCTGTGATGCCCCCTGCTGACTACGTATTAGCTGGCAAATCGGCTTCGTTTGCGGTCTACGATTGCGGATCGCCCAATCCCTTTGCTACGAGCGGCCTGATCGCTTCTAGTGGGCTGATGTCCGATTTTGTCCCTGCGGGGAGTTCTGGGGCCACCGTACCGCGATCGGGTGCAGGGCTGGTCCATATTGCGCTAACTGCTTCCAGCAATGCGGCTGGGACATTCGATATCGCGGTTCTACCGGACGCTGATCCTAACTCTCCAGATTACATGGGAGCGGGTTGGTTTGACGGAGACGGCGCGGAGAGGGCATTCTTTGGAATGCCTTTCGGAACTGCGCCTGTAGTCATCGGGTCCGTCACCATTGCATCGGTACCCGAGCCATGTGCGATCATTCTGGCGTGGCCGGTGGGATGCGCAATCCCCTACCTTGTCTCACGGCGATTTCGGAAGAGCGGTTATCGTTTTCCTCAGTGGAGCGGCTTGATTGCTAGCACCGACAGAAAAGTGGGTTAAGCACAATTGACGGGGCGTTCGTTCGCTTCCGATTCCGAGTCTGTCGGCTCAACATCCTTAATATGCTGCAGGTCAAAACGACACACTCTGCGATGCCAGGAAGACCTCCCGACGAGATACCAGTGTCCGCCGCTTGCCATCAAACGTTCAGGGTCCACCCTGGTGCGCACCCCCACCTTATCGCAGCCAGGTTCGCAATACGCAATTCGGAGTGGCCGCTTTTGGCGAAGTGCACGCAATATTTCCTCCGCCGCGGAATGCCGCCACTCGGGCCACGACGAAGTGCATGGTTTGCCGCCGACACGGCTCAAGAGGTTGGTAATCTCCATGCGAAGTGTCGCTGGCACTTGGCTGAGTAACTTGCCAATGGCCTGCCGAAGATGACGACCGACCTCGCGATCGCAAGAAAGTGAGAAGATATGCGAAGCCAAGAGAAGTGAAACTAGTTCTTCGGGTAATAGCCTTGAAGAGCAGAGATCAAACTGATGCGCCACGACGTAGCCTCGCTTCTTGGCGTCATAACGCAGAGGGACCCCGGCGTTTGCTAATAGCGAGAGTTCGCGGTAGATCGTTCGCTCACTGACATTGAATTCCCTCGCGAGTTCCGTAGCGTTGTACGCGACTCGCGATTGCAGCATGTTGAGCAATTGGAGGCACCGACTTAAACGCGCAGCGAACATGACGAGCCTAACCCACCACCAGGGTGGTCTATTCTACCCACCACCAACACCCGAATTGTAAAGACGGGTAAAGTTGTATCGCCGGTTGTTTCGGATCGCAGGCTCACGCCTGGTGACACAGCTCCCTAATGATCAATTGCGGATTGAACAGCGGACCGGACAAAGTTTTTATGGCACGATTGGCGGGCATGTGACGCATGAATGAACAGCAAGAGACTTTCGCCGATCTGATGCGTCTCGTACGCGAAGGATCGGATGATGCCGCCTGGCGGGTGGTCGACCGCTATGGGGAGGCAATTCGCAGGGCGGTTCGCAGAGCGCTCAATAGCCGGTTGCGATCAAAGTTCGACTCCTTGGACTTCGTTCAGATCGTTTGGCAGTCACTTTTCCGGGTCCGCGACAAACTGAGCCGGTTCGACCACCCCGAGGAGCTCGCTGCATACCTGGTCGCGATGGCGCGGAATAAGGTGGGGATGGAAGTTCGGCGCCGGATGATGACCCAGAAATTCGACGTTGGACATGAACAATCGCTGGATCAACTGCAAGCGTGCGGCGAGGGAGTCCCAGACCGACAGCCTGCGCCCATCGATGTCGCAATCGCTCGAGAAAGGTGGAATCGGTTGCTTGCAGACCAGCCGCCGCGTTACCAGCGAATCGTCCATTTGAGGCTGCAGGGACACACCTGCCAAGACATTGCTGACACCCTTCACGTGGATGAACGCACAGTACGGCGTTTTCTGAAAAGACTGCTCAATACCGCCGCCGAATGAAAGCTGATATCTCCACAAGCCGGCATGCTCTAACCACCAGCCGCGGCGACTGGGATGGGCTAGCGAGCGTCAACCGGGTGGCCGACGCGATCAAGCGCCGTTGGAGACAGGGCGAAGTCCCCAATCTCAGCGATGCGCTTTCTCACAATCCCGAACTGCGGAATCACCGCTCGATTGTGCTTGATTTGGCCTATGCCGAGTACCGACATCGGCAGCAGGCAGGAGAACCAGTTGACGCGGAGACGTTTGCAAAGCAGTTTCCTTCGCTCGAAAAGTCTCTGTACCTCCTGATCGAAGTGCAGGGGCTCCTTTCGCGGGATCCGGAATTACAGGGCTTCCAGGAAGCTTTGCCTTGGCCTGAGGCTGGCAGCCGCTATCTCCAGTTTGATCTTGTCGCCGAAATCGGCCGTGGGGCGTTTGGTCGAGTGTTTCTGGCGACTGAGCCGGCAATTGGCGGCCGGCCGATTATCGTGAAGATCGCGCCGCGGGCTGGAGGCGAGGCCGACATTCTCGGCAAGCTGCGGCATCCCAACATTGTGCCCATCTACTCGTTCTGCGATGACCCAGAGTGCGGTTTGGCTGCATTCTGCATGCCGTACTTTGGTCGAGCCACCCTGTGCGACGTGCTGGAGCAAGCATTTGAGGCGGGAAATCCACCCGCGCGAGCGCAGGCGATCTTGGCGGCGATCGCCAAGGCGAATGCCGGTCTCGATTGTTTGGAGTCGGATTGTCCGGATCGACTGCTTCAAAATGCTTGCTATGTCGATGGCGTAATTCACCTTGTCTGCCAACTGGCGGATGCCCTCGCGCATTCTCATGGTCGCGGGATCTACCATCATGATTTGAAGCCATCGAACGTGTTGCTTGCGCCCGATGGACGCCCGTTGCTGCTCGACTTCAACTTGTCGATTGATTCGCGCTTGCCAGCTTGGAAAGTCGGTGGGACCCTGCCATACATGGCGCCCGAGGAACTGGCATGCCTCGTCGGCGATCGCCCCCAATCTGGCGTTTCGCACTACGATCCTCGCTCGGACTTGTTCTCGCTGGGCGTGATCAGCTACGAACTGCTTACGGGAGTGTTGCCGTTCGGAGCAATTCCGCAAGGCGACAATGTGGATGATATTGCCGGCCAGTTGCGGAAACGACAAGCCATTGGGCCGCGACCCATCCGCGAGCGCAACCGACAGGTCGACCGGCGGCTTGCCCAATTGGTCGAATCCTGCCTGGCGTTCGCCCCGGACTGTCGTCCGAGGACAGCAAGTGATTTGGCCGATGCCTTTCGTCGGCAGCTTTCCTTTCGCCGACGTGCCCATCGTTGGGCCGGCAATCACCGGCGCGCGGTCGCTGGAACAGCGATCATCGTGCTGTCTTTCGTCCTTGCCGCCGCCCTCTTCTTTTCACTCCGGCCGCCGTACAGTGCAAGGCAGTTCCAGCTTGGCGTCGCATGCATCGAGCGAGGCAAGTACGCTGCTGCCGTGGATTGTCTTGCCAGCTCGATCCGTGCGAACCCACGCTCCAGTGAGGCCTTTTTTGCTCGCGGGCGGGCCTATCAGCGGCTCGGAGACTATCGAGCGGCCTACGCCGATTTTAACGCAAGCTTTCGGCTGAAGCCAAATGGACTCGCAAAGGCATGCGAGGCCTACTGCTTGGCACGAGCCAAATTCCAGAAGGATGCCATCGCGGCTTGCCAGTTGGCCGAGCGGTCGGGTTTTGAACACTCGGCCGTGCTCGACAACAACATCGGCTACAGCTACCGGATGCTCGGCCAGCTTAAGGAGGCCGAACGGTTCCTGCATCGGGCAACCGAACTCGATGATGGGCTGCTTGCCCCGCACTACAACTTGGTCGTGGTGTACCTGCGACTTGCTCAGCACAGTGGTCGCATTCCCAGCAAGGCACTTGCCCACGCGGCTAGGGCAACGGAAATTGGGGCTCCCAACGCCGCCTTGTACCGCGATGCGGCTGCGTTGTATGCAACAGCCGCCAAGCGGGATCCGACTCAGGCCAAGCCGGCCATTCGCTGGGTCGCAAAGGCCATCGAATTGGGTTGCCCGCCTAAGACGTTTGTCTCGGATGTTTGCTACTCGACGTTGTGGAAAGAACCTTCATTTCAGCGGGCTCTGAAGACCACGGCATCGGTACAAGAGCTGCTGTCCATGGTCGCGCTGATCGACCCGCTTGACGAGCCGTGACCCTCGTCATCAAACGCGATTCGTCGGCATCTTTGGGGTTGCTGAACTCCAATCCATGAATGGTTACACGGCCGTTCAGCCGCACCGGGATTGCGGTTAAGACGAGCGTTGTTTTTCTAGCCGATTGTGGAAAGCCGGCGATTCGCCGCCGCATGCCACGCCTCTCCTGCGGCTCTCATCAAGCGTCCGCACGAAGCCACACTGCTATCCCCATCGTACGTGTCGCCGGTCGATAGCGATTGGCCACTTGTCGTTCATCCGCAAAAAAACGGCTGACGCGGATGTCCGGTGTGCGTCCTTTACTGCAATTGATTAGGTGGCGTGAGAGCCTCCCGCCAATCTCGGCGGGTCTTGGTCCTGTCGCTTGACGCCATCGCAGTGAAGGACGTTTCCAATGCTTCATCGCTTATCAACTTCTAACCGTTTGGGCAAGTCTCCACGGCGTCTTCGCCTTGAGTCTCTGGAAACCCGCCACATGCTTTCCCATCCGGCCGTTGCAGCCGTGAACGTGGCAAGCAGTGACTGGACGCCAAGCTTCGTGGCGAACTTGGCGTCTTCAGGGCTTGGTGACAACGGATACGCGATCCCAGCGGGGGCCAGCCAACTCAAGACTGCGCCGTGGTCGAATATCGACACCATCCGTATCAAGTTTACAGAAGACGTGGTCGTCAACGCCGCAGATCTGTCGGTCAGCGGAGTCAACCAGACGGCGTACGTCTTCAGTGCCTTCGGTTATGATTCCAACACGTATACGGCGACTTGGGTGTTGACTTCGCCTATTTCCAAGGACAAGCTCGCCATTGACCTCGATGCGAATGGGATGGCCCCTGTGCGCAGCGTGGCAACTGGCGAGGCGTTCGATGGCGCTTGGGTCGATGGTCAAAGCACCTTTCCATCCGGCAACACGCAAGGCGGCACGGATTTCCATTTCCGCCTGAATGTTCTGCCGGGCGACGGCAGTGCCGACAATCGAGTGAATGGTACGGATGTGTGTCAGGTCAACCTACGATACAACAAGGTCATTGGCGATTCACAGTACGACGTTCGGTATGACCTCGACGGGGACGGCGTCATCTCGGCAACGGATTACAGCTTTGCTTTGTCGCAAGTCGGCGCACTGCTTCCGAGCGGAAATCCGCCTGGCATGACGACGGATGCCCCGACGACTAGCGGCATTCCAGACCTGAGCATCGCCAAGGGCGCCGTGGATCACGTTTTGACGCTTACGGACTTCTTTGCGGACGGGCAGTCTCCGCCCCAAGACATGGTGTTCTCCATTGTCCAGGATAGCAACCCCGCGTTGTTCAGCTCGCTGACAGTCAACTCGGGCGACTTGACGCTGACGTTTGCCGAGAATGTAACCGGCGACGCCATTCTTACGATTCGCGCCACCGGCAGCGTAGGGCTGATGGCAGAGACCACGCTCGTGACACACGTGAGCACTGCTCCCGTCATCACCGATTTCTATTGCATCAACGATACTGGTGACTATTGGACATTGACCGGTGTTGTGACCGACGCCGATGATCCCGTCGCTGGCGACATCATCAAGTTCGGCGGCGTGCTGGCAGGCTTCAATCTCACGGCTACGGTGGACGAGAACGGCGTGTTCAGCGTGACGGCCGAACTGATCGGCATGCAGTCAGGCACCGGGACCGCCCAAACCACCGACTTGCATGGCGTGCTCTCGAATCTCGCCACCGACTGGATTGTTGTCTGAGACAACAATCGTACGACAGAAATGCATCCACAGGCATTCCGACGTACCACAGCCGTGAGCGGCAAGTGGATGCTTGAGAAATCGTCGTCGGGCTGCTCAGATCGTGGCCACCCCACGGTTGTTGGCTGGCGGCCAGCCCACTGTTGTTGGATGGACCGACTCGCCCCTCCGTCGGCACCGTGCCCCAATGTGACCGGGTGTTGGTTGTGGGCATCCACACTTGACATTGGCTCGTGTCTGACATCTGTGTGACAGTGCGATGGCCGCTGGCTTCTTTGCGACATGTGGTCGTGCGCATCTCCAGCCGTCGGCTACGCCCCGGTGACGGACGAATCTGCCCAATTGCACTGTGGCAAATGGTGCTCTATACTGCCTCTTCAGGTTCTTCATCGGTCTATTTCTCCCATGCCCGACAATTTGGAACGTGTGCGGCGAGATTGCGCGGCGTTCAGCCTCGTGGAGTTGCTGGTCGTGGTCGCAATCATCGGCGTATTGCTTGCGCTGTTGCTGCCCGCGGTGCAGGCGGCCCGCGAAGCCGCTCGGCGAATCCAGTGCGGCAACCATGTCAAGCAGTTGGCCCTTGCCGCCATCACCCACGAGTCCCGGGAGGGATTCTTTCCAACGGGCGGTTGGAGCAAGTATTGGTTGGGCCATCCCGATCGAGGTTTTCGCAAGCGTCAACCTGGGGGCTGGGTCTACAATGTCCTGCCATTCCTTGAACTCGTCGCCCTCCACGACATCGGTTCGAGCGGTACTGGAATGACGATCCAATCCGGCAATTCCCAACGGCTTGCAACTCCGGTGGCAACCTTCAACTGCCCAACTCGGAGACCGGCCGCCCTCTACCGACTGGCCTATGGCATTCAATTCCAATTGACCGATGGGCCAGTCATGCAACTCGCCCGGAGCGATTACGCGATCAATTCAGGCGACTACTTCCAAAGCAGTGTCACCTCGCCGACAACCCTGGCTGAGGCAGACGATCCCAACTTTTCCTGGGCCGACATGTCGCATCAAACCGGCATCTCCCATCAACGAAGTCAAGTCAGACTCGCCGACGTGACAGACGGGGCCAGCAATACCTTCTTGATTGGCGAAAAATACATCAGTAGCGACCACTACACCGATGGCAAGGACTTGGGGGACAGCGAAACCATGTATTGCGGCGACGACCTGGACCTGCGGCGTTGGACAGGCATTGCGGGCGCCATCGGCACCACGTGCAGCAACCGACCGGTTCAAGATCGACCGACGCCCATCTCGGAAGGAAACGCGGTGCAATGGTTCGGCAGCGCCCACGCTAACACGTTCAACATGTCGCTGTGCGATGGTTCCGTAAGTGCAATCAACTATTCCATCGACGCCGAGGTCTACCGTCGCCTTGGCAATCGCGAGGACGGCCAACCCATCAACGGCGGTGCCTTCTGACCTATGACCGATTTAGGTGGACGATGGCGGCGCCGGCAGCGACTCGATCGCCGCGCTGTTTGTTGGTCCAGCGAGTCTTGATGGCAGAAATGACCGATGACATTTCCCCACGAAAGTCGGGAGGAAAACGCGAGACTGCGAGTTCCCCCGCGGGAAATAGTCAGTCCGCGGGAAGATGTTCTTTGAAAAGTCGGTAGCCGAGCATACGCAGACGCCAAGAGCGCGCAAGGGTAGCGACGATCGGCAAACCGGTCGTTGCTTGCTTTACGCAGCTCGACGCAGCCTGATGATCGGCAGGTGCTTTCGTCCCGCGTAGAAGCTCACGTCCAACGCGAGTCGAACGCCGGGTTTCGCTCGGACCAAAGCGTGTGGCTTCGCACAAGGCGAGCCACGCGGCCAGCGCGAACGCGGTTCGAAGCTTGGCTTGCGATTGGCAGGACGCCTGCCGTGATACTTCTCGTCCGGCGTCTTGCCTCCGAGCCACGTGTGCGGAGGAAAGCTGTTGTACCACTCGGTAATCGCCGCGAGTTCTCGTTGAAACGCCTCGCGTCGAAACGAAATGAGCGTCAAGGACGAGAGCGTAGTCTTCAACGTCAGGATGAAACGTTCGACCACAGCGATGCTGCCGTGCTTGCCGATGGCACCGTAGCGTGGCGGCTTGATTCCCTTTCGTTTGCACCACGCTCGGAAGCCGGCGCAGTCGAACTGCTTGCCACGGTCACAGATGATGTACCGCGGAGCCTTCTTGACCGCTGCGATCGCTCGCCCCAGGAACGCTCGCACGGCTTCGGACGATGGCTGGCTCTGGAACGCGGCAACGCCCATCGCACGACGGGAGAAGTGGTCGACAACCACGGCAACCCACCAGCAGAACGGCCAGCACTGAGGCAATGCAAAGGGAAACCACGGGCACCAGTAGCCGAGCCCGATGGGCACCGTCGTAAGATCAACGTGCCAGGTGTGGTTGGCATGTCTGGCGGTGACCTTCCGAGCCGGTGCCGGTTCATTGATGTCATCCTCGGGCGGTTGGAATCGCCGGTGCTCCTCCTTGAGCATCCGGTCGATGGTCGTCGCGCCGAGGTGCAAGCCAGCCCGGGCCAGTGTTTGAGCAATCTTCACCTTGCCCAGCGTCGGCGAGAGTTGTCTCAGCCTTTGCACGATATAGCGGACGAACTCCGGGAACCGGTTGACCGGATGCCGGAGTTGCACCAAGGCGTCTGGCCCTTCCTCATCGAGCCGCTTCATCCAGGAGGCGATGGTGGCAGCGGTGACCAGGAAGGCTTTGGCGGTCTGCTCCAGCGACCAACTGCGTGCCGCCTTGAGTTCGAGGATGGCCATGCGTTCGGTGGGCGGATACTGCGGCCGGCGGTGCGGAGGGATTTGCGTCATACGGGCGTCCTTGATGCGAAGTTCCTCACGCAGTAAGCCGTTCTCCTCCTGGAGCCTTGAGTTTTCCGACATCAGCCGAACCCGCGCGTTCCTGTTGTCAGCCGCCCAACTCCTGGTATAGACGATGGCGTAGTGAGCCAAGGCAATCGTCTGGATGACAGCAGACTTGACAGTCCTTGGCCAAGCCTTGGGCAAGGGAATGCGCGATCGGCGCGAACGAGCGAACATGATTTGGCCTCGGAAGGCGGCGAGAGGAGAAACCGGTCATTCTAACCCGCCGGGGACCGGACCTACAGAATGAGTGGGCTCAGGTGCAAAACGATGCAACGAGTGCCGATGCGCGGCGAGCAGTAGAGCACCACTCAAAGCACCGCGCGTCTTTGGTCTCGCCGCAACTTCTTGCGCCCGTTTAGCTTTGGGCAAACTCGCCATCCGACTTCGGAACCGAGGGTTGGGGGGGGCAAATCCCTCCGGGCGTACTTATAACGTCATAAATCATAACGGTTTATGGCGTTTTCCGTTTCTTGATTCTGTATCCAATTCGTGCCTGGATCGACTTGTATCCAATTCTCGTGCTGTGACGCCCCGACAACTTGTGGTGGGGGCCTTCAGGCAAGGGTGACTTCTCTGCTAGCTCCCATTCTTTGCTATTCCGTTATCCTGCCGCTTTGACTGGGCCATCGTTCGAGTGTCCAGCGGTCACTCCAAGTTACCACCCTTTCGCAGGCCAGACCGATGCCCAAGAAAGCATCCAAAGCCGTCAAAGCTACGCTGAGAGCCCTTTGGCGAGAGTTCAAGCGATGTTCTAACCGGTATCCGCCTCTCTACCACGACATCGTGGACTACGACGGCGAATTGCAGGACGCTTTTCGTCGCTACGATGTGAGTGATGTCGGCAAAGCGTTCGCCAATGCGCACCCCGACGACTTTGGCGGCGAGTGGGAGTACTGGTGCGGCCCGGATGACGCCGCCTTCTTCGGAGTCTTTTACGGAAGCAAGGAGGGCTTGAAAGAGTTCAAGCACTGTGCCGAGAGCGCCTACTGGGTAATTAGCGCCCTTGATCCCATCGACGGCTACGTGGGAGACAAATACGCCTTTGCTGGCGATACGGCGCCTGAGCACTGGGGATACCACGGCTGGCTGAAACTGCTGCACGACATGGCGTTCGGATATCCGACGCCGCTTCTCCACTATACAGGGAGAGTTGCGGCCGACTTGCCGTGGAAACCTGCGACCCTAGTAACACCGGATGGCAACGGCGTTCCCTACCCCACTAACGTCAATTGCCTCGGATTGGCACACTCTGTATTCGTCTTTTCAATGGCAGCAATCGAGATAATACTCGACGACAGCACGGCGCTGCTAATGATGGACGACCTCTATGCGACGGGGCTTCCAATCAGCTTCACGGAACCGGATGAAGAATCGAAAGCCCCCAGTGCCGTCGCCGAAGCGACTCCGCAAGAGCATAACGAGAAAGAAAATGCGGCAGCCAGGGAGCCGGAGCGACCCGCAATGACGCCCCCCGTCTTGGAATTCTACTTCGACGGGATGTGGCATCTCCGTTTTGATGCGGGTGATCACATCGAGATCGGCACGTACCCGAATCTACGAGGGTTTGGGGCATACCAAAAGCTCTTGTTGAATCCCAACGTCTGTGTCTCCTCAGAAGAACTGCTTGGGGTGCATGGTGCGGCTACAAAAGGAGCGGAACGTTCCGGCGCAAAAGTTCTCGGAGAGGAAGGTTATTCCGACATCAAGAGTGAGATTCAACGGCTACAACATGGGATCGATGACTGCGTGAATCCAGAGCATCAAGAGGAGTTGAGGCTCGAACAAGCGGCACTTCTCCAATGGAAAAAGAGAGCCGTCAATCCTCTTCGAGGCGTAGCGAGAACAATGTCCACTGTTAGCTCCCTTCAGGCAAAACGGCTCGACGGCCAGCTTCGTACCGCCCGTAAAATGATGCACGAACGCATGCAGTGCTTCGAGGAGTTCCTCAAACTCCGGGTTGGCATGGAGGGCGGCGAGTTTAGGTATCTGGCTCCTCGGCCATCGTTGCTTCCAGCGCAAACGTCTTCAGAACCAACAGAGACGTAACAGATCGCAGCCCCGACAACCAAGGTTGTCATGTTGACTGGCCGACCAACGGGCCAAGGCTACCGCCTCTCTTAATCTGCCACTGCCGCTCTTCGGCATTGCCCCTCTTCAGCCAGATCGGCGGCTGCCCCGCCCCGGTTTCAAGGCTTCGATAGGCGAGCTTTTCCAAGCACGCCAAAGCGATTTCTATTTTTCCAGACGCATTCTGGCTTATCTACGCCAAATCGGGCGTCTCGGTGCTGGAATGGCTGCGGCACATCGCCGTGGCAGCCATGATTTCGCTTCCCCGCAGAGCGGGAGAATAGGAGACCAGCGATGGTCGAGTGTGCATTGTTGCCGGACGACCCGAATTGCGTCATCGCACCTCCAGTGAAACAGCCCACGATTCATGTTCAGGCATCCGGTTCAAAGCAGCCAAGGCCGCAGAATCGCCATCTGGTCGATGTTCAGCCGTTGGGAGACGTAAGGGGTGTAATCCCATTACCTCAGGATGACGCAATGTTCCTCTGGGACGTTGCCGCCCCTGCCGGCACGAACTACCGCATGCTCGGGCAACTACTGGCCGCCACAGGAAATCTGTATCGAGACGAGACAACCGGGCACGGCCTCGTTCTTGTGCTGCCCGATGGCACAACTCGCAGAGTTGGCAAGGGCAGGCAACTGGCACCGCTCATTGTTGATCGGGTGAGGATGCAGGTAGTTAAGGACGGCAAGCTCGTTCGGGAACTCCCCGCAGCCGAGCATCTGAATGCGATGCTCTACACCAAGGCGTTCCTTGAGCAATTTCTGCCGGTGGACGAAGTCACCAACGTCTTCTTCTATGCCAGGCGATTTCAGCCGTTGCAGCCAGGCTACAACGATCATGGCCCAGGCAGCCGCATCGTCTACCTGCGGCAACCGTGCGAGGTGAGCGAGTTCCTGGACACGATCAACCTCTTCCTAGCGGCGATGCCTTTTGCATCGAACGCAGATCGCACCAACGCTGTTGCGGCAGCACTGACCGTGCGATTACGACGGGAGTGGTGCGGCGAGAAACCCTTGGTGCTCATCACAGCCACGCAAAGTCACGCCGGCAAGACCACAGTCGGCGACTTCATCCGTTCGTTGCCAATTCATCTGGCTCCCACGGGCGACATCCAGAACCGCACGTCACCGATAGGCAACCCGAGGTTGGAGTTTCTGCCCAGGAACCGAAATCGGATCGAAGCCGAGTTCAACGGCATGATCCAGAAGTGGCTCAAGGCGGGATCGCCACTCGACGAGGACGTGGTCTATCCGATGACGCCCTGGGCAAGAACCATCGGCGGCATCCTGAAGGTCAACGGGTTCACGGACTTTTTGGCGAACTACGGCACCCGCAAATCAAACGATGACCCGATTCGGGCCGCCCTCTCGATCCTGGGAGCGGCAACGCCGGGCGAAGCCCTCCGGCCTCGGGAATGGGCAAAGCTGGCGGTCGAGCAGGGCTTGGCTCGGACGCTCTTCTCGGTCAACGAGCTCCATGGTATCGTGAAAAAAGGTTTTCC
>JBDKUC010000454.1:0-2853 GCA_039679885.1 Thermoguttaceae bacterium | reverse complement strand
ACTGGCCGGCGGACCACTCCGTCGGCAACACGGCTTCGACGGAAGCCCTGGTTTGGAGTCTTGGATCGATTCTGTCGCTATTCGCCGTGCTAGGCATCGTGGTCTATGTGGTTCACCGCTACGGGTTCTTCTATGGCGAGTCGAAAGCGGTGGAGGCGGCTTACCGGCTGCTGGACTCTCCGGTGACTCCCAGCCAACGTGCCAGCGCCAAGTTTTTCCTCATCGCGGGACTGCTGTTCGTGGTCCAAATCTTCAATGGCGGACTGCTGGCCCATTACACCGTTCACCCAAGCAGCTTCTACGTGAAAATCGTCGGCGAAATGTATCCGTACAGTTGGGCCAAGACTTGGCATCTGCAATTGGCGATTCTCTGGATCGCCGTATCCTGGGTGGGCACAGCAGTTTACCTAGCGCCGCTTGTGGCCCGCCGTGAACTGCCGGCGCAACGACTTTTGGTCAATATCCTCTTCTTTGCGGTCGTGGCCGTGACGGCGGGAAGCCTGTTCGGCGAAGTTTTGGGAATCAAGGGCTACCTGGGCCAAGCCTGGTTCTGGCTTGGACATCAGGGCTGGGAATATCTGGAATTGGGGCGTCTCTGGCAGATTCTCCTGTTTGGCGGGCTGATCTTCTGGGTCGTCGTCGTGTATCGAGCGATGGTCCCCGCACTGCGCCATGAAGCAGGGGAAACAGCGGAAACAACAGACCGCCGTTCGCTGACCATCTTCTACGTGCTGAGTGCGGTCTTCGTGGTCGTCTTCTTTGGCTTCGGGCTTTTCTATAGCCGAGGCACGCACCTGACCGTCGCGGACTATTGGCGATGGTTTGTCGTTCACATTTGGGTGGAAAGCATCTTCGAGTTTTTCGGGGTCGCCGTGATTTCGCTTTTCCTTGTCACGCTGGGGCTGGTGTCTGCCAAGTCCGCGATCCGAGTGGCCTATCTGACGGCAATCCTCGTCTTCATCAGCGGCATTCCGGGAACGGCTCATCACTACTTTTGGTACGGTGGGCCGAGTTTCTGGCTGGCCATCGGCGGCGTGTTCAGTTCCTTGGAGCCGATCCCGATGATTCTGCTGGTGGTCCGTGCATGGATGGAGTACCGGTCGATCAAGGCCGAAGGAAAGGAGTTCCCGTATCGCTGGCCGCTGTATTTTCTGACGGCGAGCAGCGTTTGGAACTTCGTCGGCGCGGGCATGTTCGGCTTTCTTATCAATCTGCCGATCGTCAACTACTACGAACACGCCACGTACCTGACCGCCAACCATGCTCACACGGCGTTGTTCGGCGTCTACGGAATGCTGGCCATCGCGCTGATTCTGTTTTCATGGCGAGGGCTGGTGGAGAATCGGTATTGGAACGATCGCATCCTGATGGTCAGCTTCTGGGGTCTCAACGCGGGTTTGTTCCTCATGTTCCTCACCGGACTGCTGCCCATCGGCATGTTGCAGGTGTGGATCAGCTATGACCAAGGGTTCTGGTATGCTCGGAGTGCGGCCTTCTACGAAATGAAAATGGTGCAGACGCTCGGCCTCTGGCGAATCGTGCCCGACACCATCGTCATCTTGGTCGGAGCGTTCCCTCTGCTTTATTTCCTCTTGAGCACCTATCCACGACTGCGCAAGGTGGGCCAAGGCAGCGCCAGAACAGAAGCATAACGCGGCGGAACGGCATCGAAGAACTATTGCCGATCGTGGGCGGGCAACACCTGTTCCGTCAGCGAGCCGCCCACAACCCGCTCCAATTCGGCCAGCCGACGGTGATGGTCGGCAATCGCTTGATAGTACATTTCTTGCTGGCTGTAGACTTGACGCTCGGCGTCGATAAGTCGGAGGAAGTCGAGCTTCCCGCTCGTGTAACTGGATTGGGCGGACTCGACGCTCCGTTGGGTCGCCGGGAGAATCTTCTCCTCGTAGAGTCGAATAACTTGCTGGCTCTGGACCGCACGGTCGAAAGCCGCCTGTACCTCAAACCGCACTTGGTCCAACCGCTCTTGGTATTCGGCGCGTCGTTGCAGAAGCCGTTCCGATGCCTCGCGCATCGCCGCCGAACGCCGCTCACGCTGAAGCGGCACGTTGAGTTCCATGCCCACCTGGGGCCGCATGTCTTCGGGCATGAAGCCGTCGTATTTGGCCACTATGTTCACGTCAGGATAGTATTCCTTGCCGGCCAACGCCAAGTTGGCCTCCTCCGTGCGAATGCGAGCGTGCATGGCGAACAGGTCGGGCCGCGACTCGGCGGCTTGGTGGAGCGACTCGGCGGTCGGAAGTGGCCCGGCAATCCCCAGTTTTGTGGGCGGCGGCGGCAAAGAGTGATCGGCGGCGCGATGCAGCAGCGTGTTGATTCTGGCAATCGCAATCTGCTCATCTCGCGTCAATTCCGTTCGACGGCGTTCGAGCGTGGCCAGCTCGACATCGGCCTGGAGCACGTCTTGCTGCGTTGTCTGATTCACCTGGTATTTGTTCCAGGCAATCTCTCGAAACTGCGTCAGAAGTCGGTGGGTCGAAGCGTTTACGTCCATTTCGCGTCGCGCGAGATAATAGTCGTAGAAGGCCGTTCGCGTCGCTTCTCCCAAACGCAGCCGGACATTGCCGATGTCGCCTTTCATGGCGTCGGCTTCGGCCGAGGCCGCGCTGCCGCGCAAGGCCCGTTTGCCAGACCACGGAATTTTCTGCGACGCTTGCACCATCCAACCGCCGCAGTTGTCACGTCCGACGCCTTGGGGACCGATCATGGTGGCAAACATCGGATCGTCGAGCGAAACGGCCTGCGGATAACGCTCGGTTGCCGCTCGCCACGCTGCCGAGGCTGCTTGGAGCGACGGATTTCCAGCCTGCACCTCAGCCACCAATTGTTCCA
>JBDKUC010000051.1:0-5106 GCA_039679885.1 Thermoguttaceae bacterium | reverse complement strand
CGACCAGATAGCCCGGGGCGCCCGGGTCGTCCACGGAGCGGCGCGCCTCGGCAAACGCGATCAGGTCGCCGTTCGACGCCGTCAGAAGCGCTGGGATGCGATAGCAAGAGGTGCCGTTCGCGCCTTCCGCGCCCCCGACGAAGACGTTGCTGCTAGTGACGGCCGCGCCGGCCGTGGCCGCCGCCGCGACGGTCAGCAAGGCCGGCAGAAGAAAGAACGGTGCAATGCTGCGGGACATGGTGACTCCTCTGTTCTGATGGATTGTGACCGGTTCATCACTAGCCCGACGTGCAAGCGAGGGATGTGCCTGGTTTCTTCCCTCGCTTGCGCGTCGGGCTAGTTTCGACGTTCTGCGGGGGCCGCGAGAGAAGGGAGAGGGGAGATTCTAATCTCCCCTCTCCCAAAGGAACGCGGCTCTCTTGCCTATGCCGTTCACCAAAGGGAGACGACGGGAGACTCTCGACTATCTCCGCTTGCACCATGCGTAGCAGAACAGGCCGATCAACCCCGCGGCCAGAATCGCGACGGTGCTCGGCTCGGGAACGGCGTTGGGCTCGTCAACGAAGCTCATGTAGGTGTTCCCCGTTCCGATGAACCCGTACCCTACGGACGCGCCGTTCGTGGGGTTGTAGACAAAGTTTCCTGTTGCCGACTTGCCGTCGACGGTAACGGTGATGCTATTCGAGCCGACTGCGTAGTCGATCGCCCAGGTCTGCCACGTTCTCGTTGTGTAGTCAAGACCCGGGATGTCCGTCCAGGCGCCGGCCGAACTGTAATACTGAAGGCCGTTGATGCCCGCCGCGAAAAGGGCGATGTTCTGCGTGGCAGAAGTCCTCAACCCCATCATGAAGCTTTGCGGGTAGGTGCTGCTGGCGCGGGAAACGTTGTAAACCGCTTCGCTGAAGTGGATGGAGCCGCTGGTTTGGTCCGCGAAGCACATCCGGCTCTCAACCTTGTTGCCGCTTGTCCGATGGAGACGGAGGTAATTGCTGCCCTGATAGGGGCCCGGATTCCAGCCGCCGGCGGAGACATCCTCGAAGTCCGTCACCTGCACGTCCCGATAGCGGTAGCCGCTGCTGCCGGTGGTCGTCCACGTGCCAGTATCGTACCCCCACGTTCCATAGAGCGGAGCGGTGGGCCTGGCGTCCTTGTTGGTATCCGTGCCGTCGTACTTGCTGTGGCTCACGCTCGCGGCCGGTTGGCTCTCGAAATCGTCATAGAACAGCACCGTGTCGGCGTTCGCTCCGGCGCCGCCCGCGACCCCATCCGCGCCATAGTTGATGACCGTGGCGTGTGCTGGCGCACAGGCCAACAATGCAGCCACGCCACCAACGACCAGAATCAGAAACAGGTTCGAACTTCTCATAACAGATTCTCCTGAGAAGAAAAAAGGGTACTCACTCCCAACGAAAGCCGCTTGCGGGCGTTCAGAAACGTTCTGAAGGTTTCGTCCGCAACGAAGGTGTTTGCGTGTTTTTCTCGCCCCGCGGCACAATTGCGACGCCGGGCGGTTCGGGAAACTGTTCATCAAAATAGGCCGGACTGGTGCCCCAGCCGCTGCCGAGGAGAACGCTTCCTACGGGACCGGCGGAGCAGACGGGGATATTCGATCGTGACTTGCCATCGATGGCCAGCGTGCAGGTGGCGGCGCCGATGGCGTAGTCGATCTCCCACCGCTGCCATCGATGCGGGGTCCATTGCACGCCCGACACGCTTGCCCACGACTTGGCCGCCGTGTAGTAAGCCACATCGCCGTCTCGGTCGGTTTTGAAAGTGATGCGGCGGGCGGTCATCGCCTTGTCGAACAGATGGATCGAGACGTCGGCGTCGCTGGCGCACACCATCAGGCTGACATGGATCCGATCTCGGGGGCGGACCTGTTCCGCCTTGAACACCTGGAACACCTCGCCGTTGGTTACGTCGCCACGGCCAATGCGGAGACAATTCTTGCCCGAATACGCTCCAGGCTCGTCGCCGCCAATGCGGTTGGTCACCTGAACGTTCGTGTGTTTCTTGGCGCGAACGACGTAGGACCCGCCGGCGCCGCCGTCGCCGGTGGGGGCAGCGTCCGCATCGTCGGGATAGGCGCGGTGGCTCACCTTGTTTGCCGGCTGCCGCTCGAAGCTGTCGAAGAACAATCGTTGGCCGGTGGTCAGATTGACCACGTCGGCAGCGGCAGGGAGGGCGGCCAAGCATGCGATGAGGCCCAAGATCGGCAGCGCCGCCGACCGCAGGACGCACGAAATGCGCCGCACGGAGACGGAATCGATCGTTGTCAAGAAAGGTCTCATGGTGCTTCTGTTCGATGCGTTTCGTGCGCCTTGCGGTTACTTTGATCGGAGCGGCTCGGCGCGGTGTCGAGTACAGGGTCGCCAAAAACGACCCAGTCGTACTCGTTTCCGTTGGCAGCGTCGGTCGCGACAAGCGTGAGGAACCGATCGTGGGGGCCCAGCGGCACGTCCACTCGCCGCGGGTTCTCCGCGGGTCTGAGCCGAGTCGGGCCGACCCTCAACCGCCCGTCGACGAAGATCCAAACGTCGGCCATTGGGTCCGCTTCGGGATGCTGTGGTCGGGCGTCGGCGATACCGACGGCGCCGCGGAAAGCCGTTGGCGTCACATCGCGATAAGCCTGCCGCATCGCCACCAGGTTGAAGGTGATGCCCACGTTGGGATGAAGCGCCAGCAAGCCGCGATGGTCAGGCATGAACTGCTCGCCCCCGCCCAGGGCATAGATCCAAAGATCGCCGTTGCCCTTGAGGTTGTTGGGAACGGCCGCGGCCCTGGCCCAAACCGAGCCGACGGTGCTCCCGCAGGTATGCGGGAAGGCATCGAACGTGTGGCCGGCGAAATCGAGTTGCACGGCTTTTCTGCCGCCGTCCGGAATGAAAACGCCGTCGACGAAGGGGCGCCAGCCGATCGGCAAGTATCGCCCTGCACCATGGCGCTCCTCGGCGGTGAACGCCGTCACTCGGCCGCCGGCGAACGGGTCGATGCCCAGCTCTCGCCGCTGGCCGAGGCCGTTGCCGCCGGCGACGATGTCCAGCAGATCGAGTACGCCGTCCGGTCTCGCCATTCGCCGCACGAAGGCGGGGCGATCCTCGACTTGGCTTGGCGCGAAACGCGGCTTCCCAGTGCTCTCGTCCCTGTCGACCCGCACCGAGTCGTTCTCGCGGAGCAGGGTCTGGCGATTCGGCCGATCGTCGCCCGCCAACCGGACGCTCACCAAACCGCGGAAGACGTGCGATCGAGTGGCGCCTGATGCGTCGACGTCGACGCCGAACTCCGTTCCCAGGTCGGTGACGGTGGCCGTCGGCGTGCGGACCGTAAAGCGAGCGGGCAACGAACTCCGGTTAGCCGCCAGCGGCTCGGTCTTAAGCCGACTGCTGGCTTCGGACGCCACGCGCGCCGTCAACCTGCCCCGGGCGAGGAAGCCGCTATCGGCGGAATCCACTTCGTAAACGCACGGCCCTTGGAGGATCACCTTGGCGCCCGAGTCGTAAGTGATTTCCATCAGGCCGGAATCGAGCACGTACTTGCGGCCCCGGAAGAAAGGTTCGGTGTCGCTGGCCGGCGCGGTGACCGGATCGCGCCACTGGCAGTCAGCCAGACCGCTGATCCGGCCGAAAGGCTTCGGCATCGGCCCTGGCGATTGCACCGCGATCGATGGCGACGGCGTCTTGGCGACACGTCCCTCGTGCGCGATTCGATACATCCACGCGCCGAGGATCGCCACGGCGGTGATCACGGTGGCGGCCGCGTACGATGTCAGCCAGCCGCCCAGCGAAGAGCGAAACGTCGCCAGTGGAGGATGAATGGTGGAGGACGACTCGGTGATGATGGGCGGGATCAAAGACCCGCAGTCCCAGCAATCGAGGGAAGGAAGCTCGCCCTCGTCGGCCGACAATTCGTCAGGAGTCTTCTCACACAGTTCGCTTTCCTGGTCTCGGGTCATCCACTGCATTTGAGCATGCAGGTCCAGGTAGGCCACGTAGAACAGTTGAGCATTGCGGTCACCGGCCAGGAGCGACTCCAGCCGTTGGCCTTCGTCCGGCGTGATCGTGCCATCGCACATCGCCTCGACGAGTCGGGCGAGTTCGCTGTCGGCGGCGGGGAGCTTGACTGGGTTGTCGCTCATGGGGCGTCCTCCCGCTTCTTGGGGCCCTGCGCGACGGACGCCATGCACTCCATCAGGTCCCGCCGGACACGGCGCAACCGCAGATAGAGGGCGTTAGGCGTGGTGCGGAACTGTTGGGCGATCGCCTTGATCGACTGACGCCCCGCGTAGCAGCGATCGAGCAATTCGCGGGCGATGAAGGGCAGTTTCTTCATGCACTCGGCCAACATCGTGCGACGCGCTTCGAGCAACGGCTGCGTCTCGAGCCGCACCTCCGCCAAGTTGCCCAGCAGCGTCTCACTTAGCGTCACCCGGTCTCCGCGGTGGCGACGGAGGAAGTTGCGGACCTCGTTATGGGCGATGCCGCACGCCCAGCGGATAAACTCCCCGTCGGGGGTAAACTGGTCCCATTTCTGCCACAAAATCAGGCTCGTCTGTTGAAAAACGTCGTCGGCGTCATGCCGATTGGGCAGCATGGTGACAATGTAGCCGTAGATCCGGCTCTGATGCTCAATAAACGCTTTCGCGAATTGCTCGTGTCGGGTTGCGTTCATCTTCGCTGATGCCCTCGCTCGATAGAGATTCGTAACGTCGCCTGCGATTCTGTCTCCCGCAGTGCGACGAACGTCCAGAATTGTCGTTGCACAAGTCGCAACGCCTTATCCTAATTCCAGATGCGTTCCCGACGCCAGGAGAGGCCCCCTGGAAGTCTGCCCCCTCCTCTGCGGCAACTGAGAGGCATTTTTCTCCCTTGACAGCGTTGCCGATTTGCGGACAATCCGCCGGGTATCAAGCATTCGTTTCCTGTGCCTGCGGAATGCAGCGAAAACAGGGAGCGAGGCAGCGGGGCTTTCCGCCAGTAGAATCACCGGTGGAAATCCCCGAAACGCAACCGAGGCATGGAGGCCATCGGCGATGCAAGGCCGTCCCCAGTCGGGACAGTTTGTCGGGCTCAGCGGACTGTTGCCGGAAGCCAAGATCGAGGGCCCCGG
>JBDKUC010000161.1:0-3575 GCA_039679885.1 Thermoguttaceae bacterium | reverse complement strand
CACGGCCGGCCGGATCGAGAAGTTCAAGAACAAGTTCGCCGCCACCGGCTACGCCAGCGTGACGCGCGGCAAGAAGAAGGCCAGCAGCGAAGCGCAGGAGTCGTAAGGACGCGCCCGACGGATTGGGTGGAGGTCTGGACGACGATTCTTTGCAGAGTACCTCGCGGGTAACGGTTCATGCGCAAGATGCTTGACGAAAAACTGCAGCGCTTTGAGGAGCTGGAAAAGATGCTTCTCGACCCTGCGGTGCAGTGTGAGTCTTCGCGCATGTCGGCCGTCGCCCGCGAGCACGGCTCCTTGGCCAAGCTGGCGACCAAGTATCGCCGCTTCAAGGAGCTCAACACCCAGATCGCCGAAGCTTTGGAGATGCTCGCCAGCCACGACGCGGAGATGCAGGAGCTGGCCGAGGCCGAGCTGCCTGAACTCAAGGCCCAGCGCGAGGAGATCTGGAGCGAGCTTTTGGATCTGACGATCGGCGGCGAGGACGCCAACCGCGCGAGTTGCATCATGGAGATCCGCGCCGGGACCGGCGGCGAGGAAGCGGCGCTGTTCGCCCGTGACTTGTACGAAATGTACAAGCACTACGCCGAGGAACAACGCTGGAAGGTGGAAGTCCTCGACATGAGCCCGACCGAGTTAGGCGGGTTCAAGGAAATCATCCTTGGCCTGGAGGGCGAGGGCGTCTATCGCCAACTGCAGTTCGAAAGCGGCGGCCACCGCGTGCAGCGCGTTCCCGAGACCGAGGCCAAGGGCCGGATCCATACCTCGGCCGCTACGGTCGCCGTGATGGCCGAGCCGGAAGACGTGGAAGTCGACATCAAGCCGGACGACTACCGCCGCGACATCTATCATGCCAGCGGTCCCGGCGGCCAGCATGTGAACAAGACGGCCTCGGCCATCCGTCTGACGCACTACGAAACGGGGATCGTCGTTCAGTGCCAGGACGAAAAGAGCCAGCACAAGAACTTCGCCAAGGCCCTCCGCGTGCTCAAGACCCGCATCTACGAGGCCAAGCGGGCTACCGAGGACGCCAAGCGGGCCAGTGAACGGAAGAGCAAGATCGGCTCCGGCGACCGCAGTCAGCGGATCCGGACCTACAACTTCCCCGAGAACCGGCTGACCGATCATCGCATCAATCTCACGCTCTATAAGCTCGACAGCATTCTGGCCGGAAATCTTCATCCGGTGATCGAGTCGCTGATCGAGTACGAACGTCAAGAACAGCGTGCCGCCTTCGGCACGGTCGAATAACGCGGCCCAGGAGTTGACAATCATGGCCGAAACGGAAACCTGGACCGTCGGCCGGTTGCTCCAGTGGACCGCCGAGTATCTAGGGCGCCACGGTTCGGAGAGTCCCAGGCTGGAAGCCGAAGTGTTGCTGGCCGAAGCATTGGGCTGCCAGCGGATCCAGCTCTACACGTCGTATGACACCGTGCCGAGCGACGAGATCCGCACCCGGTTCCGCGACCTGGTCCGCCGCCGGGCCGAAGGGATGCCGGTGGCCTATCTGGTGGGACGCCGTGAGTTCTACTCGCTTACCTTCAAGGTTACCCCGGATGTGCTGATCCCGCGTCCCGAGACCGAGTTTCTCGTGATTGGCCTGTTGGACCTGGCCAAGCAGCGGCCGGCCGATCAGCCGGTTGCCGTTTGCGACGTGGGGACGGGCAGCGGGATCATCGCGGTTTCGGTCGCGAAGTATCTGCCCAGCGCTCAGGTGACGGCCGTGGACATCAGCCCGGCCGCGCTGGCGGTCGCCCGAGGCAACGCGGCTACGCACGGGGTGGAAGCGAGGATCGAATTCGTCCAGGCCGATCTCCTCGCGACCCTGCCCGCTGAGGCGCAGTTCGACTTCGTCGCCAGCAATCCACCCTACGTGCGCGAGTCGGAATATGAAGCCCTGGCCCCAGACGTGAAGAAGTACGAGCCGCGTGGGGCCCTGGTGGCCGGTCCCAAGGGCACGGAGATTATCGAGCGTCTGATTCCCCTGGCCGCCGAACGGCTCAAGTCGGGCGGCTACCTGCTCATGGAAATCAGCCCGATGATCCACGACGACGTCCAGGCCCGGATCGCCGCCGACGCTCGCTTGGAACCGATGCCCACCGTGAAGGATCTGGCCCAGCTTCCTCGGGTCGTGCAGGCGAGGAAGAAGTAGGGCGAGAGACGTAGGGCGCAAGGAAACGAGACAGTCGTATCGTTGAACGATGGTTCTGGCCGGTACAGCCAACCAAGGCCCATGACATCCGATTTTCAATCTCGGCCGTCGCCCCACGCTCCATGCCCGACGCCCGACGCCTCTCGTCCCTCGTTCCGCATTCGCGGCGGCACACGGCTCTCCGGCACCGTGCGGGTCAGTGGCTCGAAGAACGCTGCGCTGCCGATGATGGCCGCTGCGATCCTGGCGTCGGAACCGGTGCGACTGGAGGGCGTGCCGCGACTGCTCGACGTGGAGACGCTGTCGCAGGTGCTTCGGGAATTGGGCGTGGCGGTGACCCGCACGCTCGACGAGGCGTTGGTCTTGGAAACGGTCGATCTGGCGGCGGTCCGGGCCGGTTACGAACTGGTGCGGCGCATGCGGGCGAGTTTCTGCGTGCTCGGTCCGCTCTTGGCCCGGCGGGGCAGGGCAGTGGTCTCGCTTCCCGGCGGCTGCAACATTGGTCCGCGACCGGTCGACCTCCATCTCGCCGGCCTGGCCGCGCTCGGAGCGGAGCTTCGCTTCGAACACGGCTACGTGATCGCCGAGGCGAAGCGGCTCGTGGGAGCCCGCATTCAACTAGCTGGCCCGCAGGGGCCGACCGTCACCGGCACGGCCAATGTCCTGGCCGCCGCCGTCCTGGCCGACGGTGAAACGGTGATTACCGGAGCGGCGGTCGAGCCGGAGATCGTCGACCTGGGGCGGTTGTTAAATGGCATGGGTGCCCAGATTGAAGGACTAGGCACGCCGACCCTCCGGATCGAGGGCGTCGAGCGGCTGCACGGCACCACCTATCGCATCATTCCCGACCGCATCGAGGCGGCCACGCTCCTGTTGGCGGCCGCGATCACCGGGGGCACGGTCACCGTGGCCGGCGTGGTTCCCGAGCAGCTTGCCGCCGTGCTCGACAAGCTGGATCAGGCCGGATTTGACCTGTTGGTGGCCAAGGACGAGGTGACCCTGGTGGCCACTGCTCCGCCGCGGCCGGTGGACCTCACGGCACTTCCTTATCCCGGCGTGCCGAGCGACGTGCAGGCCCAGTGGATGGCGTTGCTCACCTTAGCCCGCGGACGAAGCACGATCGGCGACCGCGTGTTCGCAAGCCGTTTCCAGCACATCGCCGAACTCAACCGCCTGGGCGCCCGGATTGAACTCTGCGGCTCGACCGCCGTCGTGACCGGCGTCGACCGTCTGACCGGCGCTGTGGTCACTGCCTCGGATCTTCGGGCCAGTGCGGCCCTCGTGCTCGCCGGTCTGGCCGCCAAAGGCGAGACGGTCATCGACGACATCCACCACCTCGATCGCGGCTATGAACGTCTCGACGAGAAACTCAATCAGCTCGGCGCTCAGGTTGAACGTTGTCCGTAGGATCGGGCGATGTGGG
>JBDKUC010000308.1:0-2100 GCA_039679885.1 Thermoguttaceae bacterium | reverse complement strand
GAGGGCCGGGTGACGGTAGTTCAATTTCAGTAGGCCGTGAATGTCACTGGCGTGGAATTCGCTCTCATCCTTCATCAGGCCCTTCGCGGTCAACTCCGCGTGGAGCGGCGTGCCTGGGATGGGCGTGTAGAGCATGATCTGATGGAAGTCCGTGTCGTGACGGGTGGCGTATTCAATGGCCTCGTCGATGTTGTCCGGCGTGTGATTTTCCAGCCCGATGATCGTCGAGCCCAGGACGCGGATGCCGTGCGATTGGAGTTCACGGACGAGGGCGAACGTGTCGATGCCCGAGAGCTTCGAGTATTGGCTGTCGCGTCCCTCGATCCCCATCCAGACCCACGAGATGCCCAAACGGACGAGTTGGTCGATCGTGTAGGAGCGGAGGACGTTGGCCGAACTGAAGACGTCCAACGACCACGCCTTATTGTGTTTCTCCATCAGTTCCAGGAGCCGCAGCGCCCGCTTGCGGTGGAAGAGGAAGTTCTCGTCCATCATGAAGAACGAGCAAACGTTTGCCTCGCGTTCGACCTGGCACATGACGTCGAACAGTTCGTCGCCGGTGCGGTAGAAGTCCACCCATTTGCCTTTGCCGCCGAACATGGCGGAGGTGGAGCAGAAGTTGCAGCCCATCGGGCAGCCCACCGACGGGATGATCGTCGCAGCGACGTCGCCGGCGCGTTCCTTGACAGTGAGGCCCACGGTTCGCGTCCCGATGCCCGACTGAATGACCGGGTGGCGAATGGGCTGGTTTTCATCTTCGCCGAGGAAGCGGCGGTACCAGCGGACGCCCTCGCCGCGCACGATGTGATCCGCGTCCACCTGCTCGGCCAAGTCGGGCACGTTGGCAATGTGCCCTCCGATGACGATCTTGGCGTCCGGCTGATACTGCCGGATCAGTTCGCACATCTTCTTGACTTTATAGATGTTCGGAATAATCGACGAGATGCCGATGATGTCGTACTGCTGGGTGCGGATTTCTTCGATGAAGCGATCGAGAACGGGGAAGTCCAACAGCGTGCAGGGCGCCGCGATGTTCGCTTGAATCATCATCAGGCCCCAGCTCCGATGAAACATTCTGAGCGAGAACGGCCCCTGGGTGCGAGTCACCTGGTTGTGATACAGCTCCATCGGGTTCATTCGCCGGCTGCCGTACTCGTCGTCTTGGCCATAGGGACCAAAGACGCTGGTCAGCAGCACCCGCGGCGGGACGCGACCGGCCGTCGACGAAGTGGGCGGCGCAGAGCAGTTCGAAGTTTCTGTATCAAGGCGTCTAGCGGTCAAGGTTGGCTCCAATGCGGGCAAAGTCGGTTGATGCAAACACGCCCAATTATAGATGCTTTCGCCCAAACGGCGTCTGCCACTGTGTATGGGTTGTGTAATAGGTCGGTAATAGTTCGAGCTGTCACAAAAAGGCGAAGTCGCGATCCGATTTGAGCGGCGCAGATTCGGCCTTTTTCAGGCGGAGCGCCAGGAGAGAAGCATGGGCGATAGTCTCGCCGAAACGGCAGATTTCGATGAAACGAGCTAGCCCCCGGAGGAACACGTACAAGAAGAAAAGCGGAAACGGAAGAGGCACTCGCTCCCTAGAGCCGCCGAGGGGCCTTTTCTTGCCGAGCCGGTCAATTTCGCGGGACATGTTTCGTTTACGGAACCCCCGTCGTGGGGCAGAAACGCAATATTTTGTCCGAATTCTTGCTTTCGGCCCGTTTTTTGCCTCGCGTCCGCCTTGCACGAGGATGGAACTCGGTTATATTAAGAGGTTCGCATGAGCAGACTCTGGCCAGTTTGCGCGCGAGTGCAGGCGACGGGGCGAACGTTGCGGGGTACGGCCCCACTGCGAGATTTTGAAGGGGGAATCGGCTGTCGCCGGACAGTCTGCCCACTGAACATCGCCCTCCCGCATTGAAACCAACCATCCGTTTACCTATCTGACTTTAAGCGTGAGAAAGGACTGAAGTTTCATGGCGACAGACGTTGCAACCCGCGAGTTTTCGACCGTCACCAAGGACCTGGGCGATAAGATCGTTGGCTTGACGCTGAAGGAGGCGAAAGAGCTTAGCGACTACCTGGAAGACGTGCACGGCATCAAGCCGGCCGCCG
>JBDKUC010000159.1:0-4224 GCA_039679885.1 Thermoguttaceae bacterium | reverse complement strand
GCGCCGAACGCATCGAGGGCCTTGGCGAACGTGTGATAGTAATAGTAGAGACCGGCCTGGCCCATGCCCGGGTTCGACTTCAGATCGTAATTCTTCCCGATCCACTTGATCGCGGCCTTGACGCGGGGATCATCCTTCTTCAGCCCCGCATAGATCATGCTCTTGAGGCCCGAGTAGGTCATCGAGCCGTAGCTCCGTAGACCTCCATTCGGCGTTTCTCGCGATGGATCCTGCTTGCTCACGCTGGGCGTGTAGAAGAAGCCGCCGTCGTTCACCTTGGCGGCGTACTTCGTCGTGTTGTGCTCGCTCTCGAGATTCTGGCACCGCGAGGCGAACTCGAGCGCCTTCTTGACGGCCGGATCGTCGGCGCCCGCGCCGCACGCCTTGAGGGCGTCGAGCAGGTAGGCCGTGTTCGAGAGGTCGGGCCGAGTGCGGCCACCGTAGCCCATGCCGCCGTAGGAGACGTCCGACTTATCCTTCACCTTTCGCTCGTCGACCTGACCGTCGCGGAGGAACCGCTCGGCGTCCTTGATCGTCTTATCGTATTTGCCGTTGCGGTTAGCTTCCTTGAGGCAGACTAGTGCGATACAGGTCTCATAATTGGGAATGCGTCCACCACCTTTGTAGATGCCGCCATTCTCCTGAACGGCCTCTTCCAAGTAGGCCAAGCCCTTGGCCGCCTGCGGATCGCTGGGCGACCGGCCGGCGCGGAGGAGGCCAAGCGTGTAGAGGGCGGTTGGACCGATGCCGAGCTGCGGGCTCAACGCGCCCTCGGTCGTCTGGCGCGTGCCCAGAAACTGAATCGCCCGGTCGACCGTGGTCTGATAAAGCTTCGGATCGGGTCCTAGACGCGGGGCAGCGTTTTCCGTTTCGGCGGCCAAGCCGCGGGAGGCGACCAGCGTTCCTAGGGCCATTACGATGCATAGCCGAAGGCCGTCTGCGATCCGACGTTCTCGCCCGATTCCATTCTGACGTTTCACAGTGTTCTCCATTCTCTGCCCGGTAGTCCGTATTTCTCACGAAGGCGTTGGTGGGGCTTCCGTCGCGGCAACTCGTTCTGCAAATCGACAGAGTGCAACTCACCGTTGATTGGTTTGCGAAGCCCCACCATGTACTTGCGACGTCGACCCACCTTACGGTGAGAATTGCCCGGTAGGCGGCAGATTGCCTGCTTGGCCGACAAGGCGCGGTTTTAGCTGGGCTGGATAGGAGCAAATCGGATGCCACCGCCGCTGCGTTGACCGCGAAACGCCTTAAACGGTTCGCTGATGCAAGGTTGCGTCTTTTTGCGTGAGAGCCTAAAATGAATCTTTGTGTCAGATCTCTCGACAGGCGTGTCGATTTGGTCGACACCGAAAGCATTCTCGGCCCATAAGGTGGCAGGGTAACAACCAACGCCGCGCTGGTCACGTATCGCCATGTCTGCCCCACTCAACGATGCGACGATTTCGCAGAGCCAACCGTCGGGCGTCCGGTGGCCGATTCGGCGCCAGTTGCTCGTGCCGATGGTGGCCGTGGTGCTGCTGGCGGTCCTTTCCGCGACAGCGATCACGGCGCTCTGGATCGCCGACCGCGAGCGCCGCGACGAGGCGAAAAACCTTCGCCGCGTCGCCCAGACACTCGGCAACGCTCCGTTCCCGTTGACCGGTTCTGTTTTATGGCAGATGAAAGGACTCTCGGGGGCCGAGTTTGTCCTCATTGATCCTCAGCAGCGGGCCGAGGAGAGCACGCTTCGGCTTGAACGGTCGTGGCTCGAGCAGTTGGCCAGTGTGGCCCGGAGCGCGCCGAAGCGTTCCGAGTTAATCACCGCCCAGCGGACTCGAGCAGGCGGCGGCACAGATCAGACGAGCGTCACGCTGGGGCAGCGGGATTATCTGGTTGTCATTGTGGACGTGCCCGACCGGTTGCGCAAGGGGGCCGCGTCGAGGCTCCTGATCCTTTATCCTGAAGACGAGTTGGCCGCCCGAGTGCGTCAGGCGGTCTATCCGGCGTTGCTCTCTGGGCTCGTGGCCGCATGCGTCGCCGTGGCGATTGCCTCTTGGCTGGCGCGACGGCTGGCACGACCGATTGGCTCGCTGGTCGGCCGAACCGCAGCGATCGCGCAAGGCGATTTCACGCCGATGCCGCTCGGTCGGCGAAATGACGAGTTGCGTGACTTGGCCGAGTCGATCAACCGAATGACCGAACAATTGGCCGGGTACGAGCGCGAGGTTCGCCATAATGAGCGACTCAGGACGCTCGGGAAGCTCGGCGCTTCGATGGCGCATCAGCTTCGCAACGCGGCGACTGGCGGCCGGATGGCGATCGAGCTGCACCGCCGGGAGTGCCCGGGCGGCGAGAAAGACGAATCGCTCGATGTGGCTCTGCGGCAGATGCGGCTAATGGAGTCGTACTTGCGGCAGTTTCTGTCGATCGAGCCATCGTCGCCGGCGATCGAAAGTCGCGTTGATATGAGCCGCTTGGTCTCCGACGTGTTGGCCCTGGTGCGGCCATCGTACGTCCATGCCGGAATCGAGCTTCAGTTCGTCGCGCCTTCAACGCCCATCTGCCTTGACGGAGATCCCGAGTCGCTTCGGCAGCTCGTCACCAATTTGGTGCTTAACGCGGCTGATGCGGCGGTGGCAGGCGGCGCCACACCGCCGCAGGTGCGAGTGGAAATCGACCGTGACGAGAAGGGCCGTGGCACGATTCGCATCCTCGACACGGGCCGCGGACCCGATCCGACCGTTTGCGACCGGCTGTTTGATTCGTTCGTGACCACGAAACCCGACGGGTTCGGTTTGGGATTGTTCGTCGCCCGCCAGGTCGCCGAGCGTCATGGCGGGCAAGTTCGCTGGCGCCGCGACGGCGAGTGGACCTGTTTTTCGTTCGAGTTTCCGACGGATGCTTAGCGGTCAGCGGCACGCCGACCATCACTGCCATGGCACACATCCTTATCGTCGACGACGAGCAAAGCATCTGCTGGGGGCTCAAGAAGCTGGTCGAGGGGCTCGGCCACACGGCCTCCGTCGCGCCGTCCGCCGAGCAGGCCTTCGAGGCGGCGACCGCGCGTGCGCCGGACGCCATCGTGCTTGACGTCCGGCTGCCGGGTCTCGATGGCCTGTCGGCCATGCGGCGTTTTCGAGAGCTTTGCGGCCCCCGACCGATGATCGTCATCACGGCCTACGGCGACCTGGCCACGGCGGTCGAAGCGGTCCGCAACGGGGCCTTCGAGTATTTGGTGAAACCGTTCGACCTGAGCGTGGCGCAGCGCGCCATTGAGCGGGCAATCGGCCGCCTCGCTGGAACGAAAGCGACAGAAGTCAGCGCGGGGGAGCGATCGCGCGCGGCGGGCGTTTCCCTCCGAACACCGTCATCTTCACCGCCGCGGTTGGTCGGCTCTTCGCCGGCCATTCAGGAAGTGTTCAAGCGAATCGCGGTGGTGGCGCCGGCCGACGCCTGCGTCCATATCCACGGTGAAAGCGGCACGGGGAAGGAGTTGGTCGCCCGGGCGATTCATCAGTACAGCCGGCGGAGCGATGGTCCGTTCGTGCCGGTGAACGTCGCCTCGTTGAGTCCGTCGTTAGCCGAGAGCGAGTTGTTCGGCCACGTCCGCGGGGCGTTCACCGGGGCGGACCAGGCCCGAAAAGGGCTATTGGAACAGGCCGACGGCGGCACGATCTTCTTTGACGAGGTCGCGGACATTCCGCCGACGTTGCAGGTGAAGCTGCTCCGCGTGCTCGAGTATGGCGAGATTCTGCCGGTCGGGGCGAGCCGGCCCATTCGGAGCGATTTCCGCGTCGTCTCGGCAACGCACCAAAATCTGCATGAACGGGTTGTGCGCGGCGATTTCCGCGAGGACCTCTATTTCCGTCTGATCACGTTCGAGATCGAGATCCCGCCGCTCCGCGAGCGGTCGGGCGACGTGGCCGAATTGAGCCATCACTTCCTGGAGACACTTGCCGCCAGCGCAGGCGTGCCGCGGCCGATGCTTGCGGCGGAAACGCTCCGGGCGCTCGATGGGCGTCCCTGGCACGGCAATGTTCGCGAGCTTCGCAATTCGCTGGAGCATGCGATGATCTTGGCCCGGGGCGGGCCGATCCTGCCCGAGCATCTGCCGCCGCCGACGCCGGCCGGCAGCGATTGCCAGACGCGCGAGGCGATGTTGGCCGCGATGGTCCGCGATTGGGCCCAGCATCAGGTTCAGGACCCGGCGGTCGCCGGCCAGCTTTACGACCGGCTGTT
>JBDKUC010000388.1:0-11373 GCA_039679885.1 Thermoguttaceae bacterium | reverse complement strand
CAACCCAATCACCCCGGCGAACCGGTTGTCAAGACGCCGCAACGGACGGCCATCGTCAAGCAAGTCGGCAACCAGCCGCTGGGGCCAAAGTGGGACGATTCCTGGGACGAGCAGATGACCGAGATCGGGCAGCGCGTGCTGTATGCCCAGCACGACATGTACGCCGGGCCCGACGCCACAGGATCGCTCCGGTTGGGAATCGAGCAAATGCAGCAAGACTTCGATCAGAGCAAATTGTAACGAACCGTTCTTTCAATGCAGGAGATCACGATCATGAGACGAACCAGGTATGCCGTTGCCGTGGCAGCCGTCCTCGCATTAGGACTGCTGTCGGTCCGATTGGCTGTCGCCGCTGATGGGCCCGAGAAGAAGGCCCCTGCCGCGAACGCTTGGGATGATGGCGGCCCGATGCCGGGCGGCCTGCATGGGCAAGTCGCGCAGCGCGGGCCTGATGGTTTCGGGCCCCCGGGACCGCCGCGCGACGGGGACGACGACCGGATGCCACCACGGGGACAGGGGCGCGGCCCGCAGGCCGACCGCGGCGAGCCGATGGGTCCGCCGCCGGATGGTGGCGACGGTCGTCCGATGGGACGCCACGACAAGCGGCAAGGCGCTGGCGATCGGCAGCCGATGGGCCCGGACGGCCGACGCGGCCCCGACGGGGACCGAGGCCAACCGCCGATGGGTCCCGACGGCAAGCGAGGTCCTGACGGCGATCGTGGTCGGCCGATGGGTCCGCATGATGGCGGCCCCGGTTGCCCCGACGGTCGAGGCCGCCCGGACGGCATGCCTGGTCCGCGGCCAGACGGTATTCCGGCCCCTGGAATGGGAGTGCCCGGTGGCGGAATGGGGCCCGGTGGCGGTGCCGGAATGGGTCCAGGCCACGCCGGCATGTTCGGTTCGCTGGAGAAGAACGACCCCGAGCTGTACGCCCTGATTAAGAAAGACATGGACTTGGAGCGCCAGACTCGCGACTTGGTGAAGCAGTATCGCGAGGCGTCGAAGGACGAACGCGAGAAAGTGAAGGCTCAGCTCGATGAAGTGGTGGGCAAGCACTTCGACGCCCGCCAGCAGAAGCGGACCCTCGAACTGAAGCGAATGGAGCAAAAGCTCCAAGAGCTGCGCGACAACGTCGATAAACGCAGCAAGGCCCGCAAGGAGATCATCGAGAAGCGCGTCGCCGACCTGACCGGGCACGGCGAGGACCTGGGCTTCTAGCGTATATCCAGCATTTCACTCCCCCGAACCGCATGGTAGGGTAGGCGAAAGCCGGCCCTGCCATGCGGTTTTTGCTGCGCTTTGAGGCCGTCTGGACCGATCGCTTTGACTTTGCCGCCGGCGCTCGCAGAATTGACGGTCGTTCGTAGTCCCGCCTTTAGGCGGCAAGCGTGTTGTTCGTAGTCCCGCCTTTAGGCGGCGATCGTTGTTCGTAGTTCCGCCTTTAGGCGGCGATCTCATTCGGAATACCGGCGCCTGCGAACAACTCTGCAATCGTCCCGCGTTCCCGACGGAGTCTCCTCCGCCGAGTCGCACGACTGGAGCCAGCCAATGACCGCCCCTTGGATCACCTATCGGCCACAACTGAAGGTCCTCGACTGCACCGTCCGCGACGGCGGGCTGATCAACGGCCACGCGTTCGAGGACGGCTTTGTCAGGGCGATCTATCAGGCCTGCGTCGAAGCCGGCATCGACTACATGGAGATCGGCTACAAGGGATCGAAGAAATTCTTCGGCCGCGATGAGTTCGGCGCTTGGAAGTTCTGCGAAGAGGACGACCTGCGGCGAATCGTCGACGGCAATCCGACGTCGCTGAAACTGGCCGCGATGGCCGACGTCGGCAAGACCGACTGGAGAACCGAGATCGCGCCCAAGGCGCACAGCATCCTGGACATGATCCGCGTGGCGTTCTACGCCCATCAGGTCGCCGAGGCGGCCGACATGATTCGCGATGCGGCCGACAAAGGCTACGAAGTGTCGGCCAACCTCATGGCCGTCAGCACAGTGACCGAAACCGAGATCGATCAGGTGCTCGAGCTGCTCTGCGAAACGCCGGCCAACGTGCTCGTCGTCGTCGATAGCTACGGCGCGATGTACGCCGAGCAGGTCGAACTGCTGGTGAAGAAGTATCTGGCCGCAGCCAAGGCCACCGGCAAGGACGTCGGCATCCACGCTCACAACAACCAGCAACTGGCCTTCGCCAACACCATCGAAGCGATTATCCACGGAGCGAACTACATGGATGCCTCGATGGCCGGATTGGGACGCGGCGCGGGCAACTGCCCGATGGAATTGCTCCTGAGCTTCCTCCGCAATCCGAAGTTTCGCATTCGCCCGCTGTACCGCGTGATCCAGGAGCGACTGCTGCCGCTGAGCCGCGAGGTCGAGTGGGGGCCGTACGTGCAGTACAACATCACCGGCCAGTTGAACCAGCATCCGCGTTCCGCCATCGCCGCCCGGGCCAGCGACAAGCGCGACGACTACGTCGATTTCTACGACAAGCTGACCGCCGACGAGTAGCGCGCGTCAAACAAATGGCGGGTGCCATGCTTGCTAAGCGAGCGCAGCGAGACAGCAAGCATGTAGTCTCAGCCGCCGCCGAAAATGCCGGTGGCATACCAGACGCCGTTGTCGCCGCGCTTCATGTCGTAGCCGAAGAACGGATGGCGTGACCGCACGGCGTCCCAATGACCGCTCGACGATCGCCAGCAGTCGACGCAGTCGATGGCCGCCTCGACCAGGTTCTCGCCCGGCCAACTCTCGGCGCAGACCTCGCGAGCGGTCAAGCCGCCTGGAAGCCGAGCGATGATCCGCCGAAACCGCGAGTCCCAGAAATGATGTCCCTGAACTCGAATATCGGCCTGATACTTCGAATGGCTCTCAGCCTCTTCGACCAGGTCCGGCAGCGGCTCTCCGCCCGTGCTCTCCGGCTTCTCCGGATGCGTCCGCACGGCGTAGATGAGCGTCCGCTGCGTGAGCGTGCCAGCCGGGAGCCCCAGAATCACGACCATTTGCTCGGGGCTATACCCGAGCCGCTCGGTGATCGGAAACAGGCTCACCACCGCGCCGCGCTGAGGCTCTTTGGGCGATCGGAAGTCGACAATGGCGATACCGGGATTCCCCTGCATCTCGGCAAACGATTCATTCTCCAGCAACACAACCGGCTTGCCGTGAACCGTGATCTTGGCCGTCAACGGCAGTTTGACGCACACGTACGGCCGCAGGCGAGCCGTCACCTGTCCGTCGCCGAGCGTTTCCTCGGTGAAGCGGCGACAGAGTTCCGACTCCTTGTCGCAAAAGTAGATTAGCAGCATCGCGTTCTGCCGTTCCGCTTCCGCCATCGCACGGGCGTAATCGGTGCGCCAGACGATCGGAGCGTCTCCGCCTGACGCCGGGGGACTGGCCAACGCTCGGCCAACCACCAAGATGACAACAAGACAAGACAACGTCAGACGGCCTGCGACGTGCATGGCAAACTCCTTTCGGACGGGCGGTTATGTCTAGAAAATCGCTGTACGAACCCGTCCTGGGAGAGAGGCTTCCGCGGCAGGCTTCCCGCCTGTCCTGCCCCGAGACGCAGGCGATGCCCCTGCGCTAACGACCGACGGATGGGCGATTCCGCCATCCCCGGCCGATCTCGAAGAATTGTGTTGTCCCAAAGTCGAATAACTGATAGGCTACGCAGGCTCTAGTGTTTTTTCCGATTCCCCAGAGCCGGCAGCCTTCACAAAATGCGTGGACCTGGAAAGCGGCAATTATGAGCGAACGGGGGAAGGCCAGTCTATAACCCCAATGGGAACTATCGTACCAGAACGAAGGAGCGGTCACATGCGACTCGCCACGGCGCAGCGGCTATCGGTTTATTGTTCCACGGTCTTGCTGGCCCTGGCGGCCTCCCTCGCGTCTGCCCGGGCGACCAATGTTCCCCTAAGCGACCTGCCGGCGGCGTGCCAAGCCGCCAAGTCGGCGTTTCACCCCATCGGCGAGGCGGACGTCCAGCAAGCCAAGGCTGAGCTGATCGACGCCCTCGACCGCCTGGATCAACGCTTGAATCAGGCAGGCCCCAACGGCGACGACTGGCGCAAGTACATCCTTTGGGACGAGCTTCAGGCGGAGCTTCAACGCGACAAGCCGAACAGCGCGACGCTGCGAGCGATCGAGGACCGATACCGTCCGGATCACGACGGCCTGGAACTCGTTTGGTTTGTGGACGTCCAGCACTCGCTTCATGTCTACATCGCCATGCTGAACGTCAACAACGAGGCGCTGCGGCATGAGTTCGACGGAAGGCTTGACCGATTGGCCAAGAGTCTTGAGGCGTACGAGACTAAGCCGACGACGGAAGACGCTCTGGTGATCAGCGAGACCGTTCGCTTTCTCGAGAGCGCCCGCCAGGCGCCCCGACTGGTCGAGGCGATCGCGAACGAGTTGGTCCGGCCCAACGTCTTCGCCGAACTGTCGCCTGAGCTCGTTGGGGCGGGCATCGCCGAGCACGTCGACGACACCATGCCGGTCGAAGATTGCATCCTGGGCACGATGATTCACGGCACTGCCCGCACCATCGGCGAAACCCACACCGTGCTGGCCTCGAATCCGAACGTCGGCGTTCTCGAAACGCTGTTTTGCGGCACGACCCACTCGAACAACGTCGGCTACCACGGCCGCATCACGATCTTCAGCAACGCGACGGTAAGTCTTTCGGCCCGGAAGCAGCTCTGCATCGACGCCAACGGGCTGTCGGCCCGGCCCGCCGTCTCCTGCGCCGACGTCTCGACCGACATCTGCGACATCCAATCGTGCAAGGGCCGACGGATGATCGAGCGAATGGCCTGGAAGAAGACCTACAAATTGAAGCCGCAGGCCGAATGGATCGCCGCCCGCCACGCCGAAGAGCGGCTCAACGAGCGGATCGACGCGAGGGCCGAGGAATCGATCGAGAAGGCCAACGAGAAATACGTCGAGAAGTTCCGTCGGCCGTTCAGCGAGCGGAAGCTCTTCCCGCAAGAGCTTCGCTTCAGCACGACGTCCGACGCATTCAAGGTCACCGGCCTTCAGGCGGGCGGCGGCAAAGTGGCGGCCCCCAGCGCTCCGCCAGCCTCGACGGCCCAAGGGGCCGACATGGTCCTCCGGCTCCACGAGTCAATGGTCAACAACCTGGCCTTCGATGCCTTGGCCGGCCGCACGATCTATGAGGAGAAGGTGCAAGCGATGGCCGTCAATCTGCTCGGCCGTTTGCCCGACAAGATGAAAGGGGATGACGACGGCAAACCGTGGGCGATTACCTTCGCCCCGCGGCAGCCGATCTCGGTCAGCTTCCTCGACAATGGCTTTCGCGTCACCATCCGCGGCGCGAAATACTTCAAGGGCGAGGAAGGCTACCCCGCCATGAACGTCTCGGCGAACTACAAGATCGAGAAATCGCCCGCGGGGCAATTCCGCGTCGTGCGGCAAGGCGGCCTCGATGTCTTCCCGCCTGGCTTCGTCCCCGGCGGCAGGAAGAGACTTTCCGGCCCTCAGCAGGTGCTGCGCAAGCTCCTCGAAAAGCGGTTCACCAAGGTCTTCGAGCCCGAGTTCCTCGGCCAGGGTCTCCAACTGCCCGGCAAGTGGAAAAGCTACGGGAAGCTGTTCCCCGTCGAAGTGATTTCCCGCGACGGCTGGCTGGTCATCGCCTGGAAACGGCCGGCCCCGTCGCCGAAGGTCGTCGCCGCGAAGTAGACGCCGGCGGCAATAGTCCCCTCTCCCTCTGGGAGAGGGCTAGGGTGAGGGCTGAATCGACCCTCGGCTCAGCGATCTTCTCCGCATCGCTCGCCTTAGGCGTCGCGTCAGAATAACTTGATCAGCTTTTGGGAACACTAATCTCCGCTGATTTACGCTAATGGGTGAAAATTTGCGAAGATTAGTGGTGATTTTAGTGTTCCGTGAATGTCTGTGTATTACTGGAATTCGATCAGGTTATTTTGACGCGGTTCCTCACGCCGCCCGCTTGATCGATTTGCCGTCGCGAAGCCGGAGCGTCAGCAGCCGCAGCCGGCCGTCGCGTTCGACGAGCAATTCCAGCGATTCCGTAGCGCGTTTGGCTAGCAGGGCAAAGGCGGCCTCGTCGGCGAAGTCACGGCCGGCGACTTGGTCGATGCGGTCTCCGGCGATCAATCCGGCCCGCGCGGCCGGGGTGCCGGGGATCACGTGCGTGAGAATCACGGAGCCCGGCTCGGCATCGTCAACGCGCCAGGTGAACCCCCAGCGTAACGGTTGGCCATCCAATCGCGTCTTCAAGTCCAGCGGCTCTTGCCGGTCCGAGCGACGAACGGTGATGGACGCGGGACTCTCGGCCGCGGCGACGGCGGCATAGAAATCGTCGTCGCAAAGAATCCGACGGCCGGCGACACGAGTGATCAGATCGCCCTCCTGGATACCCGCCCGCTCCGCAGCCGATCCGGCGGCGACCGTCGAAACCAAGATGCCGTCGGTTGTGGCGGCGTCGTCGCTCCAGCCGACGCCCAACCGGTCGGCCGGCCGGGCGACTTCGCCGAGCATCGCCTGCTCGTCGGCCGGCGATTCGTGTCGCGCGGCGGCACGGAAGCCGGGCGTGGCTGGCCGCTCGGCCAGGTCGTAGACGACGCCGAACAGGAGCCGCGTGATACGTTCCATGCCCCTGGTGTCGATCTGCGAGGCCACATCGCTCGGCCGATGGTAGTCCTCGTGGAGTCCCGTGTGGAACATCAGCACGGGAATGCGCCGCTCGAACAGCGGGTAATGATCGGCACGCTGCTCGACCGACCAAGAGAAATCGAGCCGCAGATGTGGCTCGTCGTTCTGCGAGCTGACCAGTCGCCGCCAACCAAAGCCGCTGCGGCTGGCGAAGACCTTCAACTGATCGTCGCGAAGCCGGCCGATCATGTCGAGGTTGATCGCCGCAACGACGCGTCGGATGGGAAGCGTCGGGTGAGCGGTCCAATGCTTCGACCCGAGCAGCCCTTTCTCCTCGCCGTCCCAGTTGGCCAAGAGGATCGATCGTTTCGGTGGGCTGGCCAGCCTGCTCAACGCCCGAGCAACCTGGAGCACCGCGGCCGTGCCGCTGGCGTTGTCGTCCGCGCCGGGGTGCAGGTATCCGTAGCCGCCAAGGCTCGACAGCCCGCCATAGCCAACGTGGTCATAGTGGGCGCAGACGACGATCACCTGCTCGCGCAATTTCGGGTCGCGTCCCTCGACGATCGCCAGAACGTTGCGGAAGTTCGGCTCGAACGGTTGAAAGAACTTGCCGCCGTCGCCAGCCGCCGAGAGATGGCGCCGGGCGTACTGCTTGGCGAGGTATTCGGCGGCGGCGAGCCCGCCGCGCGTGCCGGCCTCGCGTCCTTCCATCTCATCGCTGGCGAGTTGCTCGACGTGGGCGCCAAGATCAGCGGCCACGATCGAATCGAGCGCCGCACGATAGGACGACGCATCTTCCGCCGCAGCGGCCGTCCCCTGCAACGCGCAACAGAGCAGCAGAGTGACAACAACACGAACGTGTAATCGGCAAGCGAATCGCATGGGGGCCTCGCGCTAATATACTACGCCCGTCTCGTCTTGAACGATTTCCGCATCTCTCACCACGAGGACTGTATCGTCGTTCGTAGTTCCGCCTTTAGGCGGCAGCCCGACGCGCGAGCGAGGAAAAAGCGTCGGCTCCTTCACCTTCCTCGCGCCTCCGCGCGTTGGCGTGAGGCTTTTCACGCAGCCGAGCAAAACGCTGGCCCCCTAACGGCTTGGCCCGAAGCAAGCGAGCAACCGGCACGACTAGCACAACCAGCACGAGCGGCCACGCGTCTCATTCGCCCCAATTTGACTTACCGGAACGGTGCTGTACAGTTTAACGTACCCGCATTGCCCGCCCAAGTCTCCCGCCATGCCCACCGAGTTCGCCACACTGCCCGAAATCCAGCCTGCACCGGTCGTTGCGCCGAGGCAGCAAACCGTGCTGATCATCGACGACGACGACACGTTGTCGACCGTTCTGTCGCATGGGCTCAAGCAGCATGGGTTTCGCACCGTCGCGGCGTTTTCGGGCGAAAGCGGCATCGCCCGGGCAAAGGCCGAATCGCCGTCGGCTATCCTCCTCGACCTCAACCTGCCTGACGCCGATGGCTTGGCCATCTGCGAGCAACTGGCCGACGCCCCAGAGACGTGCTCCACGCCGATCATCATTCTGAGCGGAAAGAACGAGCCGGGGCTTGTGCGGCGGTGCCGGGCCGCAGGCTGCCACTACTTCCTCCGCAAGCCGCACGACCCCAGCGCGCTGCTGGTCCTGCTGCGGCAGGCGATCAGCGAAACGAACGACTGGGCAGCCGATCCCCAGGACGCCTGACGCACGCTCGCGATGGGCAAAACTACCCCACTTGTCGGTCACCGGACCGGTCTGCTATAATCGGTCTCAGTCCCGCCGGGTTGGAAGCGCGCCGACGGTTGGCTCGTCCGCCAAGGGGGAGTGATTTCTTTCAGGTACGGAGCATTCCTTGGGAAAGAAAACGGGAAAGGGCCGTCGCAAGATTGGCCGGAAGAAACGCCGCAATCGGGCCAAGATTCGGCATCGCAAGTAGCCGCTCGCTCGCCGACAGGTGTGTAGATCGCGCTTCTACCGTGCGCCGTGCCTTTAGCATGACGCCGGTCTCTTATGCGGAAGCATTGCCCTACGGGGTCTGCTTTCCGTTTTTTGCTGCGCCGTAGAACGCCGCCACGTTGAGCCCCGTTCGATGGCGGACCAGCTCCGCGATGGCATCCACGGCCGCATCGTCCAGCGTTGAGACCCAGCTCTCGGCCGGCGATCGCGCGATCGTGTGAATCTGCACCAGCTTGATTTGTCCGCCGGCGGCCGTGATCTCGCCAAGCCGGCTGCAATAGGCATCCAACTCGAGCGCCGACGGCTGTTGCCCTCGAATCGCCAAGAAGAGCGATTGGATGACGATGGGCCGCGCGATGGCGGCCGCCCGCAGGTTGTCGAGAATCCGCTGCCACGGCACGGCCGAACGGTTCACCAGGCGGTAGCGGGCTTCGTCGCCGGCATCGAGCTTGGCCCAAATCTCGCCATGGTTGCGGTCGAGCGTTTCCATCGCCCGGCGGACGCCCGGTTGGTCAAGCCGCGTGGCGTTGGTGATGAGCACGAGCTTCGTATCGTCAATGCCGCGACGGCGGCGGACCTCGGCGCACAGCTCGACCGCCTGATCGAAGTTCGCCGACAGGGTCGGCTCGCCGTCGCCGCTCAGGGCGATGTCGTTCAAGCGACGGAGCGGCTCGGGCGTGTCTCGGAATGGCGGCCCCTCAAAGATCCGACCGGTGGCCACCAGCGCAACCATCCGGTCCAGCTCGCCGGCCAGTTCGTCAAGGTCCACGCTGCCGGCGCGGCAGGAGGCCGCACGATCGACCTGGCAATAAACGCAGTGAAAATTGCACGCGCGGTCGGGATTCAGGTTGACGCCGATCGAGATTCCGCCCGCGCGGCGGCTCAGCACCGGATAGACGTACCGATTCGCGGCGAACGTTCGGGGGTGGGACTCGAAGAGCGGATTGTCGGGCTGCTGGGACTTCGGCATTGTAAAGGACATTGTACTCCGCACGCCCCAGGTGAGGAAATGAAGCGGGACGGATCGGTGGTGCGCAGGGAGGTCGGATTTCCAAATCCGTCCGCTTTCGCAACGGCTTGGAAGTTCGCCCGACGATATCGCTACGCCCGGCGAATCATCGTGAACTCATCGACCGTTACGTCGGTCAACTCGCCGTCGGCGAGTTCCAGGAGGATCACGTCGCAGTAGACCTGATCGTCGATGCTGCGGTCGACGTGCAAGCCCTGCCGGCGGCGTTCGGTGCGGAGGACGGTTCCGCACGTCGTCTTTCGCCAGTTTTTCGGCCCGACCGTGACGGTGTGTTCCACCTCGACGCGGTCGCCGATTTTCAATTCATCGAATTGCGCACGAACCTCGCGATTGTCGGCCGGCATGGGAACCTCACAACGGACGGCGGATTCGATACCCCTCGTTACCATTTTGCCAGATTGGCCGATTCTGGCAAGCGGCTGTGCCGATCGACTTGGGAATTGTCATCGTACTCTTCACGCTCCGCGTGAAGCCGGTCAAACGGGCCGCATTGTGCTCATTTTCTCAGCCCCTAAAGGCGACACTACGAACGATCGCTGCCTACTCTGAGCCTTTTGGCGACCGGGCGTAGCGAGTCAGTGCCAGCACGTTCGCCTCCGGCGTGTCGCGGGGCACCTCGCACCCGGCGGCGACGATGTACCGCGGCCCGGCCTGGGCATGACAGGCGGCAACGGCGGCCGCGACCGATTCGGGCGTGCCGTTGCGAAGCGTCTTGACCGGATCCAGGTTGCCGGCCAAGACCTGCCCGGGGCCTAGCTCCCGACGCGCCTGATCGAGCGGAACCATCGAGTCGATGTCGATCAGGTCGCACCCCAGGCTGGCGATGTCGGGCAGGATGCGGCGGATGTTGCCGCAGATGTGCAACCGCACCCGGGCGCCCAGGGCGTGCAGCCCATCGACCAGCTTCCGCTCGAACGGAAGGACGAACTCCTTGTAGATTTGCGGGCCCACCAACGATGCGGCCGCATCGCCGACGCCGATCAACTCCGCTCCGGCGTCGACCTGGGCCCGGGCGAACTCGAGACCCAAGGCCAGCGTGAAACCGAACAGGTCGCGGACGAATGGCGGATCGTCGAAGAAATCGGTCATCAGTCGATTGATGCCGCGGAGGTCGGCGGCTTCGGCGCAGGGCCCCTCGACCCAGCCCTCGACCAGACGTTCCCGGCCGACCGCTTCGTGCAGCAACGCGGCCGCCTGGACGCGATCGAACATCCGACCGCCGGCCAACGGGTCGGGCGCTTCGAGCCGCGCGAGCACGGTCTTGTCGGCCAGCAAGGCATTGGCCTCGTCCACGGCGGGCGGTTGATTGTCGAAGCACTGGATTCGCGCCCCGCAGTCGGCCGCCTCGCGCCCCGGGTCCGAGATGCACGAGACATAGTCGAAATCGAACTTCTCGGCCGTGCGAAGCTGGGCCTCGGCCAGCACATGATGGTCGGCCGCATAGCGTCCATAGGGCACGCCAACCTGATCGGCCGCGAACATCATCGTGATGGGCATCAGCGGGAGGCGGTCGACGGCCTGGCCATCGAGTTGGGCAAGAATTCGGTCGCGTCCGTTCATCATAGCGCCCTTTCGCGCGACGGTTGACTAGCAGCTGGATCGCCAGGAGTATACCCGCCAGGCGGGGCGATTGCCAAGCCTGACGCACGCGTCCAGCAGGATGACCGCCTGGTCGTTCGTAGTTCCGCCTTTAGGATGGCGAAGCAGCTCAGGGCCGATCAGTTTTCGACGGTAGGGTGGGTCGAGCGGA
>JBDKUC010000087.1:0-4107 GCA_039679885.1 Thermoguttaceae bacterium | reverse complement strand
ATGATCCGGCCGCTGTTCATCATCGTCTTCGTCGCGGCCATGCCCTATGCGATCGGCAACCGGCTGGGCCGTGGCGACAGCAAGCGACAGGTCTACTGGCACGTCGTCCAGCGGGCGGTGATTCTCTATCTTCTCGGGATCATCGCCGGCGGCCATCTGCTCGAGTTCAACTGGGAGCGATTCTACCTCTGCAACAATGTGCTCCAGGAAATCGCCGTCGGTTACGTGGTCGCCTCGCTGATCCTCCTGAACTGCAGCATTCGCGGCCAGTTGGTCGCGCTGGCCGCTCTGCTGCTGGGCTACTGGGCCTTGATCATGCTCGTGCCGGTGCCCGGCTACGGGGCCGGCATCCTGACGGCCGACGTGAACCTTCCCCGCTACGTCGACGACCTCGTCCTCGGCGGACTGCGGCCCGTCAAGTGGAACTTCACCTGGGTGCTCAGCCTGCCGCTTGCGTCGAGTTGCATCGTGCTCTTGGGCGCGATCGCCGGACAAACGCTGAAATCGACCAAAGGCCCCTGGGCCAAACTCGGCTGGCTGACCGCCTCCGGCGCGGCGTGTCTGGCCGCCAGCCTGGTCTGGAGCCGCTGGTATCCGATGATCGTCAACGTCACGACCGGTTCCTGGGTGCTTTTCGTGGGGGCCGTCGGCTCGGGGCTGTTGGCCCTGTTCTACCTGATCATCGACGTGTGGGGCTATCGGAAGTGGGCGTTTTTCTTCGTGGTGATCGGCGCCAACTCGATCGCCGTCTACATGGCCGCCCACCTCTTCGATTTCCGCCATATCGGCAACGTCTTCGTCGGCGGCCTGGCCAAGTGGGTCGGGCCGTGGAACAACGTCGTGCAGACGTTGGCGGCCTTCATCGTGATCTGGCTGATCCTGTTCTGGATGTACCGGAAGAAGACGTTTATTCGGGTATGACCGGCGGGGACGAACCCGGACGTTGACAACCTGAGGATCAACAACTGTTCCCAGTTTCCAACAAAAGGAACGCAACGTGAGTCTTCGACATACGATGACCCTTCTGACGTCGCTCGCGGTCCTGGCACTGGCCGCTCGCGTGGCCACGGCCGAACCCGCAGCAGCCGACCGGAGCGAGTCTCCGTCGCCCGGCCGACAGGCCCGGATCGTGAACCCGTACGCCGGGGTCGAGTGGGACAAGGTTGAGTTCCTGCATTCGTTCTCGCACGAGCACGGTCAGAATCCCCAGGTGTTCTGGGACATGGGCTTCCACCACCTGCCGCTTTCGAACTACTATCCCTCGCGCCCGCTCTATCCGCTGCCCGATGCTTTTTGGCGGAAGCATCCCGACGCCTTGGGGTCGCCCAATGCCGAACAGCATTCCACCACCGACAGCGGCGTCCATTTCTGTTCGTTGGGCAGCCTCTACACGGTTGGCTACGGGCAAACCCCGCGGATCAAGCCGAACACCGCGCCCATTGAGCACGTGTTCTCGGGCCTGAATGTATTCGACGCGAAAGAGTCGCCGTGGCTTGGCGTGTACCGGCTCGATCTGCGCATCGACTCCCAGGCCGGACCAAACCAGGACGCGGCCGTCTCGCTTACGATCGAAGGGGCCACCCAGATCAGCCACAAGACGTTCGCTCCCCTCGGCGATGGACTGGTGCGCGGGCAGCGGCTGACCGCGAAATCGTCCGAATCGAGGTACCTGAGAGCCGACTCCGACAAGGTGCGAGTTCGCCTGGAGTTCGACCCCGCCACGACGCGCATCACCCGGTTCCGCCTGATGCAGGGGACGAACCGCCCATGGCGCGACGCCTTTCGGGCCGCCCTGGACGGCACTCGCAAGGACGCCGCCGGGCAGCCCGTCGAAGGGCTCCTGTTTCCGGATGGCGGCGGGCTCACGATCAACCACCCGGGCGGTCGAGTGGCCGGTTTGCTGGAGATGCTCGACTTCGACGCACGTGTGTTGGGGATCGAGGTGTGGAATCAACACGAACGCTTTGGCGGGCCGGAGATGCGGTTCTACCGCCTTTGGGACGAGGCCCTGCGAGCCGGACGGCCCTGTTTCGGCTTCTTCGTCAAAGACCACGTGCTGCGCGGCTGCGGCCGGAACGTGCTGCTTGTCTCAGGCTCGTCGAAGCCGACGCGGTTGCAGCGCGAGCACGAAGCGCTGCGAGCCTATCGGGAGGGCCGCTTCTTTGGCCTGCTCGGCGCCGTGACGGCCGACGAGGCCGGCCAGGCCGTGAATCCCTACGACAACACCGCGTTCCGGTTCACTCGGATCGCCGTCCGCGAAAACCCGGCGCGGGAGCCGGCCGGCGTCGAGGTGTCGGTCGCCGGGGCCGACCGGTCCAAGCGGCCCAACACGCAGATCCGCTTTGTCACCGACGCGGGCATCGCCCAGATCGCAGGCGGCGACCAGGCATACTTCGCGTTTCCTCGCGACGCGTCAGGCCGGATCCTCTGCCGCTATGTTCGCGTCGAAGCCTTCGCCTACCCGAAGACCCACCTTGGCGGACGTCCCCTGAACGCGGAGACGCTGGCGAAGATGGACGTCCACGAGATCTCCCGCATTCACGACCGGCTGGGCGACATCATGCCGGGCGTTCTCGATCCGCCAGGCCAGACGCCACTGCCGATCGTCGACATGCTGTTCTCGCAGCCGATTCTCGTGCGTGATCGCTGAGAAGGATCGTCGTCGAGGGCTACAGCGTATACTGGGGAATCTTCATCGTTTCGCCGTCCTTCATGGCGGAAAGGTGGGCGTAGTAGCCGGGAACGGTCATGTTGAGCGCGTCGATCACGTCGACCGCCGGTTTGCGCCCGCGCAGGATGGCGTCGATGAAGTCGTCCGACAGGTAGCCGTGCGATCCGCCATGTCCGCCGGCCGAAACGCTCGGCGGAAGGGCCGGCTTCTTGACCTGCGATCCCAGCTTGGCCACGATCCGTTTGCCCTCGTCGCAACCGGTGTAATCGAGGTCATACCCGCCAATCTCGCCGCGCACGCGTCCCGCTTCCAGATATTTTCCATACGCCGGGCAGACCATCATGCGCGACAGGCCGCCTTCGCGCGTGCGGAACAGTCCGATCTCCGACTGGAACAGGTTTCCAATCGCGTTGGGCACGCGCTCGGCCTTGTCCACCGGCAGAATCCCCTGGCAGGAGACTTCCGTGAAGCTGCTGTGCGTCACGCCGACATAATAGGCCGTCGCATGCGTGGGATACCACATGGGGCAGCCGTTGCGCCGCCAGTCCTTGTAGGAGCCGATGTGCGGCGCTCCCGGCTTGCGCGTATGGCAGTACTCGCCTTCCGAGTAGATGATCTTGCCAAAACCGCCGGCGGCGTAGATCTTCTCCATCGCGTAGAGGTCGTCGTGAAAACAGGAGGTCTCGAACATCGCATAGACCAGGCCCTTGTTCTTCCGGCAGCATTCCAGCAGCTTTTCGGCGTCCTCGATATCGCCGCGGAACGCCGGCACGGCCGTGCACACGTGTTTGCCGTGATTGAGGGCCAGCATGCAGTGCTTGGCATGCGACGGGGCGTCGGTGGCCGTGAAGATCGCCTCGATCTTGTCGTCCTTGACCATCTCTTCGAGCGAGGGATACGTCTTCTCGCATTTCACCGCCTGCGACAGGGCGGCGCAGCGATCGGGAAACAGATCGCTGACGGCGACCACTTCAACGTTGGGATGATTCTGGAACTCAAACGCCGCGGAGAACTTGCACACGCCGTAGCCGACCAGCCCCACGCGGATCTTGCGATCGGAGAACGGCTTCCAGACCTTTGTCTTGTCGTAATCGGTCTTGGTCTGGTCAAAGCCGGCGATCACCGGCTCGCCGCGAGCCTCCTTCGCAAGAGCGGCGCCTGCGACCAGTGCGGCCGAGGATTTGACGAACGAGCGGCGGGTAATATCTGACATGGTCCGATTCTCCTTGCGCGTTGCCGATGGTTCTACTCGAACTCCGCAAACCTCTCCAGCATGGCCGGCGCTTCGACCTTGTCCGCGGGCCGGCTTTGACTATGGGAATCGGAACGCGGACGCTTGTCAAGATGTTTGACTTGGGGCCCTCCAGGATTTCCGGGAAGCATCGTGTGATTGGGGGCCGTTTCCGAGGAAGTACGGGTTCCTCTTCTCTGGTTCC
>JBDKUC010000440.1:0-22709 GCA_039679885.1 Thermoguttaceae bacterium | reverse complement strand
GATGGTGGGGCTTCCGTCGCGGCAACTCGTTCTGCAAACCGACAGAGTGCAAATCGCCGTTGATTGGTTTGCGAAGCCCCACCATGTACTTGCGACGTCGACCCACCCTACGGTGAGAATTGCGGGTTAGGACCCATGCGCGAGGCGGCTCGCTCATGGGTCCGTTCTTTTGGCGAAGGGCTAGTCGGCCCAGAGTTCGACGCGGATGGTTTTGACGCCAGTCTCAATGGGCACGTCGACCACCTTGACGCTTATCTTGCGTCGGACGCCGCTTATCTGCCCGCTGCGCTCCTTATAGGCGCGCTCGATGCGGCTCAGGTCATCGACGTTGGCGTTGAGGCGAAGCTCTTCGAGCAGATCCTCATAGGAGAGGTTGGAGCGTCGGAGGACTTCGGCGTTGACTTGTCCGTCTTCGACGAGCAGTCGGCAGTGTCCCTTGACGAGGTTGCCAAAGCGATGCGAGCGGCAGGCTATTCGGGTCATCAGCCAGTGCAACGCGACGAGGACCGTGCAGGCGACGACCGTGCCGGAAATCGATGCGGTGCCGTTGATGCCGCGGCTCAACAGGGAACCGAGGACGACGGCCAGCACGATATCGATCGGGCTGGCGCTGCCCAGCAGCCGGCTCTTGCCGAGTCGGATGATCGCCAGCCCGATCAGATAGACGACGAATGCCCGGGCCGCCACTTGGCCGGGCAGCAGGGGACGCATCGGTGCGTCGCCGCCGAAAAACCACTCGAGCCACAGGCTGATATTCGCCATGGTTGGCCGCTCCGAGACCAGCTTACCGCAATGGTCCCCCGCCGGTCGATTCGCGGCCGTCTGGCGGGCTGCCAGGGAATGGGGACTGCGGCCACCTTGCCGGGCTTCCGATCGGCCAGGACGGCCCTCGCTAGTGAGCGACCGCGCTTCGCGCAAACAGGTCGATCATTGCCCGATTGTAGGCGGGCAGGTCGCTCGGTTGCCGGCTGGTGACCCAATTGTCGTCCTCGACCACCTCCTGGTTCAGCCAGATGCCGCCCGCATTCCGGACGTCGTCCTGGATCGTGTGGTAGCTGGTCACCTTGCGACCCTGCATGAGGCCGGCCGAGATCAGCAGCCAAGGGGCGTGGCAGATGGCCGCGATCGGCTTGCCCGCCTCCTCGATTTCCTGGAGAAACAGTTGAACGTCGGGCACGATCCGGAGGGCGTCGGCGTTGATTGCCCCGCCCGGCAGATGGACGGCGTCGAACTGCTCAGGATCGATCTCGTCGATGGTGTGGTCGACGGGGATCTTGATCGTCTTGTTCATGTGCTGGACGCCCTGGATTTCGCCCGGTTTGAGCGAAATAGTCGTCACTTCGGCGCCGGCCTCCGTGAGCGCCTTCAGGGGTTCGGTCAACTCGGTCTCCTCGAAACCGTCCGTGGCGAGGATAGCGACGCGAAGGTTAGGCAGAATGATCACGGCAACCTCCTTTATTCCAAGAGCGAACCGGAAAGCGAGAGACTGGTCGGGGGCGTCACACGCTTTCTCGGCGGTAAGACCAACGGTTGTCGCCTCCAAGGCGAGCAAACGCCATGCCCTTTTTGCGAAACTGCACAAGCAGGCCCAGACCCTTTTCCCACGCGTCTAGAATATGAACGTCGGGCGATCGCTCACTGGCCGTCAACCAAGGGGAAACCGAGGAGCTTCGCCGCGTTCCGACACGGCAGCTAACAGTCATGCTCGACGATTACTATCGCGATCCGGCGGTCCGTGCACGCATGGTCGAGTTCCTCGGCGGCAATGCGCTCGATCGCGTCTCGGCGATGTACGTGACCGGACGCGGGTTCGAGCCCGGGATCGGAATCGACCCGAGGCCGCCGACCGAGACATGGCGATGCCTGGAGCAAGGGAACGAGCTCTACCGCTCGCTCTGGGACCGCGAATCGCTGCTGGCCCATCTGGACATCGAATATGTGAACTTCGATTACCCCGCGGAGCCGTACCTCGATCCCGAGCGGTCTTTCCGCCTGCAATCGCCCGTGGTGGAGTCAATCCACAACCATCTATCGCGGCACGGGATCGCTCCGTTGCACCTGCTGACCGGGCGTGGGCACTCGCTCGTGTGGCGAGTGCGGCGTGACTCGGCTGCCATGGGCGACCTCGGCGGCCTGCTGAGACTGCCCGAAAGCCTCGCGGGAAACTATGCCATGCCGCGCCCGCCATGCAGCCAGCCGGTGGGGAGCCAACTGGGCGGCGCCTACGCAGGGCTGGGCCTGGTCATGGAGCATTTGGCCCATCGTGTGATTGAAGAAGCCCAGCCGGCCTGCCAAATCCCGGTGGAACTCACGGCCATCGAGACGGACCATTCGGAGCGAGGCCGCGAGATCGTCTCGATCGACCTGTCGGAATACGGCGACCCGCTCCATACGCGATCGATTCGCGTGCCGTTCAGCGTCTACCACAAGCCGCAGCAGCAGAAGCAGTCGCTGGGCGAGTCGATCGTCGCCGGGCTGCCGCCGTTGCTGGTCATTCCGTTGAACGGGATGGATTACGGCCAAGCATGCTCGGCGATGCGTGACTGGGACCGGGCCGCTGCGCTGGCGAGGGAGACATCGGTCGCGATTCCGGAACAACCGGAAGGGACGCGGCGGCTGGTCGAAGCGTATGCCGGCTCGTCGCTGGCCAAGTTTCACCGCTGGTTCTACTCGCAAGAGCACGACCCGCCGCGCCGGTGGCCGGTCACCTACGACCGGACGGCCTACGATCCGTTGCCGCACTGCGCTCGGGACATGCTCAGCCGGCCGAACGACCGGTTGTTGCGGCCGGCCGGCATCCAATATCTCGTTCGCCTATTCATGGCCTTGGGATGGCATCCCCGTCACATCGCCGGCCTGTTGCGTTCCAAGTATGAACGCAACCACGGCTGGGGGCGGCTGTTCTACGATTACGACGCGTCGACGCGGGCGGATTTCTACACCCGGCTGTTCGCCGGCCTGATCGCCACGGGTCTCGACAGGCTCGACAATTTCAACGCCAACGCGTTGCAGAAGCAGGGGCTGTGCGATCCGCTCGCATCGAGTCAATGCTTGGCTCCCTACCGCGACTCCTTACTTGACAGGATCAAGCATGAGCGACTTGGCTGTCGGCCTTTCCACGGGCTGTTTCTACCAGACCAGGCTTGTTGATTGCCTGGATCGAATCCGGCACGCGGGCTTCGAGGCGATCGAGGTATGCTCCCTGCCGTCGCATCTGGATTACCACGATCTCAAGCTGGTGCAGAAAGCCCGCCACCGCATGGATGACCTGGGAATTCGCCCCTATTCGTTTCACGCCCCATTCGCCGAGACGATTGACATTACTGCGCTGGATGCCCGAAAACGCGACACGGCGATTGCAGAACTGCGGTACGCGGTCGAGGCAGCGGCGACGATCGGCGTGCGCTTCATGGTCGTCCATCCTGGGCCGGAGCGAGGGGGCTTTCCCGAGGCCGACCGGGCCGAGCGTCTCGCGAACGCGGTCACCGCACTGGACGGCGTGGCCGAGACGTGCCGCCAAGGCCAGATGACGCTGGCCGTCGAGAACATGCTGCCACACCTCTTTCTCGGCGGCGCCGACGACTTTCTTCAGGTCGTGAAATCATTGACAAGCCCGAACGTGGGCATCTGCCTCGATACGGGTCACGCCTTCCTGGCCGGCAACCTGCGCGTCATGACGGAGACCGCGGGACGGCGACTGCGGCTCATCCACGCGCATGACAACCTGGGCCACTACGACGACCATTTGCCGCCGGGCGCCGGCAAGATTCCCTGGCGATCGTGGTGGACGGATGTGGCCGCCATTGGATATCACGGCCCGATCATCCTCGAAATCGCCGGCCATCCTGACCTCCAAGCGGTTCTCAAAGACGCCGTCCGCGGCCAGCAGTTCATCCGGCGGCTTGCCACTGAGCGGACCGAGGCCCCCGAGTAGCCAACCCGATCGACGCGATCGGCGCCCCGACCGGAAACGACAGGAGGTCAGACATTCCTGGCTGACGCGGAAACGACGGGCAGAAATGCCTGTCCTCCTCGCCGGTTGCATTGCCAAAGCGACTACCGGCTGGCGGCGTTGATCGCTTCCGTGGCGGCGGAACGGTCGGCGCTGGTTGGCAGATCGCGGAAGTCGCCGCGGAGCGCCTTCAGGGCGTACCGTTCCCGCTCGATCTCCGATTGTGTCCGGAAACCGAGTCGCCGGAGGACTGGGATCGGTGGGCACCAGCCTTGAATGGCGTGTTGGAGCAAGAAGCCGCCGACGATGGCCGGGAACACGAACCACTTGCGGCTGACGGTCGTGCCGAGGACGACGCCCAGCAGGACGGCGGCCGCGGCATTGGCCTCCAAGGCCCGCTCGACGTCCCACTCGCGGTCGAGTTCCTGGATGCGGCGATCGATGGCCTCGGTGCCGCCGGCGGCCGAACAAACGACGCGCTTTTCCGTCGTCTCGCGGATTCGTTCATTGACGCATTCGGCCGTGTGTCTGGTCACCCGTTCGGTTGTCGAAGGGATCATCAGCATCTCCTTTCGGGTTGGTGTGAATCGTCTTTCGTTTCGCGCGAACGCAGGTCACGACCGGCCTGGCGATGCGCGCTGATTGACCATTGCGGTTTCCGAGCGACCGGGTTTGGGGTCGCGGGCGCTGGGCCGCGACGCCGGCCAGCCCGGCACATTGTTTGCACGGCAACCGGCGTGCCCTTTCCAATGCCATCGCCCGCGAAGCAGGAGTCGATCATGACGCGGTCATTGCTCTGGATCGTGACAGGAAGCGTTCTCGTGATATTCGGACCGCCCTTCTGCCGAGCGCAGAATCCGTCGGACGCGAAGCCCGCGGCGAAGCCGGCCGCGCCGTACGATGCGGTGCAGGACGCCCAAACGCCCCGCGCGGCGCCATCGAATCGGCCGGAACAGGACAAGACGGAGCACGACAAATCGAACGCCTTTTCGGCGGCGAACGCTCCGCCGAGTTCCGACGCCCTGCGAAAACAACCTGACAAGGGGCAGATTCTCGGTTTCGATTTCTATCGCGATCCGCTGAACGCCATGCGGCCGTTCCAGACGTTCGAGGAGATTTACCGTGCCGACGTGGCGGTGAAACCGAAGGTGATGGCCATGCAGCACGCGCTGCTGCAATCACGGTACGACTTGACGCCGCGATGGGACCCGAAGGCGAAGATGTCGCGAGGCAAGTCGTTGTGCGTGGGGCCGACGGCTCGGCTGGCCAAGGGAATGACCTGGGAGCGGCTGGCGTCGATGAGCCCGGCCGAAATCCGCCGGTCCGGCGTCTTCCCCTATCCGGCGTTGCCGCACCCGAAACAAACGCCGGGCGGGCAGGTGTTTCCTCAGATGCAGATCGCGATGTTCCCGCGTTTGGAGCGATTTGACGTTGATTTCGACCTGCCCGACGCCTTCCTGCCCGAGTTTCCGCCGGCCATCTTCCTGCAAAGCCGCCCGGAGCTAGGCGACGTCTCGCGCGGCGAGGTGGTGTCGATCAACAACTACTATCGCCTATTCAAAGACATCCTGACGCCGGTCCAGTTGGATGGCCTGCGTCTGCTGGTCACGCCTTTCCCCCAGGAGGAGTTCAACCCGACGGATGACCGCAAATCGCTCCAGCCAAGCCTGGGCGTGACGTGCCTCGATTGCCATGTGAACGGGCACACGACCGCCCAATTTCATCTGAACCCTGACAACCGGCCGGAGCAACGGCGGTTGCGGCTGGACACGGTCAGCCTCCGCGGGCTGTTCAATCAGCAGATTCACTCGTCAAAGCGAAGCCTGCGCTCGGTCGAGGACTTCACCGAGTTCGAGCAGCGGACGGCGTATTTCAACGGCGACGAGATCCACGCCATCAAGAAGGGAATGAACATTCTCGATCGCATCCAGGTGAGCCACATGGCGCAAATGCAGAACATGTTCGATTTCCCGCCGGCGCCGAAGCTCGATCTTCTCGGCCGCCTCCGTCGAGACCTGGCCACGGACAGCGAGCTGCGCGGCGAAAAGGTCTTCTTCGGCAAGGGACGATGCGACGTGTGCCATCCGGCGCCGGTCTTCCTCGACAACCAAATGCACGACCTGAAGGTGGAGCGGTTCGTTGATGAGGCGCCGGCCGGCCCGATGAAGACGTTCACGTTGCGAGGCATCAAGGACAGCCCGCCCTACATGCACGACGGGCGTTGCCTCACGCTGGAAGACACGGTCGAGTTCTTCAACCTGGTGCTCGAGTTGAAACTGAGCGAGCGAGAGAAGACCGACCTGACGGCCTACATGCGGCAGCTCTAAAGGCGCTTAGCGAGACACGCAGGTGAAACTCGGCGCCGCCATGGCGGGTGGCACGCCCTGAAAGGGCGTGGCGCGGCGAGTCTGGTTGCCGGTATTCGCTACTACCCCACGCCCTTTCAGGGCGTGCCACCCGAATTCGACTCGTCCGCTTGCACGACCTGCCCGCGTTTGGCCGCCATGTTGCGAAATCGCATCGTAGAGTTGCTGGTACGTGTGCATCATTGCGCGACGAGAAGACCGGCCCTGGCCCGGCATCTGGGCGGCAAAATCGTTGCGACCGCACCCGGGATCATCCATGCGACGCGCACCGGCAATTGCAATTTGGCTTCTTGCGGCCCAGGCGGCCGTGGCGGCCATCGACGCGGCGAGCGGGCCGGTGCTGAAGCCGGCCCTCGCTGCGAGAGGATCAAGCGATGCGGTGGCGTCCGCTTTCTCCGCTCCGCGGAATCCACTCGAGGCGCGGCTGTTTGCCGACGCCGAGGGCGGCCGATTGCGCGAGCTGTCTCCGCTGGCCGCGGCACTCGTGGCCAGCGGGGTCGAAACGGCCGACTCCTTGCGTCTGTACGAGCGAAAGGCGGGCGATCTGGCCGCCGCGCTGAGAGACGCCCTGCCGCCGACGGCCGACGCGCGTCAGCGGGCAGAGGCTGCCTTCGAGTTCCTGCACCGCCGCGTCCTCTACGGCGGTTACGACCTGGCATGCACGGATCTTCGCGATCTTCTCGACCGCGGTCGGTTCAACTGCATCAGCGCGACGGTTCTGTTCAACAATCTGGCGACCGAGTGCGGGCTGGATAGCCGTGGCGTCGAGATGCCTGGTCATGCAATGAGCCGTCTGATGCTTCAGGATGGTGCGTTCGACGTCGAGACGACCTGCCCCCGATGGTTCTCGATGAGCGGCGAGGAGAGAAGCCGACCGCTCGCCGCCGGGACAGCCGGCGCCGTCGTCACGATCGACCGAACGAAGGCCCGGGAAGTGTCGCCGATCCAGATGGCGGCGATGATCTATTACAACCGGGGCGTCGATCTGCTCAGCCAGAAGCGCTTTGCCGAGGCCGCGGCCGCCAACGCCAAAGCCGTTCGGCTGGATCGGACCAATGCTACGGCGCGCGGCAATCTGCTGGCCACGCTGAACAACTGGTCGATCGATCTCGGCAATCGGGGCCAGTATGCCGAAGCGATCGGGTTGCTGCGGCAAGCCCGGGCGATCGACGCGGAATTTCCGCCGGTAGCCCAAAACTTCGTTCACGTCCATCGTCAGTGGGTGGACTCGCTTTGCCAGTCGGGCAGGTTCTCGGAAGCGCTAAGCCTGCTCAAAAGAGCCGCCGCCGAGATGCCGGAACAGCCCTACCTCCGCGGGGCCCAAGCGGACATTCGCGACCGCTTGGCGAAGGCTGCCGCCGCGGCGACGAACGACGTTGCTCCGCTCGCCGGTTCCCAACGTTAATCAACTGGGAAGTCCAGGCGCTCTCGGGGATATAGAATAGTCGCCGCCTGGTTCTCCGGCGGGGACCGTAATATCGCTCTGGCCGAACTTCCGATATTATCCCTATAGGCCGACGTGCCGCGCTTTCTTGCGGTTTTAGCTGTTCCGATTACAATAAAGGCATTCATTTCGGCCGCGAGACCAGCCACGAGACTTGCATGAAACGGATCCGTTCTCACCTGCCGTTGGCCCTGACTGTCACCGTCCTGATGGCAGCGATGTGTCTTCTGGCCAACGGCGGACCGGAGTACTGCGGTCGTTCTTGCTCTCCCGCGTCACAGCGCACGTGGGCGCTAGCGGCAAACGCACCGGCCCCGACTCTCGCACCACCGCAAAAGGTTGTCATTGTCCAGGTCGAGGCCGACAAGGCCGACCTGGAAGTCGGTTGGGTCGAGGACTAGACGCAGCTCGCCTTGGTCGCGGCGCTTCGGCCGGGTAAGATACGCTGTCGTTGCGGTCTTTCTCTCACTCTCGGTGCGAATCAGCTTTGACGCCAACCGTCTGGATGATGGCCTTTCTCGGGGCCGGTCTGCTCTGGGCGGCAATGCCGCCGTTGGATCTCTGGCCTTTGGCCTGGGTCGCGACGATCCCCTGGATATGGCTGATTCGCTGCGAGCAACTTGGCGGCCGGACGCCGACGCTCCCTACCGGCCCTCGCTTGCGCTTCGGGCTAGCGTCCGTTGCGGGCCGGCTCGCCCGGCGGCCCTACCTGACGCTGGGCTTCGCCGGCTTCGCCTTTTGGATGGGGGCCTTGCACTGGCTCCGGCTTCCCGACCCGGCGACGAGCATCGGCTGGGTCGCGCTGAGCTTCTATTTCGCCTTCTATCTGCCCGCGTTCGTCAGCCTGTCGCGGGTGGCCGTGCATCGGCTCCGCGTGCCGGTCGTCTTGGCGACGCCGGTCGTCTGGACTGGCCTCGAACTGGCCCGCGGCCGGTTCCTAAGCGGCATGACGATGGGCAGCCTGTGCCACACCCAATACCGCTGGACCGGGCTCGTTCAGGTGAGCGATCTCACTGGGGCGTATGGGGTTAGCTTCGTCATGATGCTTGTCTCCGCGTCGTTGGCCCGGGCGTTGCCCCTGCAGGACGCGGGCGGGCAACCGTCCGGCGGCCGGCGATGGATCGCCGCGGCGGCGCAGCTTGCGCTGGCGGCCGTCGTCCTCGCTGCGGCGTTTGGCTATGGGCATCTCCGCATGGCCGGCAATATGACCGACCCCGGTCCACGGATCGCTCTGATCCAGGGCGCCATCGACGTGAAGATGCAATATGACAAGGACATGCGGCCGAAGATGTTCGAGCAGTATGTCGGACTATCGCGTCGCGCGGTCGACGAGCACCGGGACATTGATCTGCTAGTCTGGCCCGAGTCGATGTTCCCCGAGCCATTGGTGACTTTCGATGGAAATCCCTTGCGGCCGGCCAACTTCGAAGGGAGCGACAGTGCGTTTCGCCAGTGGCTGCATGACAACGAAAGGCGTGGCCCATCGCTCATGGGCGAGCGGGCACGTGATCTGGGTGTTCCGCTGCTTCTAGGCTCGGATACCTGGCATTTCGGCGCGGCCGGCTCGAACCTCTACAACTCGGCCGTGGCTGTTGCCCGGGACGGCCGCCTGCTGGGCCGGTACGACAAGATGCACTTAGTCCCTTTCGGCGAGTACGTCCCCTTCGCCGACTGGTGGCCCTGGCTCCAACGGCTGACGCCGCTGCCGATCAGCGTCACGCCGGGCGAGAAGCCGTTAGCGATCGACGTCCACTACAGCGGCAACCGCGTCGCACGGATCGCGCCGAACATCTGCTATGAGACGGTGCTGCCGCAAGTGATCCGCCGCCAGGTGAACGGATTGGCCGCGGAGGGACGCGAGCCGGACATTCTCATCAACCTGACCAACGATGGCTGGTTCTGGGGCTCCAGCGAGTTGGACATGCATCTGGCTTGCGGCGTCTTTCGGGCGGTCGAGTGCCGCAAGCCGTTGCTGGTCGCCGCCAATACGGGTTTTTCCGCCTGGATCGACAGCGACGGGCGCATCCTGGAAAAAGGCCCTCGACGCCAGACGGGCGTCCTTGTTGCCCGACCGGGCATTGACCACCGGCGGAGCCCCTATCTGGCGTATGGCGACTGGCCGGCCGGCATCTGCCTTGCGGTCTGTGCGTTGCTTGCCGCGGTAGGATTGTACGGCAGAAGACGGTAGCAGCGGCCGCCGTGGCAATGGCAGTATCCATCGGGGGGGGCTGACTGGCGCGCGGTCGGTCCGCATCTCTCACCACGCGGGGCAGCTCAGACGCCAGCGAAGAGAAACGCTGCTGCGGGGATACCACCCGATTTGTTTGACATGGGAAATTGGGCGAAGTTATACTAGAGAGATAAACGTTGCGGGCGGGTGGCTCGATAGGCGTTTGTCTCTCCTTTGCTGAGGCACTGCAGGCATGAACCTCGTTGGCAAAATTTTCACCGTCCTGATCTTCGTGCTCTGTCTGGTCTTCATGACCCTGTCGATGGCCGTCTACGCCACGCACCGGAACTGGCGCGACGAGTTTACTCGGCCACGAGGCGCCGGCAAAGAGCCGGGCCTTCAGATTCAGTTGACCGAAGCCAAGGCCGAGAATGAGACGCTCAAGAAGGAGCGCGACGACGCCAAGAAGCAGCTCGACCTCGAGAAGAGCGAAAAGGCGCAGGCGTTGACGAAGCTCCAGACCGCCTATGCGGTCAAAGAGAACGACCTGCGGGAACTGGAAAAGGGTCACGCCCAGCTCCAGAAGGACTCCCGTGAAGCTGTCAAGGCCATGCAGGAGACCCAGACCAACTCAGGCACCTATTACCAGGAGTTGGAGAAGCAACGCACCGCAACGATCGAAGCCCAGCAAGATCGCGACAAGCTCTTCAAGGACCTCGTGCAGAAGGACGACGAGTTGAACCAGGCCCGCAACGACCTCGAACAACTCCGGAATCGAAGCATCGAGTTGGCCAAGGATCTGGCCAAGTACAAGGACGTCAACCGCTGGGTTGGCGCTCCGAGCCCCGATAGCCCTTACCAGGTTAAGGCGCCGCCCCGAGTCGAGGGCAACGTGATGGCCGTCCGCGGCCAGAACCTGATTGAGATCTCGATCGGATCGGATCAGGGGATTCGCAAGGGACACCAACTCCAAGTCTACCGCAAGGGCACCTACGTCGGGCGTGTTGAGGTGGTGAAAGTCGCCGCCACCAGCGCGGTTTGCAAGGTTGACCCCCTCTATCAAAACAGCAACGTCGTGGAAGGTGATCGTGTCGCCTCAAGAATCGAGTAATCCGCTGCAAGCCTCGTCGCCGGTGAGCGTGCCGTCGAGTGCCCGCCGCAAAGCCAAGCCGGACATCTTCACCATCCTGCTGGTTATTGCGGTGTTGGCCCTGATCGTCGGCGTCATCTTCCTTTGGCTCTACAACGCCGACTGCGGTTGGGACTTCAAAGGCCGCGCTGCGATGAACGGCGCCGTGCGATCAAGTGCTCCGTCGCAACTGCCCGCAGGCCGCGCTGATGCGATCGCCTTTGCGATAGCGGATGGCGACGTTCAGCCCTTCTTGAGTTAAGAGCTCGACGAACCGGGCCGTCGCGGCCGGCGCTGGCGTACGATACTTCAGGCCGGGCACCGGATTGTACGGAATCAGGTTTACCAGGGCCGGCCGGCCGCGCAGGAGGCGGCCCAACTCTCGGGCGTGCTCCGGCTGGTCGTTCACGCCGGCAAGCAGCACGTACTCGAACGTCACGCGACGGCCGGTTAGCTCGAAATATTCGTCCGCTGCCGCCATAATCGCTGCGATGCCGAAGCCCCGGTTGGCCGGCACCAACTCGTTCCGCAAGGCGTCTGTGGGAGCGTGCAGCGAGATGGCCAGATGGTACTGGCAATTGTCGCGAGCCAAACGGCGGATGCCCTGGGGCAGGCCGACCGTCGAGATCGTGATTCGGCGTGAACTGATGCCGAGGCCGTCGTCTGCCGCGGCTTCGGCCAGGGCGGGGAGCAGGGCGTCGAGGTTCAACAGCGGCTCGCCCATGCCCATGACGACGATGTGGCTGAGACGCTCAGTGGGGACTGTCCCGATTTTTGGCTTAGCAGAGATGGGACTGTCCCCTTTTGCGGCGGTCGTGGCAGGTTGACAGCCTGCGCCATGGGACAGCAGCCGCTGAATCTGGAGCATCTCTTCCAGGATTTCGCCGCGCGTCAGGTTGCGCACCACGCCGTCGAGCCCGGTGGCGCAGAAGGCACAGCCCATGGCGCAGCCGACTTGCGTACTGATGCAAGCGGTGCAATGGTCCTTGTCGTCGCGCAAAAGGACGCACTCGATCTGCTGGCCGTCGCTGAGGCCCAGGAGCAGCTTTTCGGAGCCATCGTCCGCTCTGCGATGCTTGAGGATCGTCGTGGTCCAGATTTGGAACTCGGCCGCGAGTTGCTCCCGCAGGGCGGCGGGCAAGTCGGTCATTTCGGCGAAATCGCCGGCCCGCTTCTCGAAGAGCCACTTCCCCACCTGCCCGGCGCGATACGCGGGAAGGTCATGCTGGACGAACCAGTCGCGCAATTGGGCGGAGGTTTGATCGAGGAGGGGAATCATGGTGTCGCAGAACGCGTGTTCCAAATCGTCCAAAGGTTGGACGAGTCGGAGGATTCGTCCCGCAAATGTGCCAGTTTACATGGTGAAAAAGTCGGCCACCGGCGTACTGAAGCCGGGAAGCAGGTCGCCGCCGGTGAGAACGTCGTTGGCATCAAGCCGCACGACGTGGCGCCTGTCATGTACCGTGACGGTCTGCGTCCGCGGATCCACGACCCACACCGCAACGACGCCGGCGTCGAGCCAATCTTGAGTCTTTGCCGACACTTCGCCGGGCCGATCATCGGGCGAGAGGACCTCAACGGCCAAGTCAGGCGGACCGGAGAAAAACGTCTTCGGCAGTCCCCCGCCAACCCGGCTCGCCCGAAGGAACGCGACATCAGGGGCGCGAACCGTATCGGGGTCGTGGGCGATATGAAAGCCGGGGTCCCCGCCCATGACGACCCCAAGGCCGCTGGCCTTGACGAAATCTCGCAAGATCGCGCCGATCGTGATGACGATCATCCCATGCTCCGACCCGGCGGGCGACATCATAACGAGTTCTCCCCGCAACAATTCGCATCGCCCCAGGTCGGGTGCGTGAAACAGTTGTTCGGCGGTCGTAATCGGCTCGACGGTGGCCATACTTCAATAGTATACCGTCCGGTGGTTGGCGGCTCTAGTTGACGGAACGCCCGGCGCGATGGCCGCCGTCGCCCTGACTCTCGGCAGACGAACGGCGTACAGGAGGATTGCAAAGTCGGCCGCAGGCGTTCGTAGTCCCGCCTTTAGGCGGAAAATGACCGGCTAAAGCCGGAACTACGAACGACGATGCAGTTCTTCTGAACCGGCGTAGCCGTCGCTTGAGCCCACCCGTCTTTCGGACTAGACTGGAGTAACTGGAGATATGCCATGCCGCGGCAGCGACCCATCGGGATTGACCTGGGCACGAGCTTCTCGGCCGCCGCTTGGGTCGATGAGTCGGGCAAAACGGCGATGATCCGGAACGCCGAGGGGGAGCTGCTTACGCCGAGTGTCGTCTTGTTCGGCGACAAAGAAGTCGTCGTCGGCAAAGAGGCCCAAGCCGCCACCACCGCGAACCCGGAGTTCATAGCCCAGTGGGTGAAGCGGGAGCTGGGCTTGCCGCATTGCTCCCGGCCGATTCACGGCCGATGGCTGCCACCGGAAGTGATTCAGGCGTGCATCCTGCGGAAGCTCAAGGCCGACATCGTCCGGTCGATCGACGAGCCCGGCCGTGCGGTCATCACCGTGCCTGCCTGTTTCGACGAAGCGCAGCGCAAAGGCACGGCCGACGCCGCCGGAATGGCGGGCCTCAAGGTGCTCGACATCGTCAACGAGCCAACCGCTGCCGCACTGGCCTTCGCCGAGACGCTGGGGTATCTTGTGGGGCAGGTCGGCAACCTGCCGGCAGACGGGAGCCCATCGCCAGACGCAGGCAGGCTGACAGCCTACCCCGCGACGGCGGGTGAGTCACAAACCGCCACCGCGATGACCATCCTGGTCTATCGCCTTGGCGGGGGCACGTTCGATGCCACGCTGCTGCGCCTTTCGCCTGGCAAGATCGAGACGATCGCCACCGACGGCGACGTCCACCTTGGCGGTCACGATTGGCACATGCGGTTGGCGGACTATTTGGCCGACAGTTTCCGTCGAGCCCATCGGTCCGAGCCACGAGAAGATCCCGCAGCCATGAACCGTATCTTGGCCGCGGCAATCGACGCGAAGCATGCGCTAAGCGCTCGCGACCGGACCACGGTGCGAATCGAGGCGGGCGGTCAGACGATGGAGACGCTGCTGACCCGCGAGCGATTCGAGAAGCTGACGGCCGACCTACTCGAGCGGACAGCCTGCGCCGTCCGGCAATTGCTCGCCGCGGGCGGAACGGAATGGAAGAACGTGGATCGACTGTTGTTGGTCGGCGGTTCGACGCGGATGCCAATGATCGTCGACCTGCTGCGGAAGCTAAGCGGCCTGGAACCGGACCTTACGGTACAGTCGGACGAGGCCGTCGCCCGCGGCGCGGCGCTCTACGCCGCCTGCTTGATGGATCGAGAATCAGGCAACTCGGGCGGTGCGAGCCTGACGATTACCAACGTCAACTCGCACAGCCTGGGCGTCGAGGCGATCGATCCCGAGACCATGCAGGAGCGGCACGCCGTGCTGATTCCGCACAACCCGCCGCTGCCGGCCACGTTCACTGAGCGGTTTGTCACGCGGCGAGCAGACCAGCGGTCAATGGTCCTCAGCGTGGCCGAAGGGGAGAACGGGAGGGCGGCCGGGGGTGCGCCGATCGGCCGGATGGCGATCCGAGATCTGCCTGAGGGACTGCCGGCGAACTGGCCGATCGACGTGACGTTCGAGTATGACGCCAGCGGTCGGTTGAGCTTCAGCGCGATGGTGTCCGGCACCGAGCGAGCGGCGACGCTCGAACTCGAACGGCGCGTTGGTCTGACGCCCGCTGGCATCGCCCGATGGAAGCAACCGGTCAGAACGGCCGCTGGTTTCGCTGGTTTCGCGGGGATCGAGGAGGAATCGCAGGACAAGGTCGAGGCGGACGCAGTCGCCGAATTGGACGAGGCCGTTTTTGCGTTTGCCGCGGGCAATCGCCCGGTCGCAGCCGAGCCCGACGCGATCCCCATCCCGCGTTGGTTGTTTAGCGCGATCGGATATGTGGTTTTCTCCTCGCTCGGACTGGGGCTGGGTTATCTGATCATGCACTGGCTGATGCCGGACGCGTATCCCTTGCACTGGTGACCGTAGGACGGACTTCCTTGTTCGTCCAGCTCAGGGATTAGGCGACTTAGGCCAGCATCGCAGCGATGGTCTCGCGGCAGACCGGGCGGATGACGCCACGCTCGCAGATGATGGCGGCAATCAGCTCCGCCGGCGTCACGTCGAACGCCGGATTGTAGACCGCGACGCCGTCCGGCGCGGTCTGCCGGCCGAAGCCGTGCGTCACCTCGCGAGGATCGCGCTGCTCGATCGGAATCTCCGCCCCGCTCTGGATGCTCAAGTCGAACGTGCTGCTCGGAGCGGCAATGTAGAACGGAATCTTGTGGGCGGCAGCCAGCAGCGCGACCCCGTAGGTGCCGATCTTGTTGGCCGTATCGCCATTGGCGGCGATTCGGTCGGCCCCGGTGACGACCGCCTGGACGCGGCCCTCGCGCATCACCTGGGCGGCCATGTTGTCGCAGATGAGCGTGACGTCGATCCCCCGTTGTTTCAGTTCCCAGGCCGTGAGGCGGGCGCCTTGCAAGAGCGGGCGGGTCTCGTCGGCGTAGACGTGCAACGTCTTGCCCGCCTCGGCGGCGGCGAAGAAGACGGCCAGCGCGGTGCCATAGTCGGACGTCGCCAGCCCGCCGGCGTTGCAATGCGTCAGCACGCCTTGCCCGTCACATAGCAGTTCCGCGCCGTGGCGGCCGATCGCGCGGCACATCTGCCGGTCCTCTTCGTGGATCGCCCGGGCTTCGGCCAGCAGCGCGGCGGCGATGTCCGCCGTCGGTCGGCCGCGAAGCCGCAACGCGGCTTGCTTCATGCGGTCGAGCGCCCAGAAGAGGTTCACCGCCGTGGGGCGGCTGGTGGCCAGACGGCCGGTCGTCTCGTCGAGCCGGCGGAAGAAGGTCGCCTCGTCGCCGCCGATGGCCTCCTGAACACCCAGGCAAACGCCGTAGGCGGCCGCGACGCCGATGGCCGGCGCGCCGCGAACGCGGAGCGTCTTGATCGCTTCCCAGACGGTTTCCACGTCACGGCAATCGATTTCGACCAGTTCAACCGGCAACCGCGTCTGATCGATCAGCCGCAGATGCCCCTCGACGCCGCCGAGCCAGTGGAGAGTTGGGATTTGTTGCATGAAAAGGATTCGACTCCCGTTGACAATAGCCGGCGGCTAACAGCCGCCGGGAGAATGGTTTTGCCCCAACGCGCAACGTACCGGTGGTGATTGTTGCTCCGCCGGCTACAAAGTTTTCTCACGGCTGGACAGGTGAGGTCCTATTGGAACGGTTCTCCACCCTCTCGCCACTTCCAACCACGATGGGAGGCCAGATAGGTGTTCACCTCAAAATGAACGTTATCCATGACACGTTTTCGGCTCGCGCTGTCCACAAACCAACGATTTCGCCGACTGACATCGCGGTTGAGCCGTCGGGTCAGCGAGGATTTCAGGCCATTGCGTATTTTGTTCCACAACCGATCATCCGCCCAACTAGCCAGGATATGAACATGGGTCGGGTCGGTGGCGATGTAGTGACCTCGATATCGTTGCTTGCCAAAAGCGATGCGTGCCTCCTCGATCAATAGCAGTTGAATCCTCGCCTCCAACACGACTCGATCTTCGGTTGCCCGTCTGCGATAGGCATCTGCCAGTTCTCTGTTTGGCGGCATGAGGCCCCGTTCGCGCCGCACAAAGCCCTCGTCCCGATCGGGCATCCATGTGCCATAGGCATGAAATGTGAACAGGTAGCAAGGCATGGCTGACTCCTCGCTCGATGAATCCAAATCGAACGAGCCAATAGCCGGTGGTTAACAGCCGCCGGTGTAGGTGGGTAATCATTCGCCCCGCAAAACCGCATCAGCGAAGCTCTTCCGGCGGCTGTTAGCCGCCGGCTATTGCCTTTTTACGATTCGGCCCTCTGTTTCCACTCCAGCTTTCCCTTCTCGTCTCGTCGCATCACTTCTTCGCATTTTGCAGCAACACCTGCAACGCTTCATTCTTCGCCGCCACCTTCCGCGTCAACTCGCGTTTGAACGCGGCAAGCTTCGCCTGAATCGCGGCATCGCCGAGCGCGAGGATCTCCACGGCGAGCAGGCCGGCGTTGCGGGGTCCCCCGCCGCCGAGGCCGACGGTGGCGACCGGGACGTCGCCGGGCATTTGGACGATCGACAGCAGCGAGTCGAGCCCGCCGGCCAAGTCCGTGGGCACCGGCAGCCCAACGACCGGCAGCGTCGTGTGCGAGGCGACGACGCCAGCCAGATGGGCCGCGCCGCCAGCCGCCGCCACGAGGACCTTGAGCCCACGCTCGGCCGCCGTCGTCGCATAGTCGCGGACGACTTCCGGCGTGCGGTGCGCGCTCATCACGCGGACCTCATAGGGGACGTCGAACTCGTCCAACGCGGCAGCCGCGGCCTTGATCTTCGGCCAATCGCTGTCGCTGCCCATCACAATGCCAACCAGCGGCTTGGTTTCAGACATGGATTCTCCGAAAATTCTGGAGTGTCATCTCACCGTCACACGATGGGTCCATTATCAATCGTGTCGCTAGGCGTGACAACCCAGTCGGCCCCGCTTTTCGCCACTCCGGAGGGCGGATATGATAAAGGATTCGACTTTTAGGATGCCCCAGAGATGAAGACCGACGAACTCCGCGAAAAGTATCTGGCGTTTTTTGAGAGCAAGGGCTGCACTCGGCGGCCGAGCGACGTGTTGGTGCCCCGGTGGGACCCGTCCGTGCTCTTCACGCCGGCCGGCATGAACCAGTTCAAGGACCACTTCCTCGGACGGTGCAAGCTGGATTTCACGCGGGCGACGACCTGCCAGAAATGTCTTCGCACCGGCGACATCGACAACGTCGGCCGGACCGCCTACCATCACACGTTCTTCGAGATGCTGGGCAACTTCAGCTTCGGGGACTATTTCAAGCGTGACGCCATCCACTGGGCCTGGGAGTTCTTGACCAGCAAGAAGTGGCTCGGCATCGATCCGGACGCCCTGTCGGCCACCGTGTATCTGGACGATGACGAAGCGGCCAACATTTGGCTCAACGAGATCAAGCTCCCGTCGGACCGCGTCGCGCGGCTGGGCGAGGACGAGAACTTCTGGCCGGCGAATGCCCCGAGCCAAGGTCCTGACGGCGTCTGCGGCCCTTGCAGCGAGATCTATTTCCACACGCCGTTGGGACAGGTGGAAATCTGGAACCTGGTCTTCACGCAGTTCAACCGGGTCGGCGATCCGCCGGACAATCTCCGGCCGCTGCCGAGCAAGAACATTGACACCGGCATGGGCCTCGAGCGGACGGCCGCGGTGTTGCAGGGCGTCGACACGAACTTCCACATCGACATCCTCCGCCCGCTGGTCGAAGCCGCCGGCGAGGTCTGCGGCGTCCGCTACGATCCGGCCGACGAGAGCGGCCGCCGCCTGCGCCGCATCGCCGATCACGTCCGCGCGTGCTCGTTCGCCATTCACGAGAACGTGTATCCGGGCAACAAAAAGCAGGGCTACGTCATTCGCCGGCTGCTGCGCCGCGCTGTCTTGGACGGCCACCAGATGGGCGTCCGCCAGCCGTTCCTGCACAAGCTGGTCGGCCGCGTCGCCGAACTGATGAAGCATCCGTATCCGGAACTGAGCCAGACCGTCACGGCCGTAGCCGGCGTGATCGAACGGGAGGAGGCCAACTTCCTGGAAACGCTTGATGCAGGGCTAGATCGCATCGAGCGGATCTTCCAAGAGATGAAACGCGAACATCGCGTGACCGTCTCTGCGGCCGACGCCGCCGACATGTTCCAGACCCACGGTTTCCCGCCCGAATTGTTCGAGACCCTGGCTGCCGAGCGCAACGTGGGCTTCGACTGGAAGGGCTTTAGGGCCGAGATGGAGCAGCATGGACTCGATTCGGGCGGTGGACAGAAGGTTGAGCTGTTTCGCCACGACCCAATCGACGCCCTCAAGAAGGCGATGCACGGCAGCCGTTTCGTCGGCTATGACGCGATGGAAGTCAGCGACGCGAAGGTGGTTGGCATCGTGGCCAACGACCAGCTTTGCGACTGCGTCGATGAGGTCGATCACGAGCAGCCGATCATCGTCGTGCTGGACAAGACGCCTTTCTACGGCGAGATGGGCGGCCAGGTCGGCGACACCGGCGAGATCGTCTCGCCGCAGTTCCATTTCGAGGTGATCGACACCCAGATCGATGGGGCGTTTACACTCCATCGCGGGCACCTCCGGGAGGGCCGGCTGGAACTTGGAGCGACCGTTACCGCCCGGGTCGACGCCCAACGGCGGCAAGGCATCCGCCGCGCGCACTCGGCGACTCACTTGCTCCATTACGCTCTGCAAAAGCACCTGGGCAAACACGCCCTGCAACAGGGCTCGAAGGTGGATGACGATTGGCTCCGGTTCGACTTCGCCAATCCGTCGGCCGTCACCGAGGAGCAGATCGTTCAGATCGAGAACGAAGTGAACGCCAAGATTCTCGACGGCGAGCCAATCGCGTCGAAGACGCTGCCGTTGGCCGACGCCCGCAAGAGCGGGGCCATGATGCTCTTCGGCGAGAAATATCCCGATGTGGTCCGCATGGTGTCGGCTGGCGACTTCAGTCGGGAACTGTGCGGCGGAACCCATCTGACCAATACGTCGCTTGTCGGCATCTTCAAGATCATCGGCGAAGAGAGCGTGGCCGCCGGCACGCGGCGCATCACCGCGTTGACTGGCCGCCGGGCGATGGACAGCATCCGCCACGTGCAAACGCTCCTGCGTCGCACCGGGGCGGCATTGCGCGTCTCGGCCGACGATCTGCCCGAGCGAGTGGAAGCCATCACCAAGGAGATTCGCCAACTGCGGAAGCAGGCGGCTTCTGGCCCAAAAACGGGCGGCGTCAGCGTCGATGAGCTGATCGCCAACGCCGCAGACATCGGCGGCGTGAAGGTCGTGATTGCCGAACTGCCGGGCGGGCCGAACGATCTGCGGCAGACGATTGACCAGTTGCGCCGCAAGGCTGCGCCGGTGGCCGTGCTGCTTGGCAATCGCCAGGAAGAAGAGAACAAGGTGACGTTGATCGCCGGCCTCAGCCGCGATCTGGTCGACCGCGGCCTCAACGCGGTGAAGTGGGTCAAGGCCGTCTCCTCGATCGTCGAAGGCGGCGGCGGCGGCCGGCCCGACATGGCCCAAGCCGGCGGCAAGCTCCCCGACAAGCTGCCCGACGCCCTCGCGGCCGCCCGGACGCAGATCGAAAAGCGACTGGCAGAGTAACCGAGCGGAAGCGTGTCTACGCTCCGCTAGGGCCAATACCGTTGAATGAAGCAAGCAACCGACAATCTCGTTCCCACGGTCCCCCGTGGGAACGCACCGGTTGGACGCTCCGGCGTCCTCAGCATTAACGCATTGGCTCGAAACTGGTTGGCGATCCCGACGACGCAGGAGCGTCGCCACGAGTGTGTTCCCACGCGGGAGCATGGGAACAAGGTTCTTCGGCGCTAATTCAACGGTATTGCCGCTAGGGCGCATTTCTCACTGGCTCAACACTAGCCCGACGCGCAAGCGAGGGACGTGCAGCCTTTTTTTCATCGCTTGTGCGTCGGGCTAGTGTTTGACATCTTGTGTCTGATCTGCCGCGCATCGCGAGAAATGCGGACTTGGGTCGCTACGGCCTTCTCATTCTCGTTAACCCGAAAGTGCTCGCGGTCATCTGCGCGCTGATCGCGTTGCACGCAGGCACTTCGCCCGAGCTTGACTCTGCGGCGTAGAATCAAGAGACATTGGAGAGACCGCGCTGAAGGAGAACCGGACAAGGAGCCCTGGCCATGCCGCAAGATCTGGTCGAGGTGGCGTTGCCGGAGAAGGCAGGGCCGTCGAGGCATCCACCAACGGTTTGGGGCGCGTCGATCGGCGATTACTTGATTCACCGCATGCAGGATTTCGGCGTGCGGGACGTCTTCGGCATCCCCGGCGACTATGTGTTGGCGTTCTACGGGATGCTCGAGAAAAGCCGGCTCCGGTTGATCGGTTGCACGCGCGAAGACTGCGCGGGGTTCGCCGCCGACGCCTACGCACGGACCAACGGCATCGGGGCGGTGTGCGTGACCTACTGCGTCGGGGGCCTGAGTCTCTGCAATTCGATCGCGGGCGCCTACGCCGAGAAATCGCCTGTGGTTGTGATCAGCGGCGCGCCGGGCGTTCGCGAGCGGTTCGCCGATCCAATGCTGCACCATCGCGTCAAGGATTTCCGGACGCAAGCCGACGTGTTCCGCCATCTCTGCTGCGCCGAGGCGGAGTTGAACGATCCGCATACGGCGTTGCGGGAGATCGACCGGGTGTTGGCCACGGTGGTCCGGCGGCGCCGGCCGGGGTACATCGAGTTGCCCCGCGACATGGTCGCCGTCGTGCCGGACGGGCCGCATACACCCGTCTGCAAAGAGCCGGTCAGCGATCCGGAAACGGTGTCCGAAGCGGTGGGCGAGGCCACTCGGCGAATCGCCGCTTCGCAACGCCCGATCATCCTGGCCGGCGTCGAGATTCATCGCTTCGGTTTGCAGTGCGAGTTGCTCGAGTTTGCGCAAGGGGCCCGCATTCCGATCGCCGCGACGATGTTGGGCAAGAGCGTCGTTGGCGAGCGGCATCCGCTGTTTGCCGGCATCTATGAAGGCGCGTTGGGCCGCCAGGAAGTCACTCGATTCGTCGAGGAAAGCGACTGCATCATCCTGCTCGGCGAGTTCTTGACCGATATCAATATGGGCATTTTCACCGCCCATCTGGATCCGACGCGGTGCATCTTCGCCACGAGCGAAACGCTTCGCATCAGCCGCCACCATTACAACGGCGTGCTGCTGAAGGATTTCATCGTCGGACTGCACAAGGCGGGGTTAAGGGCCCCGCCGCGGCCGCTGCCGTTGACGGCAGAGCGCGCAGAGGAGCTGTTCCAACTTCGCCCGAACGAGCCGATCAAGATTCGTCGGCTCATCGCCCGGCTGAATCAGGCGCTCGACGGCACGATGATTGTGATTGCGGATCCGGGCGACGCGCTGTTCGCGTCGAGCGAGTTGCAGGTTCATCGCCAAACCGAGTTCCTCAGCCCAGCATATTACACGTCGATGGGGTTTGCCGTGCCGGCGGCGTTGGGTGCGATGGTTGCACGGCCGAACCGGCGGCCCGTGGTGCTGGTCGGCGACGGCGCCTTTCAGATGACCGGCATGGAGCTGTCGACGGTTGTCCGCTACGGCTTCCATCCAGTCGTCCTCGTGCTGGACAACCAGGGCTACGGCACCGAGCGGATGCTGCTTCCCGGCGAGCACAAGTTCAACGATGTCCACCCGTGGCGCTACGCAAAAGTGCCTGAGCTGCTAGGGGCGGGGAAGGGTTACGAGATTCGCACGGAAGGGCAGTTCGACGAGGCCTTGACGACCGCGCTGGCTGACGCCGACCACATGCATCTGCTCCACGTCCACCTCGATTCCAATGATTACAGCGTCACACTCGAGCGGCTGATGACGAAGTTGCGAGCAAGCGTGTAGCAGTCATGCTGAAACATAAGCTGCTTGCCTTTCAACCTTCGGTCAGAGCGCAGGCGGACTGGAAAGTCCGTTGCAGGCGTTCGTAGTTCCGCCTTTAGGCGGCAAATGACCGGCTAAAGCCGGAACTACGAACAACTTTGCAGTCGTCCTG
>JBDKUC010000172.1:0-10278 GCA_039679885.1 Thermoguttaceae bacterium | reverse complement strand
AACTGACCACCAAGAGTGAAAGGCCAATGAGTGGCGTCCAATCCGGTCCGACGCCGTAGAAGCTGAGAAAAAGTAAGAGCAGTCCCGAGCCGAGCAACATCCACCCGCCACGTTTGACTGCCGTCAGCTTGCGTGATGCCATTGTTTCCTCACGAAATGGCCTTTACGGCACAACTCCCGCCTGGCGCGTTGCTCTTAGCTCTCATACTTCGGTATCACCGGCGGCGGGGTCTCGCGGATCAGGCGTTCGATCAGGTCCTCGTTGCTCATGCCTTCGGCCTGGGCTTGGAAATTCGTGCTAATGCGGTGCCGCAGGACCGGGATGGCCACGCGCTGCACGTCTTCGATCGAAACCGAGAATCGGGCGTCCATCGCGGCCATCGCCTTGCCGCCTTGGATCAGGAACTGCCCGGCGCGCGGGCCGGCGCCCCAATCGACCAGTTCCTGGATAAACTTCGGCGCCGTGGGATCCTTCGGCCGCGTCGCTCGGATCAGCCGCGCAACGTACTGCACGATGTATTCGCTGACGGCCACCTTGTTCACCAGATTTTGCACGCTCAAGATCGCCTTGGCCGAAAGGACCTTGCGGACCTCGGGCCGCTCGCCGCGCGTGGTGGTGGCCAGGATCCGCTGCTCTTCGTCCGAGCTGGGGTAATCCACCTTGATGTTGAACATGAAGCGGTCCAACTGCGCCTCAGGCAGCGGGTACGTCCCCTCCTGCTCGATCGGGTTCTGCGTGGCGATCGTGAAGAACGGGTCGGGCAGCGAGTAAGTCTGCTGGCCGACGGTCACCTCCCGCTCTTGCATCGCCTGGAGCAGCGCGGCCTGGGTCTTCGGCGGAGTACGGTTGATTTCGTCGGCCAAGAGGATGTTCGTAAACACCGGGCCGTTGACGAATCGGAAGTCCCGCCGCCCGTGCTCGTCCTCCTCCAGCACGTTCGTGCCGGTAATGTCCGACGGCATCAGGTCGGGCGTAAACTGAATCCGCTTGAACTGGATGTCGAGGATTCGGGCCAGAGTGCTCACCATCAACGTCTTCGCCAAGCCCGGCACGCCGACCAGCAGGCAGTGCCCTCGGGTGAAGATGGCGGCGAACATCTGTTCGATCACTTCGGCCTGTCCGACGATCACTTTCTGGAGCTCTTCCTCCATCAGCCGCCGGTGCTGGCTGAACTCTTGCAGAACATCGCCGAGGTTTCGCGGTTTCACGGTGGGGGGCATATCAGTGGATAGTGGGTAGTGGGTAGTCGGCGAGGGCTGGGCACTTCAGTGCCCAGTAAGCCACCAACAGCGAACGTCGGAGTCGATTTCGGATTTCGAGCTTAGGACTTCGGACTTCCTTCGTCCTTCCCCTCGCTCATTTGTCGTTCGTCAATTACCAATGGTATCATTCTACAGGCGGCAGGCAAAACCGGCCCAATCGGCGGCGGCCGATGCCATTGCCGGCTTAACTGCTTAATTCTAAGATGCTTATGGCCCTGTCATTCAGTGTTTTCGGTAGATGGCTGCGAGGAGCCCCTCGATGAAGTCGATCGTGGCCACGGCTGTGCTCGCCACCGGACTGGTTGGGCTATTTGTAGGGACTGTGCGGGCGGAAGTCACGGCCGAGCAGGTCCGCAAGGCGATCGACCGCGGCGTCGGCTACATCAAGACCCAGCAGCAGCCCAACGGCGCTTGGCCCGACATGCTCGGAATGCCCGGCGGAATCAGCGCCCTCTGCACCCTGGCTCTGCTGAACTCGGGCGTCGAGCCGGACGACCCGGCGATGCAGAAGGCGCTCGACAATCTCCGCCGCGTCCAGCCGCAGCGGACCTATGTCGTCGCCCTGCAAACGATGGTTTTCGCGCGCGCCACTCCGCAGCGAGACCGATCGCTCATCGAGCGAAACGTGAAATGGATCGAGAGCACGCAAATTGTCGAAGGAGAGTACAAGGGGGCATGGACGTATCCCGGCATCGGCGATGGCGACAACTCGAACTCCCAGTTCGCCCTTCTGGCCCTTTACGAAGCCGAGCGAGCCGGAGTGCCGAGCAGCCGAAGGACGTGGAAACTCGCCCAGAAGTATTGGGAGGGCTGTCAGAACGTCGATGGCTCGTGGAGCTATCGGCACGGCGCCCCGGCCACTGGCAGCATGACCTGCGCCGGCATCTCCTCGCTGGTGATCGCCGCCGATCGGGTGCAGGCCGCCGACGCCAGGGTCGTTGGCGACCGGATCGACTGCTGCATGGCCCATCAGTCGGGCGAAGACACCCGAATCGACAACGGCATTCGCTGGCTCGGGCAACACTATTCGGTCAGCCATAACCCCGTGGCCGGCAGCACTTGGGCGCTCTACTACCTCTACGGCCTCGAACGTGCCGGACGGCTTACGGCTCGGCGGTTCATTCCGATTCAGGACCGCCGCGGCCCAGCCGGCCGCGCCGACTGGTATCGCGAAGGGGCCGATTGGCTGATTCGCCAGCAGGACGGGCTGTCCGGCTTCTGGGCCGGCACTGGCCTCGGCGAAAGTCAGCCGCTGATCGGCACCAGCTTCGCCCTGCTGTTCCTCTCCAAGGGACGCTGGCCCGTCCTGTTGGGGAAGCTCCAGCACGGCGACGATGACGATTGGAACCGCCACCGCAGCGACGTGGGCAACCTGACTCGCTACGTCGAATCCCGCTGGAAGTTCGACATGACCTGGCAGATTGTGGATATTCGAGCGGCCAGCGTCCAAGACCTGCTGCAAACGCCTGTCCTCTATTTCTGCGGCAGCCGCAACCCGCTGCCAGACGATGCGGAGCAACGCAAGGCCCTCGCCCAGAAGCTTCGCGACTATCTCGATCGTGGCGGTTTTCTGTTTGCCGAAGGCTATTGCGGCGGGGCCGGCTTCGACCGCGGCTTCCGCGAGTTGATGACGCTCGTCTTCCCCGAGCCGGAGTACAAGCTGCGGCTCTTGGAGCCGGAGCACCCTATCTGGTACGCCGAGGAGAAGATCGATCCGAGCCAAATGCGACCGGTCTGGGGAATCGAGTCGGGCTGCCGCACGAGCGTAATCTACGTGCCGCTCGATCCGCCCGGGGCCCCGCGGCCAGGTTTGAGCTGCCTTTGGGATTTGTCGCGACCTGGGCGAGACGAGAAGTATAGCCGCCCAGTGCAGAACCAGGTTGACGCCGCCTTGTCGCTCGGCGTCAACGTGCTGGCTTATGCCACCAACCGGGAGCTTCAAACGAAGGAGGTGAGCTTTGCCCGAACGTCGTCCCGCAAGCCGGGCGATCGCGTGGAACGGGGCAAGCTTTACGTGGCCACGTTGCGACATCCCGGCGGGTGCAACTCGGCGCCCCGCGCCGTCACAAATCTGATGGACGCCGCGGCGAAAGACCTGAAGCTTCGCACCCGAGTTCGCCAGGAGCCGATGGACATCACCGACGACGCTCTGCTCGACTATCATCTGGTGTTCATGCACGGCCGGACCGCGTTCCGCCTGACCGACGCCGAGCGCGGCCGACTGCGGCAATACATCGAGCGAGGCGGGATGCTGATGGCCGACTCGATCTGTGCGAGCAAGGCGTTCACCGAATCGTTCCGCCGCGAGATATCGACGATCTTCCCCGATCATAAGCTCGAACGGATTCCGGCCGACGACCCGATCTGGACGACGACGTACGGCGGATCGGATCTCCGCGAAGTCTCTCGACGGGACCCCGAGGCGGTGGCCGCCGGCTCGCCGTTGCGTCAGGCCGTCCGCAAAGTGCCGCCCGAGCTGGAAGGCATCAAGTTGGGCGACCATTGGGGCGTCATCTTCTCGGCGTATGACCTGAGCTGCGCCCTGGAGAAGCACGACTCGCTCGAATGCCGCGGCTACCTGCGCGAAGACGCCGCCAAGATCGGGCTCAACGTGGTGCTCTACTCGCTGCAACAATAAACCAGGGGCGAGCTCTACGAGCGCACGCCGCGGACAAACGCGGCCGTTGCGATGGCGGCGAGGAAAGACTCGGGCTGCCATTAACCAGCGAGGAAATCGTTGCTTAACTCAGACTCAATTCTGTGCCAGATCCGTTGAAACAAAACAAGGCGGATCATGCGGCGTCATCGAGCTTCGACTTGTGCGAGCAGACAACTCGCAGACGCGGCAGAGCGGTCTTCAGCCTCGCGACACCCGCGGCCGTCACTCGGGTGCCTTGAAGATACAGCTCCTCAAGTTCTCCCAGACAGCCAAGGTGCTTTAACCCGGCGTCGGTGACTGCTGTGTGCTGGAGTTGGAGAGACTGAAGATGAGCCAGCCTCCCGAGATCGGCCACGCTTTCATCAGTGTCCTCCAATGGCGCATCGAAATCAGGCGCCATGTAGGTCACCGTCCCACGCATCGTCCCCAGTTTGCGCGGCGACGAGGGCTTCTCAGCAGGCGTTAGACTAACCCGTCAAGAACCGCTCAATACCCGGCGGCTCGACAATGACAACACGGAAATCGGTCTGGCCGCCTACACGTACTGCGCCAGCCGCTCGATGACCGTGCCTTGGGCGTCGCGGATGGTGACTTCCAGCGGCATTTGGCCGGGCAGGCTGTGCGTGGCGCAGCCGAAGCACGGGTCGTAGGCGCGGAAGGCCATCTCGACCATGTTCAAGAGCCCCTCGCTCACTTGGCCCTTCTTGATGAGCCCCTGGGCGGCCTTCTTCACGGACATGCAGATGGGGGCGTTGTTGTTCGTCGTGCCGACGATCAGGTTCACCTTCGTCAGGATGCCGCGCTCGTCCGTCGTGTAATGGTGGGTGAGCGTGCCGCGCGGGGCCTCGACGCAGCCGACGCCATCGGTCGGCGTTTGGGTGGGCAGCACACGGTATTGCTTCGAGGTGATTTGCGGATCGGTGGCCAGCTCGACCCAACGCTCGGCCGCGTAGAGCAACTCGATGAGCCGGGCCCAGTGCGTGGCCAGCGTGTGGTTGATCGGCTTGCCGCCTAAGGTCTCGTACATCCGCTGGTACTCGGCCTGGGCCAGGGGCGTGGCCATCGCGTCGGCCGCGTTGCACCGCGACAGCGGCGTGGCTTTGTAGACGCCCGAGTCCTCGCCGTCGACGAAGCCCTTCCAGCCGATCTTCTTCAGGTACGGGAACTTCAGATAGGACCACGGCTCGACTCGCTCGGCGATGTACTCGCGATACTGCGAGCAGTCGTACTTGGCGTGTTCCTTGCCCGAGGGGCTCGCGACGCGAATCTTGCCGTCGTAGAAATTCGTGCAATTGTTGGCGTCGACCATGCCCATGTTGTAGGTTTTGTGGACGTAGACGTCGCCGGTGATGAGCTTCACGTAGTCCGAGTTCTTGAGGACCACATCGTCGAAGATTTTGAGCGAAAACTTGGCGAACTCGACGGCCTCGCGGCCCCGAGCCTCGATCTCTGCACGCTGCTCCTCGTTGATGCCGTGACTGACGCCGCCAGGCAGCCCCCAGTTGGGATGCACACGGCGGCCGCCGATCATCTGGATCAAGGCGTGTCCGTCGTGCCGCATTTTCAGCACGTGCTTCGCCACATCCATGCCCACCTTGGCGACAACGCCGAGGATGTTCCGCTCGGCCGGCGGCGCTGTCGGGCCAACGACGAAGTCCGGACCGCCCAGGGCGTAGAAGTGCGTCGTGTGGTCCGTGGCGTAGAAGATGCTGTAGAACAGCTCGCGGAGCTTCTTGCCGGTCGGCGGCGGATCGACGTGGAACAATGCGTCGAGGGCTTTCGTCGCGGCCATGTGGTGCGCCTCGGGGCAGACGCCGCAGATTCGCGCGGTCAGGTTTGGCATGTCCTCGGCCGGCCGACCGACGCAGAACTGCTCGAAGCCGCGGAGCTCGGGAATCTGCAAGTAGGCGTTGGCCACGTCTCCCTGATCGTCCAGGAAGATGTCGATCTTGCCGTGTCCTTCGAGCCGTGTGATCGGGTCAATCGAAATGCGTTTCATGGTGGCAACTCCGGGCCGCCGTTCCGGCGACCGCTAAACTGCTGTACGGTATTCAATCTCGTTCCGACGCTCCCGCGTCGCAACGATGTGTATCTCTCTGCCCACTGCCAACTGCCCACCGCCGACTAACCACTCGCCAGTTTCTTCGTCCGCCGCAACTCGCTGTTGGCCAGCGTAAACCGATAGAACGTGCCGACCGGATCGGGGATGCCTTCGGCAATGATCTTGTCGATCTCTTCGGGGTCGTTGCTGTCGATCACCGAGGCGACCGCGCTCATCAGCCGGGCGCCGTAGTCGGCCACGCCGTCGTTGGCGCCGTGGCAGCCGATGCAGGGCGAATTGACCTGCGGGCAGAGCGCGCCGCAGCCCGCCCGGGTGGCGATGCCGCAGCACAGGAGCCCTTGCTCCAACAGGCACGTCTCCTCGTCCGGAATGATCTGCCAGGTGCGGTAGAACTTCTTGATCTTCTTCTCGCCGCGTTTCCGCTTGCACTCGTCGCAGACGGTCGTGTTGACGCCGATCACCGAGCCCTTCGGCGGCAGCTTGTCTTCGAGGACGGCCACCAGCGCTTTCCAAATGTTTTCCGCTTCGGGCGGGCAGCCAGGCAGATAGTAATCGACGTCCACCGTCTGGCCCAGCGTCTTCACCGTGTCGTAGAACACGGGCAGGTGCAAGGTTCCCTCCGGCACGGTGGTCTTCGTCTGCGGGCGGACGTCCTGCGGATTGACCGGCGCGGTGGCCGAGCCTTCCTTGTAGACCGTATCGAAAATCTGCTTTCGATCGCTCACATTGCCGAGGCCGGGGATGCCCGCCTCGCAGGCGCACGAGCCGAAGGCCACGAGGACCTTCGACTTGCGGCGCATGAGTTGAGCCATGTATTCCTGCTCGCTCGTGCGGATGCCGCCGTTGAACAGGCAGAGATCGATCTCGCCGTCGGCCATCTTTTCGACGTCGCGGACCTTGCCGTCGGCGCCGCACGGGAAGATGACGATGTCGAACGCATTGCCGACATCGACGATCTTTTCGTCGATGGCCAGGATCGAGATCTCGCAGCCGCCGCAGGAGGCCGCCCAGTAAATCGCCAACTTGCGTTTGGGTGTGCTCATTCCAATCTCCGTAGGATGCGTGCTTGCACGCACCAATCGCGTTTATGCGAGGCGCAATCCGTTGATCGCGGCTTTAAGTTCCTTTTCCAATTCGGTGGGTGGCACGCCCTGAAAGGGCGTGTGTCGCTGGCGAGCCGCCGATTTCGCTTGCCACGCCCTTACAGGGCGTGCCACCCGCCGTGCGTTTCGCGCCCTTTATGCCGGAACCTCCATCGCCTCCTCGTGTTCCTGGACGATCTCCTCCAGGGCGTGCTCGCGTTCGCCGTTCTCTTGCCAATTGGCAGGCCACTGGAGCGGGCCGAGCCGCTTCACGTCGGCCACGAGCTTGTCGATGGCGTCGGCCAGCCGTTGGCCTTCGGCCGCCGAGGCCCAGACCAACTGAACGCGGTCGGGCTCGACGCCCATCGCCGTGAGCGTCTGCTTGAGCATCGCGTAGCGCCGCATCGCCTTGTAGTTCTGCTCGATGTAGTGGCACTCGCCGGGATGGCAGCCGGCGATCATCACGCCGTCGGCCCCTTGCGCCAGCGCCTTCATGACGAACGTCGGATCGACGCGGCCGCTGCACATGACGCGGATGATCCGCACGTTCGGGGCGTACTTGATCCGCGCCGAGCCGGCCAGGTCCGCCGCCCGGTACGAGCACCAGTTGCAAAGGAAGCCGACGATTTTTGGTTCGAAATTGTCGTTGGACATGGTATTCGTTTTCAGTTCTCGGTAGGCTGCGTGCAACGCACGATCGCCTCAACGCCGCCTTGGCCGCACGGTTTCAGCCGCAACGCGGCGACAGCGAATAGCCAGGGGCGTTAGCCCCTGGAACATGTAGGTTCTCGAACGGTTAGCCCCGGAGGGGCGACAGAACTAACTGCCGCCGCTTCGCGGCTCTCGTGATTGTTTCGCTTCTCCTCCCAGGGGCTAACGCCCCTGGCTATTGACTTCCGTCCCTTCGGGATTCGCACGCCAGCCACTACCCGGCTGACACCGCTTCCGCCTGCGGCCTCGCATCCCACAGAATCCCGTCGATCTCGGCGAAAATCTGTTCGTTGTTGAAGTGGGCGCCGGTGATCGCGCCGGCCGGGCAGGCGGCGACGCAGGTGCCGCAGCCCTTGCACATCGCGGTCTGCACGCGGCTGACGCCCTTCTCCTCGTCATACTCGATGGCGTTGTACGGGCACATCGTGTTGCAGATGCGGCAGCCGGAGCATTCGTCTTCGTCGATCGAGGCCACGATCGGCTCGATCAGCACTTCGCCCTTGGTGATCATGCCGCTGATGCGGGCCGCGGCCGCGGCGCCCTGGGCCACCGAGGCCGGAATGTCCTTCGGGCCTTGGCAAACGCCGGCCACGAACACGCCGTCGGTCATCGTCGCGACCGGGTCGAGCTTCGGGTGACGCTCCGTGTACCAGCCGGCCATGCTGCACGAGATGCCGCACTTCAGCCCAAGCTCCTTCGCGTCGGCTTGCGGCTCCATCGCGCCCATCAAGATCACCATATCGACCGGAATTCGGCGTTGCTTACCCAGCAACGTGTCTTCGGTCTGAACGATCAGCCGGCCTTTCTCGGACGGGTCGCGAGCGGCGTCGGTGATCTCCGAGACCTTGCCGCGGACGAAGTGCATCCCTTCGGCCAAGAGCCGCTGATAGAACTCTTCGTAGTCCTTCATCGGCGTCCGCAGGTCGATATAGAACGAGTAGACCTCGGCCTGGGTCTTTTCGAGGACCAGATGCCCAAACTTGAGCGCGGCCATGCAGCAGACCGACGAGCAGTACGCATTGGTGTCGGCGTCGCGGCTGCCGACGCAGTGGACGATGGCGATCCGCTTCGGTTCCGTGCCGTCGCGGCAGACGATCTTGCCGTTGGTCGGGCCGGCCGCGTTGCAGAGCCGCTCGAATTCCAGGTTCGTGTAGACGTTTGGCAGCCGGCCATAGTTGTACTGCGGAATCCGCTTGCAGTCGAACAGCTTCCAGCCGGTGGCCATGATGATGTTGCCGACCTCGATCTCGACGATCTCGTCCTGCTGGTCGTAGTCGATGGCCGCGGTCGGGCAGACCTTCGAGCAGACCTGGCACTTGCCCTTGGTGAAGAAGGTGCAGTTGGCCGTGTCGATGACCGGCACCCGAGGCACCGCCTGCGGGAACGGCGTGTAGATCGCCTTGCGATTGCCCATGCCGGCCTCGAAACCGGTGTCAACGATCTTTTTCGGGCACTTCTCGACGCAGATGCCGCAGCCGGTGCACTTGTCGTAGTTGACGTGCCGGGCCTTCTTGCGGATTTTCACCTTGAAATTGCCGACCGAGCCGCTCACCTCTTCCAGTTCCGAGTAGGTCAACATGGTGACGTTCTCGTGCTGGCCGACTTCCGACATTTTCGGCGTCAGAATGCAGGCGGAGCAATCGAGCGTGGGGAACGTCTTGTCGAACTGGGCCATGTGGCCGCCGATCGACGGCTCGCGCTCGACCAGGTAAACGTGGTATCCGGCGTCAGCCAGCTCGAGGGTCGCCTGAAGGCCGGCGATGCCGCCGCCGACGACCAGCGTGGCCGGATTGACCTTCACCTTCATCGGTTCGAGCGGCATCTGATGCTTGACGCGTTCGGCCGAGGCGGAGATCAACGACTTGGCTTTCAAGGTGCCGGCCGCTTTGTCGGCATTGACCCACGAGACGTGCTCGCGGAGGTTGGTCATCTGGCAGAGGAAGGGATTCAGGCCGGCGCGTTTGCAGGCGGCGCGGAACGTCTTCTCGTGCAGGTGCGGAGAACAAGCGCCGACGACGACGCCGGTGAGGCCCTTCTCGCGGATGTCGTCCTCGATCATCTGCTGCCCCAGCGACGAACACATGAACTTGTAGTCCTTGGCGACCACAACGTCCTTGATGTTCTTGGCGGCCCAGCGGGCGACCTCTTCGACGTCGATCGTTCCGGCGATGTTGCTGCCGCAGTGGCAAACGTAAATGCCGATCTTGTCGGACATGATCGTCTCTCCTAAGGGGATTTAGGGAGTTGGGGATTTAGGGATTTAGCGGTTCACCATTCATCTCCAACCCACTCACCCATCACCCATCCAACACCCATCCAACACCCATTCAACGCCCATCCAACGCCATCGCCCGCTCATTCCCGGTCCTAAAAATGACTCCGAGCCCCGTCCACCTCGATCCCCAAAACGCCGAACCTAAATCCCTAAGTCCCTAAGTCCCTAAGTCCCTAAGTCCCTAAGTCCCTAAGTCCCTAAGTCCCTAAGTCCCTAAGTCCCTAAG
>JBDKUC010000426.1:0-21829 GCA_039679885.1 Thermoguttaceae bacterium | reverse complement strand
GACCTCTTCGGTGACCAGCTTGTCCTCGTCCTCGTAGTTGATCGCGCCGGCCTGGCATTTCTTCGCGCAGATGCCGCACTTGCCCTTGAGAAAATGGAGGCAGGCGTTGCGGTCGATGACCGGGCGGGCGGGCACGGCCTGGGGGAACGGCACGTAGATGGCCGTCCGCGTGCCCATGTTGTAGTCGAACGCGCTGGGCGTCTTCTTCGAGGGGCAGGTGTTCCAGCACTGGCCGCAGCCGGTGCATTTGGCGATGTCGACGTAGCGGGCCTTCTTGCGGATGGTGACCTTGAAGTTGCCGACGTAGCCCTCGACCGATTCGATCTCGCTGTAGGTGTGCAGCGTGATGTTCGGATGCTGCCCGACGTCGACCATGCGCGGCGTCAGGATGCACTGGGAGCAGTCCAGCGTCGGGAAGGTCTCGGAAAGGCCGGCCATCTTGCCGCCGACCGACGGCTCGCGTTCCACCAGGACGACCTGATAGCCGGCCTCGGCGATGTCGAGCGCGGCCTGGATTCCGGCCACGCCGCCGCCGACGATCAACGCCCGGCGCGTGACGGGGATGCCGATCGGCTGCAAGGCATGGTCGCATCGGACCTTGGCGACGGCCATGCGGATCAGTTCGACGGCTTTGGCGGTGGCCGCGGCCCGATCGTGGTGAACCCACGAGCAATGCTCGCGGATGTTGGCCATTTCGACCAGATAGGGGTTCAAGCCCTCGGCCGCGGCCGCCTTGCGGAAGGTTCGCAGGTGCATGTGCGGCGAGCAGGAGGCCACGACGACGCCGGTCAGATGCTCCGAGGCGATCTTTTGCCGAATGAGCGATTGGCCCGGGTCGGAGCACATGTATTTGTAGGCGACCGCACATGCGACGCCGGGCAGCTCGGCCACCTGCGCGGCGGCCTGCTCCACGTCCACGTTGCGGGCGATGTTTTCGCCGCACCAACAAATAAAGACGCCAATCCGTGCCATGATGTCTATCGTTTGACTACAAAGTGCCGATCAATGCCGAGCGAACGCTCATCCAACCCCAACGCCAGACCCACCAGGTCGGAGAGGTAATACACCGTCAGGTCGTGGCGGCAGCCGAAGCGGCGTTCGATGTCGGGCTGTTTCATGTCGAGGTTGACGTGACACATCGGACAGGCGACCACCATGCAATTGGCGTTGTGTTCCTTCGCATTGCTCAAGATTTTGTGCGAAAGGCCCAGCACGATGTCCTCGTCGGCCATTGTCATGCCGGCCCCGCAACATTCCGTCTTGCAATTCCAATCGACCGGCGCCGCCCCCAGCTCGCGGAGGATCGTCTCCATCGAACTGGGATGTTCGCAGTCGTCGAACCGGAGCGTTTCAGGTGGACGGGTCAAAAGGCAACCATAATAGCAGGCCGGACGGAACTCCGACAGCGGGCGAGTCGCTTTGCCTTTGATCGTCTCCAGTCCCACCTGCTGCAAGACCTGAATCAGGTTCAGCACGCGGGTGTCGCCGCGAATCGGCAATTCGACGATGTCCGAGAATTGGCGGCGCGCGTCTTCCGACGCGGCCAAAGCGTCTTGGGCTTTCAGCAGCTCCATGGAACACATCGGGCAGGGCGCCAGAAGGTTCGGCAGCCCGTCGCGCTCGGCAATGGCCAGATTGCGGGCCGGCAAGGCCAGCGCCAACGCGTGATTCAACGAATGGGCGGCCGTCGCGCCGCAACAAATCCAATCGTTCAATTCACGCAGTTCGACGCCCAGCGCCGCCAAGCAAGCGTTGACCGATTGGCCGTAGTCGTTCGACGACCCGTGCAAGGCACATCCTGGATAGTATCCGAAATCCACCGCCGGTAGCCTCCTCCGAGTTGCCGATCAATGTTGTTGGCCGTTGGCCGGCGAAACGGCGATCGAGTCGCCGTTTGCCGACGAAGCCGAGTGCAGTCGGTTGCACTTTTCGAAGATCCGGGCGACGACGCCCAGGTCCTTCGCTCGCTCGCCGACCAGATGAAACTTCTTGCGTTTCATTAGCGCGGGGGCCAGCATGGCCCCGCTGAGCGCCTGCGAAACGCTCCCGTCCTTGAAAAACGCCCTGGTCTTGAATTCGCCGATCAACTCGACCTCGCGAAGGCGGCCGTTGCGGCGGATGTTGTCGAGAAAGGCCTGTTGGAAGACGACGGTCCGCAGGCGTTTCTTCGACGCCTTGCCTTGTTTGGCGGCCAGTTCGCGCAGGCCGTCCATGACGCCGGCGCAATCGACCGTTTTCGGACATCGCGTCGAGCAGGTCATGCACGAGACGCATTTCCAAATGGCCTCGCATTTCAGCGCGCGATCGAAGCGCCCCATCTGGACGAGCCGAACCAACTGGTTCGGCAACAGGTCCATCTGGTCGGCTACCGGGCAGCCGGCCGAACACTTGCCGCATTGGTAGCAATCGGCGACGTGAAGCCGCTCGAAGGCCCCGGCTTCGGCGGAGACCGTTGGTGTGGACATAGGCAGGTTCAGGTGTCAGGCAGGGATGCGTGCTCACAACCGCGGGGCCACGTCCCATGTGGCCCCGCCAAGTTTCTTTCAACAGGAGGCCATCTCGCGGACCAAGTAGTCGGCCAGGGCCTCGACGACGTGCGGCTCGAACCCCAACGGAAATTCAGGCAACTCGCTCGGCTCGACCAAGATCGTCGTCACCTTGTCGGCGCCGGCGCCAACCATGGCGATGTATTCCGCCTTGGTGTCGCGGGTGACACAGCCGGGCAGCCGGCCATGCGGCTTCGCCAGAAGCACGATGACTCGATCGCAATGTGCGGCCGTGCTCAGCAGGTTCATCGGGGTGATCGGCGTCTCGCTGGGCGAGCTTTCCAAGGGGAACCGATCCTCCATGAGCTTGTGCCGCAGCAAGAGTCCCAGGCCAGACTCCCGCCGCAACAAGCCCGGCGCGGGGATCAATCGGACGCGGGTGCGATTTCGGTTGGTGATAAATACGCCGCCCAACGGTTGAGCCATTTCCGAATGATGGGGGCCCAGCGACGGGGCTGGCGGCGGCGCGAACGCGCCGGCCAGGATGTCCGTAATTTCGTTGTCGGCAAAGGGTTCGACCGCGTAGTAGAAGATTCGGCGGATCCGATAGGCGGGCTCCAGGATGCAATCAGCCGACGCCAAGACGACGATTTTCAGCGAAGGATTTGCGGCGTTGATGGCCCCGACGATGCCCGGGCCCTCGGTGCCGAAGGTCTTCGCGTCGAACAGGAGCACCTTGGAGTCGAAATCCTTTTGCGCGGCCTCGAGATTGTTCGGATTGGCCAGCGAGCGGACGTCGCAACCGAGCCGCCGCAGCCGCTCAGACTTTTCGGTGGCGCCCTGGACGTCCTGGCTCAGGAGCAGCACGCGGTGCGGAGGGCATTTTTTGGACTCTTCTTCCAACCGCGTCGGCGACACGCAGGCGATCCAACCCTGGCCGCAGGGATCGGACAACAACGTGTTCGGATCGGCGGAAAGCGCGTCATTGACCGCGACGACTACGCCCGACAACGGCGAGAGCACCAATCGCGGCGGTTGGCCTGCGACGGCGACCGCGGCCAGGGGCAGCCCTTGCTGGACGACTTCGCCGATTCGCGGCAGGCGGAGCGATTCCACCTTGACGACGCCGGGTCGCGCGACCAAGGCGCCGACCCTGGCGACGCCTTCGTCGTTGGTCTGATACCATGCCTCGCGGTAGAAGCGGAAGGTCGCGTCGGAGGCGGGGGTCTCGACCGCATTGGCGGCCTCGGGGTGCGACGCGGCGTGCAGCAGGCGGTGCACTGCCTGTGAAATCTCTTCGGGAGTGAAGGGCTTCGTGACGTAGTCCGAGGCCCCGAGCCGAACGGCCGATGCCGCATTCGGGATGCTCGGATAGCCCGTCATCAAGACGACGGGCACCGTCGGCTTCGCCTTGCGGAGCGATTCAAGGAACTGGAGACCGTCCATCCCGGGCATCTTGACATCCAACAAAATCGCGGCGAAATCGCCGTGCGTCGCCATGTCGAGCCCCTCATTGGCATCGCTGCACTTCCGCACCGCGAAGCCCTGGTGAGAGAAAATACGCCGGCAGCCTTCGCAAATCGCTTCCTCGTCGTCTACGACCAAGAGTGTCGGTTCGTTTGGCATGAGTCTCGTCCCTTTTCGGCAGAATGCACCACTCGATGCGAACATCCAAGTACGTTGCTGTTCTGGGTTCCGGACGGTGGGTCTTGAGTGCAATGCGCGTGCCAAACGGAGACTTCTTGGAAGAAAGCAGGTGAAAGCCAGCCCGTCCGGGGAAAAAACGACGCCCCAGGGCGGCGATCCCTTCGCAGGAACTAGACCCGCGCGTATGCGGCCGGCATACACTGTATGCGATTCGGCCGGGAGTTCTGGCGTTAGTTGGTGGTGTCTCACGCGGATGGGTGATTTATGGGTGGCACGCTCTGAGCCTCCGGCGAAGGGCGTGTGACTGCCAACACGCCCTTCGCAAGCTCAGGGACGTGCCAACCACCCTTCGGAAACTCGCGATCATCAGTTTCATCAATTGCGACACTAGGCCGTCAGGCCATGCTTCCGGAGCAGCGCGTGCAGGTTCGTCCGCTGGATGCCGATCTCCTCGGCGGCGCGGCTGACGTTGCTGGCGCAGCGTTGCAGCGCGTCGGCCAGGAATCGCCGTTCCAATTGCTGCACGGCGGAATCGCGAACTTGTTGCTTGAGTCGCTTGAACTCCTCCCAAGTCTGCGGGAGCGGAGCGCCCGACGACGCCCGGACCGGAACTCGACGGATTTCCTCGGGCAGATGACGGGGCTCGATTCGGTCCTGATCGCAGAGAATGGCCAGCCGTTCGACGATGTTCCGCAACTCGCGGACGTTTCCCGGCCAGGGATAGCTTTCCATCAGCGTCATGGCCTCGGAAGAGAAGCCCTTCACGCCGACTTGGTTTTTCTTGCAGAAGCGTTCCAGGAAGGCGGTGACCAGCAAGGGGATGTCGCCCGCCCGATCGCGGAGCGGCGGCAAGTAGATCGGCACGACATTCAGGCGGTAATACAGGTCTTCTCGGAACTCGCCCGCCCGAACCATTTCCATCAGGTCGCGGTTCGTGGCGGAAACCAACCGGATATCGACCTCGCGTTCCACGGTGTCGCCAACTTTCTTGACGCGTTTGGTTTCCAGGGCCCGGAGCAGTTTTCCCTGGGTCTCCATGCTCAAATTGCCGATTTCATCGAGGAACAGCGTCCCGCGATGAGCGGCCTCGAACAGACCTTGTTTGGTGACGATGGCGCCGCTGAAAGATCCTTTGACATGGCCGAACAGTTCGCTTTCGAGCAGGGTCGGGGCCAGTGCACTGCAATCGCAGGCCAAGAGGAGTTGGTCGTTGCGGCGGCTGAGGCGATGGATCGCCCGGACGAACATTTCCTTGCCGGTCCCACTCTCGCCGATCAGCAGCACCGTGCCATCGGTCGGCGCGACGCGCCGGGCGAGGGCGAAGACCCGCTCCATCGCGCGGCTTTCGCCGATAATGCCCTCGAAACCCTGGTGAATCTCCAATTCCTGCCGAAGGACGACGTTTTCACGGATCAGCCGCGAGTGCTCGGCCGCTCGGCGGACCGCCATTCTCAACTGGTCGGGCGAGAACGGCTTGCTCAGGTAGTCGTGCGCCCCCTGTTTCATGACCTCGACGGCCGACTCGACCGTGGCGTTGCCGGTGATGATGATGACCTCGGAAGGGATCGTCGAGAGCTTGATTTGGCGGAGGATTTCGAAGCCGTCGAGGCCGTCCATCAGGAGATCGAGCAGTATAATGTCAAATTCGCCTGACAAAGCGGCCTGCAGCCCGGCCTCCGGCATCGAGAAACATTGGGCGTCGTGGCCTTCGGTTTCCAGCACCCGCTTGCAGGCCTGGGCCATCGCCGGTTCGTCGTCAATGACGAGGACTCGCAAGCGGGAATCGGCGATCGTGAGGGGGTCGGCCGTTTCATCGGCGGGGCGTTGTTTCTCGCTTTGGATCGAGTCGCGCGGCATGAAGAAATTTCCTTCTCGGCACCATACAGTGTATACTGCGATCGTACACCACCCGTCATTCTCAAGCAAGGAGCAACGCTGGCGGATCGGGTCGGCGGGTGGTGACGTAGGGTGCATTCCGCGAGTTGGCGAGGCCGGGATTGTCGTGGCCGCCGAATACGATGACAATGGCACGTTTTTTGCTAAGCCACATTGAGACTATAAACATCTGCCGAGACGAGGAGTGGCTGAATGCCAACTAATGACTTGGATACGGTGCTTGCAAGGTATCCCAATGCCTCCCGCGACGCGTTGATACCCATCCTGCAGGAAGTGCAACAAGAGCTAGGTTTTCTGTCACGGGACTCCGTGGTTCGAATCGGCGAGCATTTGAATCTTCCCGCCAGCAAGATCTACGGCGTGGCCACGTTCTACAACCAGTTCCGTTTTCAGGCGCAGGGCCGCAATCATATTCAAGTGTGTCGCGGCACCGCCTGCCACGTGAAGGGCTCGGCGGCGATTCTCGACGCCGTGAAACGAGAACTCAAGCTCGAACCTGGCCAAACGAGCCGCGACGGCGAGTTCAGCCTCGAAGTGGTTGCCTGCATCGGGGCCTGCGGCCTGGCCCCGGTCATCTGCATCAACGGCGAGTTCCACGCCGGCGTCACGACGAAGTCCGTCGGGAAAATCATCGACTCTTATCGACGAAAGGGTTCGCCGAATGACGGCAGCGACCATGAGACTACCTGAACTGCTTTCCTGGATCGTAGACGGTGAGCCCGCCGACGCGGCCGTCGCGCAGCAACGCCGGCAGCGTCTGGCCGGATTGCGGCGCAATGACGTTGCCCGCCCGACCATCTTCGTTGGCGCCGGCACTTGCGGGCTTGGGGCAGGCGCCAAGAACACGTTGGCCGCCATTCACAAGTACCTCGACGACCACGAGATCAAGGCCGACGTCGTGATGGTCGGCTGCATCGGGCTCTGTTCGCTCGAGCCGATCGTCGAAGTGCAGCTTCCCGGCCACGCTCGCGTCTGCTACAAGCAAATCACCTCCGACAAGGTCGCGGGGCTGCTGGACGAAGCGATTCGCGGCCCTGGCCCCGACAAACTCATTCTCGGGCAGCACCGGAACGAGGCGATCGATCCTTGGCCGGAAGTCCCGTTCCTGGACGAGCATCCGTTCTTCGCCCCGCAAACCCGCTGGGTGTTGGCCAACTGCGGCATCATCGACCCCTCGCAGATCGACGAATACATCGCGCGAGGCGGTTACAAGGCGGCTGCCGAGATGTTGCGCGGGCAGACGCCGGAGGCCGTGTGCGACATCGTCGAGAAGAGCGGTCTGCGGGGCCGAGGCGGCGGAGGATTCCCGACCGGCCGGAAATGGAAGTTCGCCCGGGCGTCCGCCGGCGATCAGAAGTATCTGGTCTGCAACGCGGACGAGGGCGACCCCGGCGCGTTCATGGACCGGGCCGTGATCGAGAGCGATCCGCACCGGCTGTTGGAGGGCATGGTCATCGCCGCCTACGGCATGGGCGCCACGAAGGCCTACGTCTACATCCGGGCCGAATATCCGCTGGCGATCAAGCGATTGAAGGCCGCCATGGCCCAGGCGGAAGCCTATGGGCTGTTGGGCGACAACATCCTTGGTTCCGGGTTCAACCTGCACATCGTCATCAAGATGGGGGCGGGCGCGTTCGTGTGCGGCGAGGAAACCGCTCTGATTCACAGCATTGAAGGCCGTCGCGGCATGCCGCGCCCCCGCCCCCCGTTTCCCGCCGTCAGCGGGCTGTTCGGCAAGCCGACGATCATCAACAACGTCGAGACGTTGTCCAATTTGCCCACCGTCCTGACGATCGGCGCCGATCGGTTCGCCGCGTTGGGAACCAAGACGAGCAAGGGCACCAAGGTGTTCGCCCTGTCGGGCAAGGTCTCGCGGACCGGGCTCGTCGAGGTTGCCATGGGCACGCCGATCCGCAAGATCGTCTTCGACATCGGCGGCGGCATTCCCAACGGCAAGAGCTACAAGGCCGTGCAGATCGGCGGCCCCTCGGGCGGCTGCATCCCAACGCAGCATCTCGACATCGACGTCGACTACGAGTCGCTCAAGACGGTCGGCGCCATCATGGGGTCCGGCGGCCTGGTCGTGATGGACGAAGACACCTGCATGGTGGACGTCGCCAAGTTCTTCATGGACTTCATCCAGCGGGAGAGCTGTGGAAAGTGCATCCCTTGTCGCGAAGGCACGCGCCGGATGCTGGAAATCCTGCAACGCATTACGCGGGGCCGGAAAAAAGAGAGAGGCACCGACGCCCTGGAACGTTTCAAGAGCGTGCTGCACCTGCAAAGCCTGGCCGAGACCATCCGCGACACCAGCCTGTGCGGATTGGGCCAAACCGCGCCCAACCCGGTGCTCAGCACGCTTCGATGGTTCCGCGACGAATACGAATCGCATATCTACGACCGGAAGTGCCCGGCCGCGGCGTGCGCCGAGTTGGTCACGTATTCGATCGACGCGGAGAAGTGCCGCGGGTGCACGCTGTGCGCGAAGAGGTGTCCGGCCGGGGCCATCGTCGGTGCGGCCAAGTCGCCCCATCATATCGTCGTCGAGAAGTGCATCGGTTGTGGGGCGTGCCTTGACGCTTGCCGCTTCGATGCCGTTGTCAAAGAGTAATCAAGAGAATCATCCATGATAACGATCGAAGTCAACGGACGGCCGATTCCCGCCGAGAAGGGCGAAATGCTTTTGACCGCGCTGAGCCGGGCCGGAATCAAGGTTCCGACGCTCTGCCACGTCGACGGTTTGAATGCCACCGGGGCATGCCGAATGTGCGTCGTCGAGGTCGAGGGCCAGCGCGGCCTGACCCCGAGTTGCGCCTTCCCCGTCGCCGACGGGATGAAAGTCCATACCCATTCGCCCAGGGCCGTCTCGGCAAGGAAGACGATCGTCGAACTGCTGCTGGCCAACCACCCTGACGATTGCCTCTACTGCAACCGAAACGGCAACTGCCGCTTGCAGTATCTGGCCGAAGAGCTGGGCGTCCGCCAGCGGCGATTCGCCGGCGACCGCGTCCGACACCATATCGACGCGTCCAGCCCGTCGATCGTCCGCGATCCGGGCAAGTGCATCCTCTGCGGCAAGTGTGTCCGCGTCTGCGAAGAGGTGCAGCGCGTCGCCGCGATCGACTTCATCGGGCGCGGCTCGAAGACGAAGATCGGAACCGCCTTCGACGAAGGCTTGAACGTGTCGAGCTGCGTGAACTGCGGCCAGTGCATCACGGTGTGCCCCACCGGCGCGCTGAGCGAACAGAGCCAGATCAAGGAAGTGCTCGACGCGTTGAACGACCCGAACAAGGTCGTCGCCGTGCAGCACGCGCCGGCCGTCTCCGTCACCCTCGGCGAGGAGTTCGGCATCGCGCCGGGCACCGACCTGATCGGAGTGATGACTGCCGCCTTGCGGCGGCTCGGCTTCGACCGCGTGTTCGACACCGGCTTCACCGCCGATCTGACCATCATGGAAGAGGGCTCGGAGTTGGTCCATCGACTGACGCACGGCGGCCGGCTTCCCATGTTGACGAGCTGCTCTCCTGGCTGGATCAAGTTCGTCGAGACGCAGTATCCCGACTTCATCGAGAATGTCTCGACCTGCAAGAGCCCCCAGCAGATGATGGGCGCGATCATCAAGACCTACTTCGCCGAGCGCGAGGGCTTGAGTCCGAAGCGGATTTACAGCGTGAGCATCATGCCCTGCACGGCCAAGAAGTTCGAGGCCGGGCGTCCCGAGATGGGGCGCGACGGGCTGGCCGACGTCGATGCGGTGTTGACCACCCGCGAGTTGGCTTCGCTGATCCGCATGGCCGGATTGAACCTCCGCGACCTGCCGCCGGATACGGCCGACACGCCGTTCGGCGAGCGCACGACGGCCGGCAAGTTGTTCGGCGCCACCGGCGGCGTCATGGAGGCGGCCATCCGCACGGCCCATTATTTGGTGACGGGCAAGGAGCTTGGCAATCTGACCGTCGAAGCGGTTCGTGGTTTTGACGGCTTGAAGGAAGCCCGGGTCCAGGTCGGCGACCTGAACCTTGGCGTCGCCGTGGTCAGCGGGCTGGGAAACGCCAGCCGGCTGTTGGATCAGATTCGCGCGGGCCGAAAGGATCTGCATTTCATCGAAGTGATGACCTGCCCCGGCGGTTGCATCGGCGGCGGCGGGCAGCCGATCGGCGGCGACGCCGAGGCCGTGCGGGCGAGAATGCAGAAGCTCTACGCCATCGACGCAACGGAGCCGGTTCGCGTTTCGCACAACAACGAATCGGTGCGTCGTCTGTATACCGAGTTCTTGGGGGCTCCGTTGGGGGAAAAGAGTCACCATCTGTTGCATACGCATTATGCTGAGCGCGGGGTGGTGAGTTAGAATGGAGGTTGGGCCTGCAAGTCCGCACCGGTCCCTAACCTTCGCCCACGAGAGGCCTTTGCGTGAGCTCGGCATTCATTACCACCGTCAAGGAGCGCTGCCGCATGTGCTATACGTGCGTGCGGGAGTGCCCCGTCAAGGCGATTCGCATCACGGACGGCCAGGCTCAGGTCGTCGGTGAGCGTTGCATCGCGTGTGGGAATTGTGCCCGGATATGCTCGCAACACGCCAAGCTGCTGCGTAGCAGCATTGACGAGGCCCGCGCGTTGCTGCGGTCGGGCGGCCCGGTGGCGGCCTGTTTGGCGCCGAGTTTTCCTGCCGAATTCATGGAGATTCCCTATACGCAGCTTGTGGGGATGATCCGGTCGCTCGGGTTTCAGTATGTGGTCGAGGTGTCGTTCGGCGCGGATCTGGTCGCCCGCCAGTACCGGAAGTTGATCGGCGAGCGCGGCGGCCGTCGCTATATTTCCACGACCTGCCCGGCGGTGATCAGCTACGTCGAGCGGTACTATCCCGACATCGTCGATTCATTGGCCCCGGTCGTGTCGCCGATGATCGCGATGGCGCGGGCGATGCGCCGCTTGCACGGCGAGGATCTGAAGGTCGTCTTTATCGGGCCCTGCATCGCCAAGAAGGCGGAAGCCCAATGCGACTTGCTTCCCGGCGAAGTCAACGCCGTGTTGATGTATCCGGAGCTCCGTCGCATGTTCGCCGATGAAGGCATTTTTCCGGAGGGCATTGTCGCCTCGGACTTCGATCCGCCGCACGGCTCGCTCGGCGGCCTGTTTCCGGTCAGCCGCGGCATCTTGCAGGCGGCCGACATTCGAGAAGACTTGATGACCGGCGAAGTCATCGCCACCCAAGGCCGCAGTCACATGCTCGAAGCGGTCAAGGAATTCGCCGACGGCGATCTGGGGCCGAAGCTCCTCGAGCTGCTGTGTTGCGAAGGTTGCATCATGGGGCCCGGCGTCGACACCGATTCGCCGTTGTTCAATCGGCGACGCCACGTCCGCACGTACGTTTGCCACCGCGTCGAGAAGCTCGATCGGAACGAGTGGCAGCGAGACATGGACGAGCTGGCCGATCTGAATCTGAGCCGCAGCTATCGCGCCGACGACCAGCGCATTCCCACGCCGGACCGAGCCGAATTGGCGGCCATCATGCACCGGATGGGCAAGTTCACCGCAAGCGACGAGTTGAACTGCGGCGCCTGCGGCTACGACACGTGCACGGAACACGCCGTCGCCATCTACAAGAAGCTGGCCGAAAGCGAGATGTGTTTGCCGAACACGATCGACCAGCTCCGCATCGCCTTGGCGGAACTGAAGGTCTCGCACGAGGAGCTTGCGACAACCCAAGAGGCGCTCCTGCACTCTGAGAAGCTTGCCGGCATGGGACAGCTTGCGGCGGGCATCGCGCACGAAGTGAACAACCCGCTGGGCGTCGTCTTGATGTACGCTCACCTCTTGCTCGACGACTGCCCTCCGCAATCCAAGATTCACGAAGACGTCGCCATGATCGCCGAGCAAGCGGACCGGTGCAAGAAAATCGTGGCCGGGCTGCTTCACTTCGCGCGGCAAAACAAGGTCTGCCGTTCGCCGATCGACATCCACGAAATCATCGATCGCACCCTCCGGGCCGTATCGATCCCTGATTCCGTCTCGCTCGAAATCCGGCAGGAAGTCGACGACTCGATCGCCGAAGTGGACCGCGACCAAATCGTCCAGGTCCTGACGAATCTCGTCGGCAACGCCATCGCCGCGATGGAAAAAGGCGGCAAGCTGATCATTCGCACCACCGGCAACGAACATCGCATCAACATCGCCGTCAGCGACACCGGCGTTGGCATTCCCGCCGAAAACATCAAGAAGATCTTCGACCCGTTCTTCACCACGAAACAAATGGGCAAAGGCACCGGCCTCGGCCTGGCCGTCAGCTACGGCATCGTCAAGATGCACTCCGGCGACATTCGCGTGCAGTCCCAGGCCGATCCAACCGCCGGCCCCACCGGCACAACCTTCACTGTATCGCTTCCGAGAAAGGGAGAATAACCGAGGAAAGACGCAATGGCTACAGAAAAACCTTTGGTGCTGCTGGTCGACGACGACGAGGACTTTCTCTTCCAACAACGCGTGCAACTGCAAGACGCCGGCTTCGAGGTCATTACCGCGCAAGGACAAGCGCAGGCGGAGAAGATTCTCGCCGACCAAAAACCCGACGTGGCCGTCGTCGATGTGATGATGGAGAACCCGGACGCCGGTTTCGTCCTCTGCCACCATATTCGCAAGAACACCCCCTCGATGCCGGTGATCTTGGTCACGTCGGTCAACAGCGAGACGGGCATCGACTTCGATATGGCGACCGAAGAGAACCGCGAATGGATCAAGGCGGACGTTTTGCTGTCGAAGCCGATTCGCTTCGAGCAACTTCTCGGCGAGATCGACCGGCTGCTCGCGGTGAAGAAATAGTGCAGGCGTTGCGAGGCACGGTCTCGCCGCAATCCGGCGGATAGCCCAAGGTGTTCTTGTGGAAAAACTGCGTGTGTTAGTGACCGACGACGAGATGGGCATGCGGCTCGGCGTGCGCCGCTCGCTGCAAGACTTCACGGTCTTTGTGCCGGATGTCAACGAAACCGTCGGGTTCGTCATCGACCACGCGGAATCGGGCGAGGAATCGCTCGAGAAGATCCGTCAGCAGCCGCCGGACATTTTGCTGCTCGACCACAAGATGCCGGGCATCAGCGGCCTCGAAGTGCTCGAAAAGCTCGCCGGCATGAAGACCGACATGCTGACCGTCATGATCACGGCCTACGCCTCGATCGAGACGGCCGTCGCCGCCACCAAGCAGGGCGCCTACGACTTCCTGCCCAAGCCGTTCACGCCCGAAGAACTCAAGAGCACGATCCGCAAGACGGCCACCCGGTTGATCCTTGCCAGGCAGGCTCGGAAGCTGGCCGAGGAGAAGCAGCAAGTCCGCTTCGAGTTCATTCGCGTGCTCGGGCACGAACTGAAATCGCCGTTGAACGCCGTTGGCGGCTATCTCGAGCTGATGAAGAAACGGCAGCGAGGCGACGACTTGGCGTCCTACGACGAGATGCTCGACCGAAGCCTCGATCGCATTGACGGAATGCACAAGCTGATCCGCGACTTGTTGGATCTCACGCAGATCGAGTCGGGCCGCAAGAACAGAAGCCTTGCCGAGGTCAACGTGGCGGCGATCGCCCGGACCGCCGTCGAAACGGTGCGGGCCGCGGCCGACTCCCGCAAAATCGCCGTTCGCATTCACGCGGCGGATCCGGTCTCGATGCAGGCCGATGCCCGTGAAATCGAAATGCTCCTGAACAATGTTCTCTCGAACGCCGTGAAGTACAACCGCGACGGCGGAAGCGTCGATTTGACGATCGAGCGCCGTGACGGGCAAGTCGTCGTCGAGACCGTTGACACGGGCATCGGAATGTCGGCCGAGGAAACCGGCCGAGTCTTCGACGAGTTCGTCCGCATCAGGAACGAGCGTACGCAGCACATCTCCGGCAGCGGGCTCGGCCTTTCGCTCGTCAAGAAGATCTCGCAGCTTTATCACGGCTCGGTGAAGGTCGAGAGCCAGCCGGACGTTGGCTCTACGTTCACCGTCTCTCTTCAGGCCGACAAAGCGAGCGCGGCGTGAGATCTGCGCTACGGCATGCGAGCTATGCCCGCGTCGATTTAGCAATCCGGGCGCATCGCGGAATAGGACCTTAGTGGTGAGCGCGCCGCGCGAGGGAAGACTGCGAAAACCCGGGGGGGGTTGCAACCGCGCATGGCTATGTTAGGCTAGACGTGACCTCTCATCAGCAGGACGCGTCGAGGTGGGGCGGGAGCAGCCCGGCGTTTTTGGTTCGGGCATTCTTTTGTGGCGGTCAAACGCTGCCCGGGTACTACTTCCTTGGAGGCCCTGCTATGTTGCGTCGTTGTCTAGTCGCTGCCGCTGTTCTTTGCTGGACGTTTTCCGCGCTGCCGATCGTGTGGGCATCGCCATCTTATACGTTAACTGACCTGGGGGCGCTCGGCGGTTCATCTAGCGCCGCGTTCGACGTTAATGCTAGCGGGCAGGTGGTGGGGTACTGGAATAACGGCGATAGTCAACGCGGATTCTTGTACAGCAACGGCGCGATGATGGACTTGGCTACGCTTGCCGGAGAATCGTACCGCTATAGTAACGCCAACGCCATAAATGACGGCGGGCAGGTTGTCGGGTACGCGCACTTGAATGCCAGGGATTACGAATACCACGCGTTCTTATATAGCAATGGGAAGATGTGCGACGTGGGAACGCTCGGCGGCCCGACGAGTGTGGCTTACGACATCAACACGTTGGGACAGGTAGCGGGCGTGTCCCAATTCGATACGACGGGGAGTCGCCATGCCTTCCTTTATAGCAACGGGTGCATGACCGACCTTGGTACGCTCGGCGGCACGTGGGGTGACGCGCGTGGCATTAACGACCAAGGACAAGTCGTTGGGTATGCGACCACGAGCAGCGGCGCGTATCATCCATTCCTTTACAGCAACGGGCACATGACTGATCTTGGCACGCTCGGTGGCGCGTACGGATTTGCGTTCAGCATCAACGTCAGTGGCCACGTGGCAGGATATGCCGCCACTTCTGAGAACGTGTACCACGCGTTCGTCTGCTACCAAGGAACGATGACGGACCTAGGGGTGCTCCCCGGCACTTACTCCAGCAGCGCAAACGATATTAACGCGAGCGGACAGGTAGTTGGGAGAGACTATCCGCAAAGCGACGGATCCAGTCCATCGCATGGGTTCATCTACAGCAATGGCACAATGAGTGACTTGAATGCGATGATCGATCCGGCATCTGAATGGATAATAGAATCCGCGAATTCCATCAATGACTCCGGCGTCATTGTCGGTGTTGCCATGAACAGCGCTGGTCAGGAACATGCGTGCCTCCTAACCCCCGTTCCCGAGCCCTCGACCCTCGCCCTGCTCGGCGTCGGCGCGTTTGGCCTGTTCGGTTACGCATGGCGACGTGGGAAGCCGTCGCGGCGATTGTTGGCATGCGCTGCGATCATGGTCGCGGGGTTGTCTGTCGCCGCTGCTCAGGCGGCCAACGTGTTCGACATGGGCGGCACGCGCAACCCGACGACGGGAGTATGGACAGGCTCGGCGAGCCTGGAGTTCGTCACCGTGGGCGATCCGGGGAATGCAGCCGATCCTTCGACAGGCTACGTTTACCGGCGGTACGGCTCGGTTGGTTACGCATACCAGATTGGCAAGTACGACGTCACCGTTGGCCAGTACTGCCAATTCCTCAACGCGGTTGCCAAATCGGATACCTATGCCTTGTACCACAGTGACATGGCCAGGGATTATGCGACCCTTGGAATCGCCAGAAGCGGTAGTTCGGGAAACTACAGCTATGCGGTGACAGGCAGTTACAGCCAAGCCGCGAATTGTCCGGTTTTCGATGTCGATTGGGGCGACGCGGCCCGGTTCTGCAACTGGCTGCAAAACGGTCAGCCCGCCGGAGCCCAGGGGCCAGGCACGACCGAGACGGGGGCATACACGCTCAACGGCGCTGTCGCCGATAGTGCCTTGATGGCAATAACCCGCAACGCTGGAGCCACCTACGTGATTCCAACCGAGGACGAGTGGTATAAAGCCGCTTTCTACAAAGGGGGGAGCGCGAACGCCGGTTATTGGGCATATGCCACGCAGAGCAACGCTACACCGGTCAACACGCTCCCTGACACCGGCAATCACGCCAGCTTCTACGACAACTACCGCACCGGGACTGGCACCTACACCGATACGGCACACCATCTAACGCCGGTGGGCGCATTCTCGCAATCCCCTGGGCCGTGCGGCACCTTCGACATGGGCGGCGATGTCTGGCAATGGAGCGAGGGGGATGTGGTTGGCATGTATCGTATCCTTCGCGGTGGCTCTTGGTGGGACAACTCCGACTACTTGGCTTCATCCGAGTGGGTCTGGAATGGGCCCAACGAGATACGGGCGATGGCTGGGTTTCGCGTGGCAAATCTGTCGGTGCCGGAGCCCGATGTCATGATGACGGTTCTTGTTGGCACCGTTAGCTTGCTCGGCTACGCATGGCGGCGGAGACGGATGCTCGGCCGCGGGTGAGTGACGGCTATCGTGCTGGCGGTGGCCCCGGTCTTAGCCCGCATTTCTCACCGATTCAACACTAGCCCGACGCGCAAGCGAGGGACGTTCCGTGTTTTTCCCTCGCTTGCGCGTCGGGCTACTGTTCAACATTCTGTGCCGGATCTAACCCGGGGCCGTTCCAGCCTCGCCAGCGTCAGGAGGAGAAGCACGGGCAGCGCAACACGCAACGGCGCCTCGATTCGAGAGGTGGGGCACTGCCCCGTTCGAGCAGCTCGTGCGGCTCTCGGAGGGACTGCCATGACTTGCCCACTTCGTCAGTAAGCACGCTTCTCCCGCGTGCTCTCCTCAGAAGAGTTCGACAGCGTCAGCCCCCTGGCGACCGGATCAAAGTCAGGTGGGAATATCGTCTTGCGGTCATACACTGTCTTGGAATCGAATTTGCCGCCTTGAAGCGACTTCCCCAAGTCTGCGCCTCGAAGGTCCGCACCGCGCAGGTCAGGATCAATGAGAGAACAGTCGGCGAACACAACACGCCGGAAATCCGCACCGCTCAAATTGCAGCTTGTAAAAGTCGTTGCTCGGAGACTTGCTCCTACGAATCGGGCCGTCGAAAGCGTGCAATGGGCGAACCTTGCCAATTCAAGATTGGCATCGCTGAAATCTGCGCTGGAAGTGATGCTGCAATGGTTGAAGTTGGTTTGCCTGCATTTTGCGCCAGTGAATCGTGCCGTCGGAAGCTCGGTGTTGGCGAATCTCGCCATCTCCAAGTTCGCATCGCTGAAGTCTGTTCCGCAGGCGTCGCCACAGTTGGCGAAATTGATTCGGCGGCAATTCGCGCCGACGAACCTTGTCGCCGGCATGCTGCAGTTAACGAACCTTGCCATCTGGAGGTCGGCATCACTGAAATCTGCGCCGCAGACGTCGCTGCAATTCGTGAAAGTGATCCGGCTGCATTTTGCCCCGACGAATCTTGCTGCCGGAAGGTCGCAATTTGCGAACCTCGCCATTTCCAGATTTGCGTCCGTGAAATCTGCGCCGCAGACGTCGCTGCAATTCCTGAAGGCAATCTGTCTGCAATTCGCCCCCAGTAGCCTTGCTGCCGGAAGCACGCAATCAACAAACCGAGCCATTTCCAGATTCGCATCGCGGAAGTCTACGCCAGCGAGACTTGAATCTCGGAACACCGCTTCCTGGAGACCTGCCTTCCGAAACGATGGCTGCGTCTTGAGACCTTGGAAGCTTGCCCGTTCCGACGCAGCCGTGGTGAACGGCTTCGGTACGCGGTTGTAGTCACGGGCCTTGTTCTGCAGACTGCGGCGGCCAGCGTTGGAATTGCCTGGACTCGTTTGTTTGTTGCCGAAATCTGGCGACTGCTCGGCGACCAAAACACCGGCCTGAGCCAGCGTCGCAACAAATGTGAGGACCAACGCCTGAGCTCTTCGATGGAAGTGCATGCGTTATGGCTCCCTGAGAAATGGGCAGACCCGTTGGCGGTCGTCCAGGCGGACTGCAAAGTCCGTTGCAGGCGTTCGTAGTTCCGCCTTTAGGCGGCAAACGACCGGCTAAAGCCGGAACGACGAACAACTTTGCAGTCGTCCTGGGCGGTCGTAGTCAAGCCAAGTGGAAGACGTCGGAAGGCGCCGGTATTGTTGCGTCGAATGATTCGCGCGCCTACCCCTTTCGCCGATCGTCGTCAGGGGAACACCGGCCGAGAAGCGTTGCGCTTCGCGCAAGTCATTTAGATTGCGTTGCGGGGATGCTTTTGGTTAATCACTCCCGCGAAATGCTCGCCACTCCAGGAAAAGCAGCGACTTCGGCGCAACAAAAAACCCGCCCAAAGGACGGGTTCAAGTAGCGGCGGTAGGAGTCGAACCTACGACACGCGGATTATGATTCCGCTGCTCTGACCAACTGAGCTACGCCGCCAAAAACATCGATCTTAGCTTATACGCCACTGCGGACGGAGTCAACCGTTGCTGCGACGCGCTGCCGACGATGGCCTCGGGACTCGCCGCACCGGGTTCCTCACGCCGAAGCATGAGGAGAGAAACATGCCTCACGCGGAGCGTGAGGAGCACCGAAAGGGAAAACGCCTCACGCGGAGCACAAGGAGCACCGAAAGGGAAAACGCCTCACGCGGAGCGCGAGGGGTACTTTGGGCCTATTCGCCGGTGTAGGGAAGCAGGGCCATGAAGCGGGCACGCTTGATCGCGCGGGTGACGGCGTGCTGGCTGACGGCCGTGCAGCCGCTCTTGCGACGATTGATGATCTTGCCCTGCCGGTTCGTCAGCTTCTTCAGGAGCTCGACGTCCTTATAATCGACGTACATCGGGCGAGGCCGTTGCCCATCGACGAAGATCGGGTCCTTCTTCTTGACGCGGATCTTGGATTTCGCCCGCCGCTTGCTAACCTTGTTGACTTGGAGTCGCCGTGCCATTGGGGTCCCTGTAAATCGCTTTCCCGTGGAGTCATGCGGCGAAGGCCGCACCGCCAGACCTACAGTATTTTGACGTAAGCTCTCTAGTGTACCAGGAAGCGGCCGCGTGACAAGGCGTGATTGGCCCAAGGGAGCGGGACGAGGGGAAAGTTGTGCACAGTTCCGGCTTTTGCCGGTCACTTTCCGCCTAAAGGCGGGACGATGAACGCCTCGAACGTCTCGGCGGTCCTGGTAATCAACGCATCACCCATCAATGGAGGGGTGGCGATGCCGTCGGTGTCAAATTGACGCGGATTTTCGGGTTAGATAGACTGAATGGAATGAAAGCGGTTGTGATTCGATTACATGTGGCCGGCCTCATGGTCGGCCTTGTTGCTATTTCGGGCTGCTCGGGGCGCTCGCAGAAGGCCGCTCCCCCGCCGCCCCCCTCGGTGACGGTCTGCCGGCCGGCGGCTCGGCAGGTGACCGATTATTTCGAGTTTCCGGGTCAGACCGAGGCCGTCAGCGAGGTGGCCATCCGCGCCCGGGTGACTGGCTATATCGTCAAGGTGAACTTCGACGACGGCCAGGCGGTCAAGAAGGGACAGGTTCTGTTCGAGATCGACCCGCGGCCCTACCGAGCCATACTCGATCGGGCGCGGGCGGAGGTGGCGCGGCTCGAAGCGGTTCTGGACAAGGCCGAGGTGGATGTCGCCCGGAGCAAGCGGTTGCGACCGTCGGGGGCGGTCAGCGAGGACGAGCATGAGCAACACCTGTCCCAGGTGAAGATTGCGAAGGCGTCGCTGGCCTCGGCCAAGGCGGCCGTCGATGAGGCGGAACTGAACCACCAGTTCACGAACGTCGTGGCCCCGATCGACGGCCGTGTCAGCAGCGCGCGGATTCGCGAAGGCAATCTAGTCCAGGGCGGCAGCGGCGATTCGGCCATCTTGACCACGGTCGTGACCACGACGCCGATCTACGTCTGCTTCAACGTCGACGAGCAGGCGTTGTTGAAATACCAACAGTTGATCGGGCGGTCTGGCAAGGTCTTGAATCCCGGGCGGCTGAAGGACTTGAAGCTGCCGGTCGAGATTGGGCTGCTCAATGAGAAGGGCTTTCCCCACCGCGGCGTGCTCGACTTCACCGACAACAAGCTGGACCGCACGACGGGCACCATTCGCGTCCGTGGCGTCTTCCGCAACAACAATGAGTATTTGACGCCGGGGCTGTTCGTTCGCGTGCGAATTCCCTTCGGCAAGCCGCATCAGGTGCTGTTCGTCAGCGAGCGGGCGATCCATCGCGACCAGAAGCTGAAGTACGTCCTGACAGTCGACAAGAAGAACAACGTCGTGTATCGACAGGTGGAGGTCGGTACGCTGCAGGATGGCATGAGGGCGATCGAGTCGGGCATTGTTCCGGACGACCTCGTCATCGTGCAGGGTTTGCAGCGGGCCAAGAAGGGCGTCGTCGTCGCGCCGCACTTCGAAGGCGAGTCGGTCGCAGAGAAGCCCGGCGCGAATCGGCTCGGGGATACGAAGAAAACCACCGGGGCCGCGACGACGAATTAGTGGAGGAAGGTCTTGGGGCTTAGGTCTTGGGTCTTAGGACTTAGGGCTTGGCGATGTCCCGGGCCCAAGACCGAAGCCCTAAGACCCAAGACCTAAGCCCGAAGCCCCGCCCCCCTATGTTCTCCCGCTTTTTCATTGACCGCCCGATCTTGGCCTCGGTGCCCTCGATCATCATTACGCTGGTCGGGCTGGTCGCTGCGTATTCGTTGCCGGTCGCGCAGTATCCGGAGATTACACCGCCGACCATCCGCGTCAACTGCACGTATCCCGGCGCCAGCGCGAAGGTCGTGGCCGACACGATCGCCGCGCCGATCGAGCAGCAAGTCAACGGCGTCGAGAACATGCTGTATATGCTGTCGCAATGCAGCAACGACGGGACGTATCAACTGACGGTGACGTTCAAGGTCGGCACGAACCTGGACATGGCCCAGGTGTTGGTGCAGAACCGCGTCGCCATGGCGCAGCCGGTGTTGCCCGACGTCGTGAAGCAGACGGGCGTGACGACGCGGAAACGATCGCCGGACATGATGCTGATGGTCCACCTCGTTTCGCCGCATGGGCGGTACGATCAGCTCTATCTGAGCAACTACGCCGTGATCCACGTGTTCGACGAAATCTCCCGCTTGGATGGCGTCGGCGACGTGTTCGTCATGGGGCAACGCGATTACAGCATGCGCGTTTGGCTCGACCCCGACCGGCTCACCTCGCTGGGCATGACGGCCGGCGACATCGTCAAAGCCCTCCGCGAGCAAAACGTCCAGGTGGCGGCTGGGCAGATCGGCCAACAGCCGGCCGCGAAGGGCGTCGACTTTCAGTACACGATGAGCACGCTGGGGCGGTTGACCGAGCCGGAGCAGTTCCGGGCGATCGTCGTCAAAACAGGCGCGGACGGCCAAGTGATCCGCCTCGGCGACCTCGCCCGGGTCGAACTGGGCGCGAAGAATGAGGACATTCGCAGCTATCTGGACGGCATGCCGGCGGCCGGGGTGGCCGTCTTCCAACTGCCGGGCGCGAACGCCTTGGCGACCGCGCAGGCCGTCAAAAACAAGATGGAGGAGCTCAAGCAGCACTTCCCCGAAGACCTGGAATACCGGACGTATTACGACACGACGCCGTACATCTCGGAATCGATCACCGGGGTGTTCCACACGCTCCGCGATGCCGTGCTGTTGGTTGCGCTGGTGGTGCTCGTGTTCTTGCAGAACTGGCGTTCGGCGCTGATTCCGCTGATCGCGGTGCCGGTGGCCATCATCGGCACGTTTGCGGCGATGGCCATCATGGGTTTCGGCATCAACACGCTGTCGCTCTTCGGCCTGGTGCTGGCGATTGGCATCGTTGTG
>JBDKUC010000276.1:0-4235 GCA_039679885.1 Thermoguttaceae bacterium | reverse complement strand
AGAGGTCGGCGCAGTGGTCGTCGCCACCGGCTTCCAACTGTACCAGATCGGCAAAGAGCGGAACGGCGACGGAACCATCGGCTACGGCGAGTATGGCTACGGCCAGTATCCCGACGTGATCGACTCGCTCCAGTTCGAGCGTCTGGTCTCCGCCTCCGGCCCGACCGGCGGCGAAATCCGCCGGCCGTCCGACGGCAAGACGCCGAAGACCGTCGTATTCATCAGTTGCGTCGGCTCCCGCGACAACGCGAAGGGCCTGTCCTACTGCTCGAAAATCTGCTGCATGTACACCGCCAAGCACACGACGCTCTACAAGCACAAGGTGCATGACGGGACGGCCCACGTGTTCTACATGGACATTCGGGCGGGCGGCAAGAACTACGACGAGTTCGTCCGTCGCGCAATCGAACAGGACGGCGCGAAGTATCACCGCGGCCGCGTCTCGAAGATCACCCAAGAAAACGGCAAGCTGATCGTCCGCGGCGTCGACACCCTGGTCGGCGAGCCGTTGACGGTCGAAGCCGACCTCGTCGTCTTGGCGGCAGCCATGCGACCGGCCGACGGCGTCGAACCGTTGGCCCAGAAGCTTAACGTCGGCTACGACGAGAACGGATTCCTTTCCGAATCGCATCCGAAGCTTCGGCCCGTCGAGACGAATGCGGCCGGCGTCTTCGTCTGCGGGGCATGTCAGGGACCGAAGGATATTCCCGAGTCGGTGGCCCAGGCCAGCGCGGCGGCCGGCAAGGTGCTGGTCATGCTCGGACACGACAAGCTCACCCGCGAGCCGGAAATCGCCAAGGGGAACGAAACCAACTGCGCGGCGTGCTTCACCTGTGTCCGGACGTGTCCCTACGGCGCGATCGAGAAAGCCGAGATCCGCGACCGGAAGGGGAACCTCGTGAAGCGCACGGCCCGAGTCAATCAGGGGCTTTGCATGGGCTGCGGCACGTGCGTGGCCGTCTGCCCCTCGAAAAGCGTCGACATCGAAGGCTTCACCGAGCAGCAGGTTTACGCAATGTTGGAGAGCCTCGAATGAACGAAGCCAGCGCGTTTCAGCCGAAAATCATCGCTTACGTCTGCAATTGGTGCACGTACTTGGGCGCCGATCTGGCCGGCACCAACCGGCTTGAATATCCGGCCAATGTGCGGATCATCCGTTTGCCGTGCACGGGGCGGATCGACTTCAACCTGATCGTTAAGGCGTTCGAACGCGGCGCCGACGCCGTCCTCGTTTCCGGCTGCCATCCCGGCGACTGCCATTACACGGCCGGCAACTATCACGCCCGACGCCGCTGGATCCTCTTCCGGCAGTTGTTGGAGACTCTGGGAATCGACGTCAACCGCGTGCACTTCTCGTGGATTTCGGCTGCCGAAGGCAAGAAGTGGCAGCAGGTGATTACAGAGATTACGGAAAAGACCCAAGCGATGGGCCCCTACACGGCCTATCGCGAAATTTGCCAAGAATGTTAGACGAACTACGTCAAACCTGTCGGCGACTCCTCCAGGACGGCGCCGTCCAAGCCGTGATCGGCTACGGACGCGCGTCGCCCGACGATCCCGTCGTCCCCATCTTTGTCACCAAGCCCGAAGAGGTCGATCGACTCGTGTGGGACGACCACTGCTTCGCCAACCTGACGAAGTATCTCTCCCGCAAGGAAGTCCTCTCGCTCGGCAAACTGGCCATCTGCGTCAAGGGCTGCGACGAGCGGGCGTTGCTGGTTCTCGAAAAAGAATCGCAAATCGACCGTTCGCAAATCACGGTCATCGGCCTCGCGTGCGACGGCGTCGGGCAGCCGCGTCTCCCGAAATGCGAGTCCTGCGACGTTCACACGCCGCGCCGGGCCGACGTGGCGATCGGCAAAGCGACCGCGCCGGACGACGCCGCCGCCGGCAAACGCTATGCGGAACTCGAGGAGTTCCTCAAGAAGACGCCCGAACAGCGCATGGCCTACTGGAAGGCCGAACTGGCGCGGTGCATCAAGTGTTACGCTTGCCGGCAGGTCTGCCCGATGTGCTATTGCCGGCAGTGCATCGTCGACAAGAACCGCCCGGTGTCGATCAGCACGTCCGCCACGCTCAAGGGCAATTTCGCGTGGCACATCAACCGCGCGTTTCATCTCGCCGGTCGGTGCGTCGGTTGCGACGAATGCACCCGGGCTTGCCCCGCCGGCATCGACCTGCGGCTGTTGAATCTGTCGATGGCCAAGGCCGCCGAAGACGGCTTCGGCTACCGGCCCGGCATGGACCCGAATGCCGAGCCGATCATCGGCGCGTATTCCCAGCAAGATCATGAGGAGTTCATCCGATGAGCGAACTTCTCGCCAAAAAAGACATTCTCCGATTGGTCGAGCAGTGGCTTGCGGCCGGACGCCGCGTGGCTGGCCCACGGTGCGTCAATGCAAACGCCCAGCATCGCCAAACTGATCTGATCAACTACGCCTGGTTGACGAAAGCCGACGAGTTGAAGCTCGACGGCTTCATTCGTCCGACCAATTCGATCAAAGACTTCGTGTTTCCCCGACACGAAAAGCTCTACGGCTACCAGTTCAAGGGCAAACAGATCGAATTGGTCCCGGCCGAACTGCCGACGGCCGAACAAATCGTCATCGGCGCCAGGCCGTGCGACGCCGCCGCGTTGGCAATCCTCGACGCCGTGTTCAACTGGGACTTCAAGGACGAGTTCTACAATCGACGCCGCGAGTTGACGACCGTCGTTACCGTGGCGTGCGCGAAGTACGACGACTTCTGTTTCTGCACTTCCGTCGGCGACGGCCCTTGCGACCCGCGCGGTTCCGATGTCCTGCTGATTCCGATGGACGGCGACCGCTACGAGGTCCGCTGTCTGACGGAGAAAGGCAAGAAGCTGCTGGCCGGCGCGACGGCGACGTCGTCCGAGACGGCCAAAGAGCCTGAAGGCCCGCCCGTGCGGTTCGATCTCGATGCGGTCGGCAAGTTCTTGGCCGGCGGCTACGAGCAGCCCGACTGGCCCGACCTCGCACGGCGCTGCCTCGGCTGCGGAGCATGCGCCTACACCTGCCCGACGTGCCATTGCTTCGACATCGTCGATGAAGGCAGCGCCTCGGGCGGCGTCCGCGTCCGCAACTGGGACGCCTGCCAGTTCACGATGTTCACCGCCCACGCCTCGGGCCACAACCCGCGCGGCGATCAAGCGCAGCGGCAGCGGCAGCGCATCCACCACAAGTTCCAGATTTACCCCGAAAAGTTCGGCCAGCTTCTATGCACCGGTTGCGGCAATTGCTCGCGCAACTGCCCGGTGGAGATGGGAGTGCTGCCTGTGTTGAAGACGATTGCCGCAAAAACATGAACGAGAACATCTATCAGCCCGACTTGATGGAAGTGGTGCAGGTCCGCCAGCAGACGGCCGACGTGAAGTCGCTCCGCATTCGCTTCCGCGATGAAGAACGCGCCAAGCAGTTTTCGTTCCGCGTCGGACAATTCGGCATCTTCTCCGTCTTCGGCTCCGGCGAATCGACGTTCAACATCTGCTCGAGCTCCGACTGGACCGACTTCATCGAGTTCTGCTTTCGCAAGACCGGCCGGGTGACCGAAGCGATGTGGAACATCGACGAAGGCGACACGATCGGCTTTCGCGGCCCCTATGGCAACGGCTACCCCTGGGAAAAGTGGAAGGGGAAGAACCTGATCTTCATCGGCGGCGGCATCGCCATGCCGCCGATCCGTTGCGCCATCTGGTACGCCCTCGAGAACCGCGACCAGTTCGGCGACGTCACGATCGTCTACGGCGCCCGAACCGTCGGCGACATGGTCTTCGCCAACGAATTGGACCGCTGGGCCGAGTTCGACCGCGTCCGCGTCGTCAAGTGCGTCGATCCCGGCGGAGAGACGCCCGACTTCAAGGGCGAGATCGGTTTCGTGCCGGCCGTCGTTGAGCGGGCGCAAATTCCGGCCGAGAAGAGCGTCGCGCTCGTGGTCGGGCCGCCGATCATGATCAAGTTCACCCTGCCGGTCCTGGCCAAGATGGGCATGGCCGACAGCGACATCTATACCAGCCTCGAAAACCGGATGAAGTGCGGCGTCGGCAAGTGCGGACGCTGCAATTGCGGGCCGGTCTACGTCTGCAAGGACGGCCCCGTCTTCACCCTCGAAGAACTCAACCGGTTGCCGAAGGACTATTGACGAGCAGCCCGCCTTCCTCCGGGCGAGGTGCTAGCGTGATAGCCTCGTTCCCACGGTCCCCCGTGGGAACGCACCGC
>JBDKUC010000181.1:0-5537 GCA_039679885.1 Thermoguttaceae bacterium | reverse complement strand
CCCAATACGAAGCGCAAGCCTTGCTCGAGATCGCGGACCAGCCGCAATACATCGCCTTCGAGCCGAGACATGGCGAGCGTTCCAAAGCGTATTTCCTTACGCAAATGCAATTGATTCAGAGCAACTGGATCCTCGGTCGCGTCGTCGCCCAGCCAGCGATTGCGGCAATGCCTGAGATCCGAAAGCAGGCCGATCCGATCGCCTGGCTCACCAGGCAGGTGCATGTCTCCGCCCTCGCCGAATCCGACGCGTTCACGATCTCCTACGCGAGTCCCGACCCGGGCAACGCGGCGACACTCGTCAACGAGGTCGCCAGCCAATACCTCAAGGCCAGGAGAGACACCGAGGCGGCGCGCAACAAGGACATCATCCGCGCGCTGACGCGTGAATTGGGCGTTCGCCACGAGGCCGTCGCCGCACTGCGCTCGCAGATCGGCGCCCTCGCTAGGCAACTGACCGCCAAGGACCTGCCAGTCAGCGTGGCCGAGTCTTCAGGCGGGGGACGCCATCCGCTCTCCGAATTGCAGGGCCGACTGATTGCGCTCCAGCTCGAGCGGGCCATGATCGGGGCGAGAATCAAGGCGTTGGAGGAACAGGCGGATTCCGCCGCCGCGACGAAGGCGACTCGTGACGCCTCGCCCGGCGCGCCCGGAAGCCTCTCCGACGATGAACGCCTCCTGCGCGACATGTTCATCGAGCGGGCAATCAGTGAGAACACGACAGTGAAATTGGCCACCGAGCGGCTCTCTGAGAAGCAGGCCATGTTGGATGCGATCGAGGGCGTTGCGGCCCAGGGCAAACGCTCCGCCGCATACCAGCGCAAACAGGCCGAACTACGCGTCGACGAGGAGGCGTTGGAAAAGCTGAAGACCGGCCTGCGCGGCCGGCTCGCCAAAGAAGCGGAGCTGGCGACCTCGGAGAGGCGGAGGGAACTCGAGGCAACCGCGTTGGCGAAACGCCGCGATGAGTTGGTGCAACTGCGATGCCTGGAACGCGGCTACCAGATCGCCGAGGAAAACCTGGCGTCCGAATACGCCAGCTTCCAGAAAGAAGCCGAAAAAGCCAGCAGCGACAACTTGGACCTGCTGTTCAAAAAAGACGAACTGAGCCAATCGCAAATGGTGCTGTACCGCATCACCGCGCGACAGTTTGAATTGCAGACGGAACAGGGCGCGCCGCCCCGGGTGATCTGGCACCAGGAGGCGACGGCGCCTCAGTCGCCGATCCAGGAGTTTCCCTACCGGAACGCGGGCCTCGCTTTCCTCATCGGATTATGCGTGCCGTTTGGCGCCGCCGCCGCATGGGAACGGTATCTGCGTCGAATCGGCGACTCTGATTCCCTCCGCCAGCAGTCCTCGCTCACCATCCTCGGCGAGACGACCCGGCTGCCGACGAGGGTGCGCAGCCCGCGCGTTCGAGGCGACTCCATCCGAGGCGAACTCGAAATGTTCGAGGAGAGCGTCGACAGCCTGCGGACGGCTCTGATCCTGTCGAGCGGCATGCGTGACGTGCGGGTCCTGGCCGTCACCAGCGCGTCCAAGGATGAGGGCAAGACAAGCGTCGCCGCGCAATTGGCGATCAGTCTGGCGAAAGCGACTGGGAGTCGCATCCTGCTGATCGACGGCGATCTGCGCTCTCCGGACGTTCACCGGGTGTTTGACGTTCCGCTGGAGCCGGGGCTCGCCGACGTGCTGGCAAACGAGTGCCCGATTGACGAGGCGATCGTCGCGGCGGCTGGCGATGACGTGGCCCAGGTCTGCGTGATGCCGGCCGGCCGGCCGAAGGCGAGCCCGCACCAACTGCTCGGCAACGGTTCCTGGAAGGCGCTCGTCGAGCGCATTCCGGATGCGTATCGCTACGTGATTGTCGATACGCCGCCGGTTCTTGCGGCCGCCGAAGCCCTTGTCTTGGCCCGCGGCGCCGATGCCTCGCTGATGTGCGTCATGCGCGACGTGAGCCGAGCCGACCAGGTGCAAAAGGCCACGGAGCGGCTCGCAGCCGCCGGCGGCTACGTCGTCGGCGCAGTGCTCAATGGCGTGCCTACGCGGCAGTATGCCTACCGCTATGGCCGATACAGCCAGTCCTCAGAACCGTCGAGTGACCGATGATGCCTCATCCACCCGTTACTCCTGCCAAACGCGTCGACACGGCAAGGCGTCGCGGCGCCGCGTCCGATGCCTCCCGCCGACGGCAGAGCACCCAGCGGACGCCCCGTGTGCGATTCCTGGCCTGGACGCTGCTGGCCGTGGCCGTCGTGGGCGCGGCACTGGTCCTCGGACGCCAGTGGCAGGTGCGGCGCATGGCCGACAGCCTCCGCCAACGGGGCGAGTCGCTCGCCTCGGAAAAGCGATACGCCGACGCCGCCAGCTATTTCCAGCGCTACTTGCAGATGCGTCCCGACGATCCTGCCGCGAGGGTCCGTCTGGCCGAAGTCTATGATCTCTCCGGCGCGAGCCCACGTCGAGCGGTTGAGCTCTATCAGAGCGCGCTCGGCGCCGCCAACAACAGCGCGACGCCGGAAAGCAAGCTGGCGATGCAAACCCGGGTGGTCGAACTCTTGCTGGAGGGCGGGATGCCGGCGGCCGCCGAGAGCGAGGCCGATCAGCTCGCGCGGATGGAGCGGGAAACCAATTCTGGCCGGGAGCCCGCGGCGTGGCGCGCGCCGTCGCTCAAAGCGTTGGCCCTGTTCGGTCAGTTTCAGGCCAGAAACGCCGCCGTGTCCCGCTCAACGGTCGAACGCGGCTTCCAGCAGGCTTTGGAGCCGGCCGCCGGCGAACCGGTGGTCTACAAGGACCCTCGCGTCTACCTCGCCCGCTACGAGTATCGGCGGCAACAAGGCGTTCCCTCGGCGGAAGAAGACTTGCGGAGGGCATTGCAGCTCGCACCGCAAGACGTTGCTGTCGTCCTGGCAGCCGCGACAACGGCCCATCAGAAGGCCGCCGCCGAAAAGGACACGCACGGAATGAACGCGGCGGCGAAGTCGCTGTTCCGCGAAGCCAGCGGCCACTACGACCGAGCAATCGCCCTTGCGCCCACCGATACCCGCGGTTATTTCGGCTTGGGCCAACTGCTGACCGATCAGGGGGACTTAGCGCGGGCGATCGAGACGTGGCAGGCCGGCCTAAAGGCCGCCGGCGGGCGCGACGTGGCCATCCATCTCTGCCTGGCCGACGCCTTCATCCAGACCGATCGCACCTCGGAGGCCGAAGCCGTTCTCCAGTCCCTCGATCAGTTTCGCGCGAAACTGCGAGCGCAGACACGGATCGGACTGCAACCGTTGGTCGACCTTCGCCGAGGGCAGATCGCCCTCCGTCGCGGCGACTATCTCAAGGCCATCTCGCTGGTCGCCGAATTCGCGACGGACAAGGAGGCCAGCTCGTCGGCCGGCGGACGGCGCGCCGTCTATCAGGCGTGGCTTGTCCTCGGAGCGGCCAATGCGGGCCTAAAACGCTGGGACCAGGCAATTGCGGCCTTCGAGCAGGCCATCGCCCGCGAGCCGCGCGAACTGACGGCCCGAATGTCCATCGTCGCCGCCTGCATCGCGGCGGGCCGCAACGCCGACGGCATCCGATACTGCCAGCAGACGCTTACCGCGGCCAATGCCCTGGCGCGGCCCGTGGTCTGGGAACGGCAATTGATCTATCAGCAGCTCATCGCCCTGTTGGAACTCGAATCGCGCACCGCTGAAGCCGCCCGATATCGCGAGCTCCGCATCAACGACATTGCTGACTCGGCCGAGCTGACGGAGCGATTAGCTGAGGAGCAGGTCTGGCATTGAAGGCTGGCCGACGCTCTTGCCGTCGCCCAGACCGGCGCCAAGCGACGCCCGGACGATCCGGCGGCGCACCTTACGCTGGCCAGCGTCTGGTGGGCCAACGGCGAGACGGCAAAGGCAAAGGAAGAGTACCTCGCAGCGGCCAGGGCGGCCCCCGGCGAGCCGCGTCCACTCGAAATTCTGTTCCAATTCTGCGAGGACGTCGGCGACGTTCGTTGCGCCCGCGAGACGCTCGAAAAACTTGCGCAAAACGCCAAGTGGACGAAGCTCCAACGGTCGATGATCCTGGCCGACGGCTGCGCAAGGCTCGGCGATGTTCCGACCGCCAGGGAAGCCTATCGCCAAGCCCTCGCGGCCGCCGCCAATGACCCGGCGATGCGGATGAAGCTCGCGGAATCGCTGCTGCGGATCGGTGACATTCGCGCGAAGCGCGACGGCGAGGAAGCGGTCCGCAGCCTGGCGACGGCCTACCCGCCCGCGCGGCGGCGACTGGTCGAGCTGCTGCTGTCGCGTGCGACGCTGCCGGCGTGGAGGGAAGCGAGGCAGATGCTCGATAGCCCGCCAAACGCTGCATCGGACGACAACCGTCTGATGCTCGCTCAGGGCTTGATGCGCCGCGGCGGCGCCAAAGAGCTTGCCGAGGCCGACGCGATCTGCCGGCAACTCCTGGCTGGCGGCAAGACTCCGCCCCCTGCCGCGGAGGTGACGATGGCCGAGTTGCAGCAGTTGCGGGGGAACGCCCAAGAGGCGCGACAACGTTACCGGACACTCGCCGAGCATATGCCGGTGTCAGCCACCCATCTGGCGCTCTACATCGAATTCCTGATTGGCCACGGACCGGCCGAGGAGGCCGAACGCCGGCTCAAGCAATTGGACTCGCTTGCCGCCGACGACATTGCGGCCGTCGGTCTTCGGGCGACTTGGCTGCATCGCCAAGGCCGAGACGCAGAAGTCGAACCGCTCGTCGAGCGTTGGGCGGCACGCGTTCTGCCTACCGTCGACGTGCATAAGCGGGTTCAACTCGCAGAGGCCATCGGCGACATCTATCAACGCGTTGGGCGATATGCCTGCGCCGAGCGGTGGTTCCGTCGGGTGATGCGACTTGCGCCGAGCCACTTCGAGTCCCTCGCCCGCGCCCTGGCCGCTCAAGGGCGAGTCGATGAGGCGTTGACGCTCTGCGAACAAGCCGGCAAAAGCGACGCATCGGCCCGCTACGCCGTCCATGTATGCAGACTGCTTGTGGGCGGCGGCGCAACGCCGGAGGCGGCCACGCGTTGCGACGCGATTCTGCAACGGGCCATGAAAGACCACCCGGAGAACATCGACCTGTTGGCAGGCGTCGCCAGCGTCCGCATTCTGCAAGGACGATCGGAGGAAGCGATTCTACTCTGTCGCCGCATCCTTTCTCTGGAACCGGAGAACTTCGCAGCGCTCAACAATCTCGCCGCGCTGTTGGCCGAGTGCTCGGCGCCAGAACGGCATCGCGAGGCGCGCCGGTGCGTCGATCGCGTCATCGAGCTGTATGGGCCGTACCCCGGCCTGCTCGACACGAAGGGCACCGTGTTTCTCGCCGAGCAGAAGCCGGCCGAGGCGGTCGAGGTCCTCAAACAGGCGGCAACCATCGCCAACGCCGATCCGCGCAGTCATTTCCATCTGGCGATCGCCTATTGGCAACTGGGGCAGGTCGAGCAGGCTCGCACGGCCCTCGCGCAAGCCCGCAAGAACAAACTGGACAATCAAGTGCTAACCCATCACGAGCGGA
>JBDKUC010000389.1:0-37483 GCA_039679885.1 Thermoguttaceae bacterium | reverse complement strand
CTGGGCGCCCAGTTCGTGCAACAGCGACCCGAACTCGACTCCCTTGGACTTGGGCACGGCACGCTCGAGGCCAGGCACGACGCCGGCGTCGGCGTCCTTGTCGCTGACGAGATCGAGCACCCGGAGCACGGCCATCGTGCCCGCGTCGATCGGGATCGAGTGCCCTTCGAGGCCCGCCTGGACGACGTAGGCGACGGTGAAGCGAGTCGTGCCGTCGAGTTTTTCGAGCCACTGGACGGTAGGGCCGAGGTTCTTCTTCCGCAAGTCCTCCAGATCGAACTTGAACGTGGCCTCGAAAACGGCGTGCAGCACGCGTTTCACGCGGTTGGCCGCCGCTCGCGGATCGGCGAGGCAGGTCATGACCTCGGACAGCTCGGAGATCGAGGTGACGCGGACTTCATTCCAATCGAAGAACGTGTGCACCAGCGATGCGAACGCTTCCTCGGCGGCGTCGTGCGGAGCGTCTTCGAGGCAGCAGGCGAACAGCAGATGCTCGATCACCGTTCGCGCCGCATTCGTAGGCGATGCCTTATAGTGCTTCTTCAGCACCTTGTGAAGCTTCGCGAACTGGGCTGCACGGTTCTGGTTCGTCATGGCGTTGGCTTGCTGGGTTCAGAGGGGGAAGTTCCCTGGTCTGGCGTTTCGGGCTCGGCGTCGCCGCCGTCGGCGTCCGGTTGGTCCGCGTCGTCGTCCGATGGCTGCTCCGGCAAGACCTCGCGCAGGATCTTTGCGACGGCGATCGATTTCTTCACGCCCTGATCCAAGAGGAAGCTGAGGCGAGGCGTGTAGCGGATGTCGATCCGTTCCGCGATCTTCGCTTGAAGAAAACCGGCGGCGCTCTGCAACCCCCGGAGCGAAAGCTTCTGCTTCGTCTCGTCGCCCATCACGGAAACGTGGACTTTGGCGTAGCGCAGGTCGGCCGACACCTCGACGTACGTCACGGTGACGTCGCGGACGCGAGGGTCGTTCAACTCGGCCAAGATCGCCATGCTCACGACTTCGCGGATGGCGGCGGCGGCTTTTTCCAAGCGGCGGGACATAGTGGCTGGTGGTTGGTGGTTCGTGGCTCGTAACGGAAGCACGGTTTCGTGACTAGCCGCTAACCACTAGCCACTAGCCACTGCTCAAAATGTTCTGGCGATTTCCTCGATCTTGTACACTTCGAGCAGGTCCCCTTCCTTGAGATCGTTGAAGCCCGACAACCGGATGCCGCATTCGTAGCCCTCGCGAACTTCGCGGGCGTCGTCCTTCTCGCGGCGGAGCGATTCGATTCCGTAATCGCCGATCACACGGCTGTCGCGAATCAGGCGGGCGCGGCCGTCGCGCTGGACGGCGCCGGTCAACACGCGGCAACCGGCCACGCTGCCGACGCGGCTGATGTGGAACACCTGCTGCACCAACGCCCGGCCCAGTTCCTTCTCATGCTTCTCGGGCTTGAGCATCCCTTCCAGGGCCGCCTTCAGGTCGTCGGTCACCTGGTAAATGATGTCGTAGCGGCGGACCTGGACGCCAAGTTTGTCGGCCAGCGCCCGGGCCTTTTCGTCGGGCACCACCGAGAACCCGATGATGACCGCATCGGACGCGTGGGCCAGATGGACGTCGGCTTCGGTGATGCCGCCCACGGTCGCTTGGAGAACCTTGATCTGCACTTCCGGGTGCTGGAGCTTCGTCAGTTCCTTGCGAATCGCCTCGATCGAGCCGCGGACGTCCGCGCGGAGAATGATGTTCAGCGTCTGGACGCGGCTCTCTTGCCCCAGCCGCTCGAACAGGTTCTCGAGGGTGACGTGCGGCTGGACGTTGCCCAACTCGCGGACGCGGGCCTCGGCGGCCCGTTGCTCGGCCAGTTGCCGGGCCTGGCTGATGTCCTGCAGGACGTAGAAGCGATCGCCCGCCCCCGGAGCCGAATCGAGACCGGTGACATTGACAGGAGTCGAGGGGCCGGCCTCCTCGTGCTTCTTCCGCGGGTTCAGCGTGTCGTACATCGCCTTGACGCGGCCGAACGCGCTGCCGCAGACGACGATGTCGCCGTTCCGCAGCGTTCCCTTGCGGACCAAGAGCTTGGCCACGACGCCGCGGCCTTCGTGCAATTCGGACTCCAGGCACGTGCCGCAGGCCGGTCGCGTCGGGTCGGCCTTGTATTCGTGCAACTCGGCCACGGTCAGCAACGTCTCGATCAGATTGTCGATGCCTTCGCCCGTGGTGGCGCTGGTCTTGACGACTTCCGTCTCGCCGCCCCACTCGCTAGGCAGCAATTCGTTGGCCGCCAACTGCTCGTACGTGCGCTGGACGTTCGCGCCAGGCAGATCGATCTTGTTCATGGCGACGACGATCGGGACCTCAGCCGCCCGGGCGTGACTGATCGCTTCTTCGGTTTGCGGCATGACGCCGTCGTCAGCAGCGACAACCAGCACGGCGATGTCGGTCACGTTAGCCCCGCGGGCCCGCATCTCGGTGAAGGCCTCGTGGCCCGGCGTGTCGACGAACGCCACGGCCTTGCCGTCCTTCTCGACGCGGTAGGCGCGGATGTGCTGGGTGATGCCGCCCTTCTCGTGCTTGGCCACATCGATGCCGATGATCCGGTCCAACAGCGACGTCTTCCCGTGGTCGACATGGCCGAGGAAGGTGACGATCGGCGGCCGCGGAATGAGCTTCTCGGGGTCGTCCTCGCCTTCCAGCGATTGAATGACTTGCTGTTCGAGATTCACCGGGCGATGGAAATTGACCTGGACGCCCAACTCGACGGCCAGGAGTTCGGCCATTTCCGCATCCAGCGTGGCCGCGATGTTGCTCATCGTGCCGAGGGCCAGAAGCTTGGCGAGGATCTCCCGGGCCGGAACACCGATCGCCTCGGAGAAGCTCCGCACGGTGCACGGCAGGCTGATCGTCACGTTTTCCTTCCGCGGGGCGGCCGTATTGGCGCCGGTCCGACGGATGTGCGTGCGCCTTCGCAGCGAGGACAGGCCGCTGTCTTCCTCGCCTTCCTCAGGCTTGCGGCGTCGGACGCCCGCCGCCTTCTTGCGTTTCAGTTGGCGTTGCTCACGACCGCCCAGGGTAACCGCGCCGCCGGCTTCCCCTTCTTCTCCGTGCCCGGCCACCACACCGCGGCCGCCGCGACGGCGCTCGTGGCCGGGAAGCCCCACGGCCGGAGGCGTCTTGCCGGTGGTTTCCTTGCGCGGCGAGACCTTTGCGGCTTCGGCCGCCATCCGCTTTTGTTCGTGCTTGCGGAGATGCTCGGAAAGTGGCTTGCTGCCAGCCCTGCCGGCGCGGATGGCGTCGGCCGGCAGCTTGATGTCGGGCTTCTGCGGGGCGGGCTCGGCCGCCTTGGGTCGCAACGGCCGTTTGGCGGCCGGCAGCGGCGCCAGCTTGATGGCCGGTCCCCGATCGCGATCCTCGCGATCTCGCGATCTGCCGCCTTCCTTGCCTTTGTTCTTGGCGGACGGCTTCGAGGGCAGAACCACCGGCCTTCGCGGCAGCGCAGCCGTACGTTCGAACCGCATCGGCGCATCGCCGATCTTCTTGGGCGGCTGCTCGACCTTCACTGGCGGCTCTTGCGGCTCGACCGGCGGCTGCTCGACCACAGGCGGCTGCGGCTCGACTTCGATCGGCGGCGGGGGCGGCGGCGTTGCAGGCTCCGGCGGCGGGGCGGCCTCGGCCTTCTTCTTGATGGTGATGGGCGGATGCGGACGGTTCGGCGGCAGAACGCGTATCTTGCCGGCCACCGTGCCGGCCGGCGCGATATAATCTTCGCGACGGAAGGCCGGCGGCGTGGGCGGCGTCTCGGTTTCGATCCCGGCAGCCGCAGCGGCGCTGGCGGCCCGGCCGGCCTTGCCGCCATTGATAAACGCCGTGACCTTCGCCATCTCTTCGTCGGTCAGGCTGGCGAGCGCAGACCCTTTCCCCGTCACCCCAGCCCGGGTGCATATCTCGACGAGCACTTTGCTGTCGAGCTTAAGTTGTTTCGCAAGGGAGTAGATACGGATGGGCACGGGGCCTTTTCCTGGGGGTAAGGGGCGTCGCTCGATCGATCTGCGTTGTTTCGGACTCTCTCTCCGTTACGGGGTGGCGTCATCGGACGTCTCCGGCGCAACGTGATTTTCTTCACTGGAAGCCACGGCGGCGGGCGCCGCCTCACCGACTTCGGGGGCCGCTTCCGCCGGCTGCACGTCGGCATAATAGGCGGGCTGCGTCGCCGGCGTATCTGCCGTCTCGGCCGCCTGCAAGCGATCTTGCTCGCTCTGCTGACGGCGCTGCTCGGCAGCCACGCGCTCGGCCTGGCTCGCCTTCACTTCCGCCTGCCGCACGATCTGGTCGACCTGCTCCGCAGTCAGGCCGCCCATCTCCATCAGGGCATCGGGCTCGATCACTTCGAGGTCGTCGTACGAGAGGAAGCCCTCGCCAACGAGCCGCTCGGCCAACTCGGGCTCGACCCCTTCGATCGACGAGTAGCCGGCAACCGCCTGCTCGATCTGCTCGTCCAACTCTTCGCGGGTCATGATCTCAATGTCCCAGCCGCAAAGCTTGCTGGCGAGGCGGACGTTCTGCCCGCGGCGGCCGATGGCCAGCGAAAGCTGATCCTCTTGCACGAGCACGATCGCTCGCCCCAACATCTGGCAGAGGATCACTTCTTCGACTTCGGCCGGTTGCAGGGCGTTCGGAATCAGCACCTGCATGTCGTCGCTGTAACGAACGATGTCGATCCGCTCGCCGGACAGTTCGTCGACGATATTCTTAATCCGGTTGCCGCGAACGCCGACGCACGCGCCGACGCAATCGACCCGCTGGTCGGTGCTACTGACGGCCACCTTCGTGCGGTATCCGGGCTCTCGAGCGATGGCGCGGATCTCGATCACACCTTCGGCGATTTCGGGGATTTCCTGCTCGAACAGCCGCTGGACCAACTGCGGCTTGGTCCGGCTGAGGATGACTTTCACCCGGCTGCCAGCCTTCTTGACTTCGTAGACCGTTGCCCGGACACGTTCGTTGGCGTGATGGGCTTCGCCGGGGATTTGCTCGCCCTTCGGGAGAATCGCCTCGACGTTGGTCAGCGTAACCGTGGCCGCGCCACCTTCGTAACGTTGAACGACGCCGGTGATCAGCTGGCCCTTGAGCTCCTCGTATTCGTCATACAAGGCATCTCGTTCGGCTTCGCGGATCTTCTGAATCCTAACCTGCTTGGCCGTCTGGGCGCCGATCCGCTCGGCCATTTCGGCCGGGGCCATCGGGACGCCGTTGTGGCTGCCCTGGATGGCGCCGCTAGCGCGATCGATCTGGACGACGATATCCGCATCCTCTCCGTAGTGCTTCTTAGCGGCGGAAACCAGCGCGGCCTCGATGCCCTCGAAGACGATCTCTTTGTCGATATTTTTATCGCGGTGAATCGTATCCACAACGCGAAGCAGTTCATTGGGGTCCATTTTGATCTCGCTTTCCTCGTGCAGGAGGCGACACTTCCATCGATGCACTCACAGGTTCGTTCGTTCTAGCGAGCCCGATTGCCTCCCGCGATTCTCTCAGTCAGTCGGCTGAAAGAACACGTTCCACGCCCCGCTCGACCCCAAAAAAATCGGCCGAGACGCTACAAAATCTTACAAGACCACAAGTTAGTGGTTTCGACAATCTAGTAAGCATACTGGCCCGCCGATGGGGTGTCAAGGTGGGCCGCCAGATAAGACGTTTGGAGACACCCCCCAACGGTGGACGACGACGAAATCACTGAAGCAAAGCCACCGTGTCAATGCCCCGAAATACGGAGCGACACACCGTCCGCAGCGACGTTCGAGTGCCTCCACAGACCTACTCGGCAAGCAACTTCAGGGGGGATTGGCTGCTCACACGCTGAATCGGATCAACAGGATGTCGTCGTCCTTGACGACGTAGTCCTTCGGCTCCTGTCGCATCAGGTGCTGGGCCTTGATCTCCCGCTCGCTGCCGACCCGGACCAGATCGGCGACCGTCATGACTTCGGCCCGGATGAAGCCGCGGGCCAAGTCGCTGTGGATGCCGTCGGCCGCGTCGAGCGCCGTGCCCCCCTGGGGCAGGAGCCATGTTCGGACCTCTTTTTCGCCGGCCGTGAAGAAGGTCATTTGCCCGGAGGTCTTCAGCAAAGTGCGGATCAATTGACCTCGGTCGGTGGCCACGAGGCCCATCTCCTGCTCGAACTCGGCCCGGTCTTCCGGCGTCATTTTCGAGAGTTCGACTTCCAGCCCGGCGGGAACGGCCATCACCTGGACTTCCGGCGTCGAGAGGCTGGTGAACCGCTCGGGCTGCGTCTCGTCATCCGCCGTGTTGACGATCACCAGGCGTGGTTTTTCGCTGAACAGCCGGAACGCCCGGGTGACCTTCTGCTGCTCCTCGTTCATGTTCGATTCGCGCAGCGGGCGGCCGGCCTCCATCGCTTCGAGCACGATTTTCAACGTCGTGTGCTCGTGGTCGAGCGTCTGGTGCTCCTGCCGCGGCAATGGCTTCTTGAGCTGCTCCTCGACACGGCTGATGCGGTTGGTGACGATCTCCATGTCGGCCAGGATGAGGTCCTCCGCGAATGAGCGGAGATCGGCCAGCGGATCCGTGCCGGCGAATGCGGCGACCACCAACGCCAGGCAATCGGCCTCGCGGAGCATCGCCAGCCGGGCTGCAGTCCCCTCATGCGTGCGGCTCAGACCGGGCGTGTCAACCAGTTCGATCGCCGCCTGCGTGATCTTTTTCGGGTGGTAGATTGCCGAGAGCTGGGCGATGCGGGCGTCGGGAATCGCCGCCATGCCGCTCTGTCCCGTGTGGGCCAAGGCCGGGTCGGGGGGCACGCCCGTCAGCCAATGAAACAGCGTGCTCTTGCCCGAACCCTGATAGCCGACCAGTCCGATCTTCATGCGTGATGCTCCGCCAACACGTTGGGCCGCCACACTGACGGCGCGATCCGGGCCCACCGCTGCGATGGCTTCTGCCTTACCCGGCAAACTACTTCCGACGCCTTGCGGCCGACGAGTGCCCATTTTCGGCGATTTCGGCCAACGCCTGTTCTACCGTCTCAGCCTGAAGGTTGTCCAGAGGCAGGCGGCCGAACCGGACGCGGTAAAAGGCCTCGGCCACCGCTTCGGCAAGCCGGGGCAGCCGGCCGTCACCGTCGGACTCGGCCAGACGGGCGCCGGCTGAGGCCGCAAACTCCCGCTGCGTCTGGTTCGGCGGGCGGACGAGCCCCTGCCGGGCCAGAAGGCTCTCGAACCGGCGGTAGAACTCGATGTCCACCCGATGACGGCGTGGCAACCGCTTTCCCGACCAGCGGGCCAGGAGCCGGCGTCCCAGCCAAACCGCGAACCACCCAGCGGCCGCCACCGTGACGGCCGCCAGCAGCCCCGCGACGATCAGCACAATCCACACCACCTCACGGTTGAGGTGCTTCAGGTAGCGCGCGACGCTGGCGGCGCTGAAGATCGCCCGGCAACGGTTGACCGTCATCTGCCAAAGGGCCTGAGCGGCGTTGGCGATCGGCTGATAGATGGCGTCGCGCTGGCGTTGGCAGTCCAGTTCGACGAAGTAGTTGGACCAAGCCGAATTGAGCCAGTCCATGGATTGCCGAATCGGAGTGAACCAATTGGCCCGTTCGCCCGTCACGCCGGCCGGCGTTGGGTCGAGCCGCAGCCAGGCGCCCCGCTCCCGCCAGCGCCAATGGTCGCCGCCGTGCATCAGCTCATCCGGCGTCTGGTTGGCGCGGAGATAGGCCTCGACCCAAGTGTGGGCGTGGAGTTGTCGAACCAGATAGTAGTTGCCCAGCGGATCCCATGCCTCGTGGTCCACCTTGTAGCCGACCACCATTCGCGCCGGGATCCCTTGACTGCGAAGCATCAGCGTCAGGGCGGTGGCGAAGTATTCGCAGTGGCCTTGTGGGTGCTTGGTGAGGAAGTCCTCGATCGGATCGATCGTTGGGTCGCGGTCCTGTCCGACGAGACTGTATTGAAACTGGCCCGAATCCGAAAGCTTTCTCTCGAGATAACGAGCTCGGCCAACGCGATCCTCTGCCGGCAAACGCGATTCTTTGATCCAGCGGTCGGCCAGGGCGACCAGATTAGGCAAACCGCCGGGACCACGGGCCGGCCTCGCCTTGACGCCAACCGTGATGTCTTTGCGCTCCTCCAAGGCCGGGGTCAATGGGCTTTGCTGGCCGCGGACGAACGCCGTTGTGCCCAAGCTGTATTCAAAGCGTTTGTTTCGCAAGAACGGATTTCGGCACAGCTTCTCATGCGCGAGATCGATATCGATGCCAACGATGTTGCGCAACGCAAGGTAGGGCGACACGAAGAACAGCTCGTCGTGATCCATCCCCTCGATCGTAATCCGCTGTCTGATGACGCCGACGGACGGGCGCGTCTCCTTCAGCAACTGCGTGGCGCCAGGCCGCGTTGTCGGCTGCCCTGTCTTCCACTGGCCGCGTTGATAGTCGACCAGCAACGCCCCTTGCAGATAAATGTCGCCGCTAACTGGCTCCGGCGAATTGTCCGAGAGCCGTTCGAACCGCACACGCATCACCTCTTCTCGACTCTCGACCAACTCGCCCAGTTCGCCGAGTTCGACCTTTTCCGAGAAACCCGTCACAGGCTGGGGGTTCGCCACGTTGCCTTGCCACGAAAATTGCCCCAACCGCGGCAAGGCGAAGAACAACACGAGCGTCAGTCCGAGCGTTTGGGTGCCCATCACCGCCAGACGGCGGAAAAGCGCGGGCCCCCAGGCCGCCTCGCCGCTCTCGGCCGGATAGCCGACGAGTTCGCTCGTCATGGCGACGCCCGGCGTTCTGGCGACATCACTGCGAGGAACAATAAACTCGGCGAGTTGGTTCTGCCCAAAGGACTCCCACTGGCGGTACATCAACAACAGTGCAAGCGCGGCGAAGCCCAGCAGCATGTAGAGCGCCAGCAACAGGCCGAACCAGACTCCCTGGCTAAAAAGCGTGGCCACAACGACCTGCAAAAGGCTAAGGACGATCAGCAGCCAATACGTCCTGCCATCCTTGCGCTGAAAAAAGAGGACAATCTGCAGAAAGATAACGAGCCATGCGAAGCTAAGCGCCTGCAGCTCGTTCCGGATCCAGAACAACTGCTGCAAGGCGATGACGGCCGCAACCAGCATCATGGCCGTCGAGAGCCGACGGCCGATGACCAGCCGCTTCGTGACGTCGGTTAGCCAAACGGAGAGCGCCGCGGCGACGATCACCAGCAGCGGCGGCCCCTGCGTCCGCGCACCCATGCCCAGCAGCAACGCCCCGAGGGCGGCCAGCGCGGCCATGTTGATCTGAAGTAATCGTTCCAGCGGCATAGGGTTAGGGGTCAAGAGTCAGCCATCACCGACCGAGGGCTGGGCACTTCAGTGCCCAGTCACCTGCTTGAACACACTCCCAATCGTGTCAATCACTGCGTTTCAAAATACTCGTCCAGTTGCCCGCTCGATGCGTCAATCACCCGAGCCCGCCGAAGCAGTTCCCGCAGCATTGGCCCCGATCGAGCGTCGGCAAATCGCGACGACAGGTCAGAGACATCGACCGGTCGAGTGCTCACGAGGACAAGTTCCGTTTCTGGGGCAATGCGACGCAGCACCGCTGCGAGAACCACGGCCAAGCCATCGCCGTTGTGCGCTTCCGCCAAGGCCAGCCGCTCCATCATGCCTTGCAGGATGGCAGGCGAGGCCGAGCCGCCGAGACAATCTGCCGGCGCGGCGTCGGCTGCTCCTGCCGCCGATTGATCGAAGCCGAGATAAACGTTGCTTCCGCCCTTGCGGCACAGGTCCGTCAGCACGGTGGCGGCGAAACTGACCGTCCGCTCCACCGTGTCGAGTTGCTTGGCGGTCGGCGATTCCGGTTGCCACAGGTCGAGCACGATAGCCACGTCGCGGCTCCGGGGCCGCTCCAACTGGCGCACGACGAGCTTGCCAAGCCGGGCGGAGCTGCGCCAGTGGATCAGCCGCCGGCCGTCGCCGGGCCGCCATTCGCGGACGCCGAAAAAATCTCCCTCCGGCCCCGGCTGACGACGGCGGCGATCCGTGCCCGAAAACGCCTCGAGTCGCCGGGCGTTCCAGTTCTGCGTCAACCGCCCGAGCCGTGGCAGGACGATCAGCGTTTCCGTTTCGCCGACTGTGATGCTCCTGGAAAACAGGCCGAAAGGAAAACGAGTCGAGAGGCGAACCGGTCCGAAGCGATACCGGCCGCGTTGGGCTAACCGGCCGCGGTAGTTTCCGGTGCTCGATTGGCCGGCGCGAACGTAGGGAAACAACACGGTCGGCTGAAGCGGCGTCGCGCGTTGCTGTCCGCTGCGACTCGCCGTCTCGCGTTCGATCCGTTCCTCGGCCACCACGGCCCAACTGCCGAGCCTGCGCCGCCCATTCGTCAGGCTCAGTCCCACGGAAAGCACGTCGCCCGCGCCAACCCACGTGGGCAGTTTTCGGTCGAGCCGCAGGCCGCGCAGCGTTGCCCACACCGCCTGCCAATTCAACAGCGCCGGGCCAAGCAACATGCCGGCCAGGATCAGCAGCAGGTTGACCTCCTTGGACATCGCGCCGCCGAAAACCAGGCCGAGGATGGCCAAGTAGTACCAACCCTCGCGACAGATCGTGGTTTGACGGCGGAAGTGCATTCGCAACCCTAGCTCTCGCAGAAATCGGCCGAATTTGAGGCTCGCAGCCCTGAAAGAGGGCGATCGGTCAGCCCAGGACGACTTTGGCAAACGGGTCCGGCATTTCGCCAAGAACCGGCCGCACGGGAGGCCGGCCGCCCTGAAGGGGCACAATGGGAAAGCCCAGGGCGAAGCCCTGGGGACCGGGTCGCGTTTGGCCCGCGCAGCCCTGAAAGGGCGGAATTATTCCGTCTGGCATCAGTCCCAAACATAGCGTTCGTCATATTGAGTCTGGTATTTCGCCAAGAACGCGCGGAATTCTTCCTGAAATGTCTTCTTGCGATGATGCTCGCGTTGTCCAGCGATGTATTTCTTCACGGCATCCGGTTGCGACTGCCCGATGGAGAATGCGCCGTAGCCAGCCTGCCACGAGAACCCGGCATAACGTTCGCCCTTCGTCTTTAGCCACTTGGAACTGCTGCACTTGATCTCCTCGATCAACGAAGAGACGGCTACCGTTCTCGCCAACGAACAGGCCAGATGGACATGGTCGTCGAAACTGCCGATTTCGTGCGCCGGGCAGCCGTGGGCGCGGCAAATCGAAGCCAAATAGGGGTGCAGTTCGGGCTCGATCTCGGCAGGGATCAGCGACGCACGATTCTTCGTGCTGAAGATGATGTGCAACAGGATGTTCGCCAAGGATTGCGGCATGGTCTGAGATCATTCCGCCAATTTCGCCCTTTCAGGGCTGACTGGTTCTCAACGCCAACCGACACCCAGGGCTTCGCCCTGGGCTTTCCCATTGGGCCCTTTCAGGGCCGACAATAGTCCACTATCCCGGCGCGGCAATCCCGTCGACCAGCCGTTCGATGAGCGTTTCAATCGCCTCTCGCTGGCCGCCGTGCACGTAGCCTTTGGGGATCACGCGATGGGCCAGCACCGGGACGGCTAGCTGCTTGACGTCGTCGGGCACGACATATTGCCGGCCCGCCACGAGCGCGGCCGCCTGCGCCGCACGATAAAACGCCAACGCGCCTCGCGTGCTCACCCCGACGTGCAATTCGTCGCATCGCCGGGTGGCCTGAACAATGTCCATCAGGTATTCGTTGATCGAAGTGTCAACCGCCACCTCGCGGACGGCCGCTTGCAGGCCGGCGACTTGTTGACATTCCAGCACGGGAGCCAGCGAATCGACCGGCTCGCCTTCGCGATGCGTCGAGAGGATTTCCAGCTCGACCTCGCGTTGCGGGTAGCCCAAGGGAATGCGGAGCAGAAAACGGTCGAGTTGGCTTTCCGGCAGCGGATAGGTCCCCTCGAACTCGATCGGGTTCTGCGTGGCGATGACCATGAACGGCCGCGGAAGCGGGTGGGTCTGCCCATCGCTCGACACCTGCCGCTCGCTCATCGACTCCAGCAGGGCGCTCTGCGTCCGCGGGGTCGCCCGATTGATCTCGTCGGCCAAGACGATGTTGCCGAAGATCGGCCCAGGGCTGAAGACGAACTCGTGCGTCTGGTCGTTGTAGTAGCTGCTGCCGGTGATGTCGGCCGGCAACAAGTCGGGCGTGAACTGGATGCGGTGGAACCGGCCCGCCAGGCTCCGCGCGATCGCCTTGCCGACGAGCGTCTTGCCCACGCCGGGGACGTCCTCGAGCAACACGTGCTCGCCGGCCAGCAGGGCGATGACGGTCAGCCGCACGGCGTCCGACTTGCCGAGAACCACCTGGGAAATGTTCCGTTGCAACTTCGCAATCAGTTCCGTCGTCTCATCGATCATGTCGGGGCCACCCTCCTGTGTGACGTTCTACTAGACAGAGCGCCGGAACGCAAGTCGCTCATTCAGCGCCACCGAAAGCCCGCGAGCCGTCGGAACTCACTCTCCGTCGGCGTCTTTGTCGGGCTTCGCGAACAGGGCGGTCGCGGCGCGGCAGAGCGTCAGCAGGACCAGAGTGCCCAAGGTGGCGGCGAGAAAGCCGACCGGAGTGATCGGGTTGATGTCGCGGCCCGGATAGAGCCAACTGAGGCCCAGCAGGCCGATGGTGCTCCCAACGATTCCGAAAACCACGGCCCAGAACGGACCGGCCGGTCGGCGGAGCGGAAACAGGACCGTGGCCAGCAGGCCAACCAGCGAGCCGAAGCCAACCCAAATCAGCACAAGATTGATCCAGTGTTGTGCCGTGGAAGAAAGAGGAAGGTCTGGCATGTTCGGCACTTGCACTTCAATCAGCCCCGCGCGACCGTCTGTGTTGCGCGAAACGCGGCGAGCACATTAGGAGCTTCGCGCGGAGCGTGTGGAGTACACTAGGAGCTTCACGCGGAGCGTGAAGAATACTTTCGAGAAAATCCTTGGCTACTGACGTCCAAGGGATGCCGCTTTCGCAGCATACTGCCTTGGACGTCAGCAACACAAGGCGCCGTCCCCCCCAGGATAACGCGGCCCGCGGCGTCACGTCGCGGCGGGTTGGCTCGACTCCAATCCCGCGGCAACGATCGGCCTCCGCGTTCGGCGTGTCTCCAAGCCGAATCTTATCGGGCGCCGCGCATCTGCTGCTGCATCTGCTGCTGCGCCATGTCGTCGTTATAGGCCTTTTGGGCAGCCGCTTCCCGGCTCAGTCGCATCTGCGGCCCGGCCGGAAAGTACTGAACGTCGTCGCCCATGTAAAAGGGGCTGGGAAGCGTCTGGCCGCCGTAGTCCGCCTGGCAACCGGTCAATCCCATGCCCGCCAGGAGTCCCAGGCCGAGCAACAACATCCGCACGGGGTGCCGGTGGTTGAGTGAGCCCGTCATGGGCAACCTCCATTGATAATCGCGCATCTTCCCCAACTTGCCGCAACAACTCCGCATGCAGAATGGTTGCGTCCGATACAATCGTTGCAAACGTTATCGTCTACCAGCGCCGACGAACTTTAGCGAACTGTTTCAGGTCGATCGGCGAAAAGGTCTTCGGCGGGCGCGTTCCTGGCCCGCAATTCTCACCGTAGGGTGGGTCGACGTCGCAAATACATGGTGGGGCTTCGCAAACCAATCAACGATGATTCGCACTCTGTCAATTCGCAGAACGAGTTGCCGCGACGGGAGCCCCACCATCGCCTTGGTTTGCTTGACCCACCCTACACTACGCCTTGGTGAGAAATCCGGACTAGTTCCGGCATCAGCCAGCGCCTCTGCCGATACGGCCGCCTGAAGGCGGAACTACGAACCATCTTGCAGCCCTGTTGCTGCGCCGCCCTGAGGGATTGACATTTACCTCGTTGTTGGTACCTTCAACGGGCAACGGGGCACCGTTATCCAAGGAGCGCAAGATGTCCGCAGGTTTTCTTTCTCCGTTCCATGCGATTCTCTTGGCCCTGATCGGAGGCGTCGGGCTTCCGCTGGGCGTGCCACCGCAACCGGCCGACCCCGCGGCGGCGAACGTCGCCCCGCAGCAGTGCCTCTTCTACTTCAGCTCGGCCGGCGTCGCCCCGGCGGATGCCAAGAGCGGCAACCAGACCGAGCAACTGATGGCCGAGCCCGAGGTGCGGCAGATGGTCGCCACGCTTCGCCAAGCGGTCACCGCCGGGCTCGAGACAGCCATGAAGAGGCAAGGCGTTCCCGAGACGCTTTCGGCCGAGAAAGTCGTCGACGTGGCGATGCTGCCGCTGACAAAGCCGACGGTCGTCTACATTTCGTCGGTCGAGATGCAGCCCAGCGGGCCGGCCCTCCGCGGCGGCGCGATGATCAACTTTGGCGATGAGGCCGCCAAGATCGAAGCGGCGATTGTCCAAGTCATCGAGCAATTGCCCATCCCTGTCACGTCGGTTGAGATTGCCGGCCAGAAATGGAAGAAGGTCGAGACGCCCCGCGGTCCGGTGATCGTCTGGGGCTTCAAAGACAAGCGGCTCTGGATCGGCCTCGGCGACGGCGAAATCGAAGCGATGCTCAAGCGAGCCGAGGGCCAACCGCCCGCCTGGCTCACGAAGCTGCATCAAGACCTGCCCGTCGAGCGCGTCTCGACGGTCAGCTACATCAATCTGAAAGCCATCCTGCCAATTGCTGGTCCCGAAGCCGCCAGAGTCTTGAAGGCGATCGGCTTCGGCAACGTCACCACGCTCCGGGGCGTTACCGGCCTGGACCAGGGTGGCTTCGTCAACAAGTCGCTGCTCGACATCGACGGCTCGCCGGAAGGCGTCTTGCGGCTGGCCGAGGCCAAGCCGCTCACGCCCGCCGATCTGGCGGCCGTTCCCGCCGACGCCACGTTCGCCGTGGCCTTCCGACTCGATCCTGAAATGGCGTGGAAGATCATCCAAGAGGTCGTCGCCGGCATCGATCCGAACGCGAAGACCGAGATGGACGCAGGCGTGCAACGGGCGAAGCAAGTCACAGGCTTGGGACTCCAGGAAGACATCCTCGCGCCGCTGGGCGACACGTGGACGATCTACGACTCGCCCAACGAGGGCGGGGCCCTGCTCGGCATTACGCTCGTCGCCCCGGTCAAGGACGCGAAGCAGGCCGCGGCCAGCGACGCCAAGCTGGTTGCATTGATGCAGAAAGTCATCGCCCAGCGCGAGGAGACAATGCGGGAGATGCGCGAGCAGAATCCCCGCTTCGGCAGCTTCTTCTATTCCACGCAGAAGCTGCGCGACGTCGAGTTTGCCGGGCGGCACATTCATGTGTACGACCAGAGCGGCATGGCGGCGCCGCCGTTTAGCCCCTCGTGGTGCGTGACCGACAAGGAAGTGATCGTCGGCCTGAATCCGCAGTGCATCAAGGGCTACCTGAGCCGGCGAGGCGATTTCAAGCCGTTGGGCCAACTGCCCGTCGTGGCGAATGCGTTGCGGGGTGAAAACGGCCCCGTGAAGCTGGCCTACGTCAACACGCCGCGCGTCTTCGACACGCTGTATCCTGCCATGTTGACCTGGCTGAAGGGCGCGTCCTGGTTGGTGAGTCGCAACGGCGTCGAACTCGATCCGAGCCTGCTCCCCTCGGCCGGAGCCGTTCGGCCGCACTTGCAGCCACCGTGCTTCGCCGTCCGGCGAACGGCCGGCGGCATTGTAGTCACCGAACGCGGCACAATGCCGGGCGTGGGCAGGCTTTCGGCCTCGCCGGGCGTCGCGGCCGCGCTGCTGTTGCCGGCCGTCCAAGCGTCGCGCGAAGCGGCCCGACGAATGCAGTCAACGAACAACATGAAGCAAATCGCGCTGGCCATCCACAATTACGCGCAGGCGAACCGCAAGCTGCCGCCGGCCTACGCGGTCGACAAGAACGGCAAGCCGCTCCTGAGTTGGCGTGTGCTCATTTTGCCCTACATTGAAGGAGACACGCTATCCAGGGAGTTCCACATGGATGAGCCGTGGGACAGCCCGCATAACAAGAAGCTGATCGCCCGGATCCCGGCCGTCTATCGAGACCCCAACAGCGCGGTCGCCGCAAGCGGAAAGACGAACTACCTGGCCGTCCGAAGCAATAGAAGCGTCATCTCGAACGAAACGCCGGTCAGCTTCGGTCAGATCCGAGACGGGCTGTCCAACACGATCATGACGGTCGAGGTCTCCGACGCCCGGGCCGTGCCGTGGACCAAGCCGGACGATTTCGAGTACGACGAGAAGGATCCGATCAAGGGACTCGTGGGACTCAGGTCGAACGGCTTCATCGCCGGCTTTGCCGACGGCGCCGTGCAGATCATCCAACGTTCGATCGATCCGAAGGCGCTCCGCGCAATGTTCACTCGCGATGGCGGGGAAGCCATTTCGAGCGACGACGAGAGGTGACAAAGGGCTGCCGTCAACGGGGCTTGTCTACGGGACATTCCCACTCTAGTGTGGTGCTCAAACAAATGGTTGACTTATGGGCGCCATGCTTGCTAAGCGAGCGCAGCGAGACAGCAAGCATGTTTGCCGCTTCCTCATGCCCACGGCAAGCGTGGGCATGGCACCCAGCGTGTCGACGAGACCTTTCCGCTCTGCCAGGCATTAGTTCGGCCTTTTTGCCGCGTCTCGCAACTCGCGATAGATGGCCGCGATTTCCTTGAGCGGGGCGGCGTAGTAGCCGTCGTACTCGCGGCCTTGGCGGAGCGATTCGTAGAACCCGGCGGCTGAACCATCATGGGCGGCCGCGCGGGAGTTCGCATCGAGAATGCACAGGTCGCTGCTGAAGCCGGCGAAGACCTCGGCCCGGGCGGTCCTTCGGATCAACTCCGCGGCCAAGCGGTTGCGGCCCGGCGGCAGCGGCTCGTTCTTCTCGGCGTCGTCGTAGCCTGGAAACTCTCCTCGCCGCGTTGGGCGATAGTCCCAGGCGACGGCTATCAGGTCCCACGCGATGGGCATCCGACCGCGATTGCGCAGCTCGACCCAGCGGCGGAGCGTTTCCGCGCCGAAGCCCGGCTGCTGCCAGTCCTCGACGTTCCGACGGCCGTGACAGAATCCGCTCCAAGTGTCTTCGACCCCTTCGACAACAGATGCCGGAAGGGCTTCCTCCGGCTGAACGCCGACCCGGAGCAATCCCTTTGGAAACCTCGCGGCCAGTTCGGTCAACGCCGGTCCCTGATCGCGATCCGGATAGACGTCGTAGACAGCGATGCGATCGCGGTTGATGTTCTTGCGAAAGAAGTCGGCCAGCGCAGCGGCCTCTTGCGGCGTCCAAACGGGCGTTTCCTGTTTGTCGTACATGCGGAGCACCAAGGAGGGCACGATTTCCACCCCGGCCGGCAGCGCTTCGCGCCACCACGTGAACACCCGCCGGGCGTCGTCGATCGGTAGCTCGTGATGGTAGACCAGGTAGAGCCGATTCGCCGCGTAGGGCCCGGCAAGCAGCCTCGCCGCGTTTTGCACCTCCTGCCGCCTCGGCATTTCGGCCGGCTTCGCGTCCGCCTTCATGTATCCCTTTTGCAACAAGGAACCGAGCGAGGCGTGGACCCAATAGGACCGTTCCAGGTCCGGCGACGGCGTCCCGCTGAATGCAGGCTGCGCGAGAGCAAGCAACAAGACGATGGCGAAACCACGCATGCCCATTCGGCCTCTCCCTCGCGTTCGTAGTCCCGCCTTTAGGCGTTATTTCCGTTCGTAGTCCCGCCTTTAGGCGGCCATCTTCCGCCTAAAGGCGGAACTGCAAACGACTTTGCAGTCAGGCGTTACAAGCGAATCGCCGCCTAAAGGCGGAACTACGAACGAGCTACAAACGACGTTGCAGCGTTACTTGCCAAACTCGGCCAGCGCCACGTCCTTGACGCGTTTCAGGTCGAGCTTGCCGGTGCCCAAGAGCGGCAACGCGGTGACGCGGCGGAAGCTATCGGGCGAAGGAATCCAGAGCGGCGGAAGCCCGCCGGCGCGGAGGGCCTGGCAGATTTCCTCGGGACTTCGCGCCAGTTCGGTGTAGAGCACTACGAGCCGCTCGCCTTTCTTCGGATCCGGCACCGCGGTGACGGCCACCTTCAGATCGTCCTCGTCAAGCCGCAGCACACCGGCGATGGCCTCTTCGACGCGAATGTGCGGGACCATCTCGCCGCCGAGCTTCGAGAAGCGGCTGATGCGGCCGGTGATTTTGATGAACCCCTCGGCGTCGATCTCGGCCACGTCGCCGGTCGTGTACCAGCCGTCGTGAATGACGTCGGCCGTTTGTTCCGGCCGGCCATAGTAGCCCTTCATCACGTTCGGGCCCTTGATCAACAACATGCCGGAACGATGGGCGCCGAGGTCCTCGCCCGTGTCGAGATCGACGACCTTCGCCGTGATGCCCGGCAGGGTGCGGCCGACGGTCCCCTCCTTCACGCCTTCGTGCTTCGTGCTGGTGGCGCGGCTTGGCGGAATGTTGGCCGAGACGACCGGCGAGAGTTCCGTGGTGCCGTAACCCTCGACCGGGCGAACGCCGAACCGCTTCTCGAACGCATCACACAACTCGACCGATAGCTTTTCGGCCCCGGTGAAAACCACATCGAGCGTGCGGAAGTCCTCCGGTTCGCACCGTCGCAAGTATGAGCGTACGAACGTCGGCGTGCCGATCATGATCGTCGCGCCGTGGCGGCGGCAGAGCTTGCCGACCTCGCGGGCCTCGAGCGGGCTGAAGTGATAGATGCCTTTCGGCGGCAGCGCGAGCACCGTCCACATCGTGGTCGTGTAGCCGAACGAATGGAACACCGGAAGGATGCCCACCAGGACGTCATCGCCCGCAAGACGAATGATCTGGTTGATCGCGTCGACGTTGGAGGCGACGTTTCGCTGGGTGAGCATCACGCCTTTCGGCCGGCCCGTCGATCCGGACGTGAAGATGATCGTCAGCAAGTCGTCGCCGCGAACTTTTCGGAGCCCGAGCCGGCGTTCGAGCCACCGGACCGGCATGAGCCACGTCATGGCCGCGCCGGCGACCTTGTCCGCACGCGTGGCCTTGTCCTTGAAATCTTCGAGAAAGACCAGGTTGGCGTTGAGCTTCAGGCCGAGCTTTTCGATGACGCGACGACTGGTCAGCACGTGCCGGATACCGCATTGGGCGACGCAATCGTCGATCACGTCGGGCGTCAGCGTGTAGTTCAGGTTGACGGCCACCCGGCGGTCAATGGCCAGAGCTGCGTTCGCCACGACGGCCGCGACCGACGGCGGCAACAGCAGGCCCACTTGTTGCTCATCGCGGTCCAACACGTCTCGACGCAGCACGCGGCGAAGAATGAGCGTCCGCAACAGAAGTTGAGCGCCGGTCAGTTCGGCGCCCGTCGAATCGGCGACTTTCGGCCGCCACATCCGCCGCCGGCACATGCGGAGAAACCGGCGTGGGAGAATCAGTCTGCTCGGACGATTGTCTCTCATAGAACCAAAGGCGTCGGTCATGCTTCAGCATAACGCGACATCGCCGCAGCCGCGAGGAACAATTCTCAACAGGAGGGAACGGAGGAAACGGAGGGGCATCGGTCTGCGGCAACCCGCTTCGCTGCGACATCGCGAGATCGCCGTGATGCTAACGCGTAACCTACACCATCTCGTCAGTCTTTGCCTCTCAATTCTTCCACCGCCTGGCGAACCTGGTCAACATTTTCGGGCTGAGCGATTGGCCGGCCGAAGCGGATCGTGACGGGATAGGGCCACTTATGGGGCCACTTCCAGAAGAATCGGCCACGCTCGAAGCTAAAAATGCTGCCCCAAAGACCGCCGAGGTACACAGGCACCACCGGAGCGCCCGTATCCTTCAGTATCGACAGAAAACCCGGGCGGAACTCTTGGATTTCACCGGTGCGGCTGATCCCACCCTCCGGAAAGATGCCGACCAGCTCCCCTTGTTGCAGGGCCTGACGGGCCATGCGGATCGATGCGACCATCGACTTCCGGGTCGGGCCAATCGGGATAATTCTCCCCAATCGACCGAACCAACCGAGCCAGCGGCTCTCGAAGTACTCGGCATAGGCGACCATTCGCGGGTGTCGCGGGCAAGCGAGGCCCAGCAGCACGCCGTCAGCCCAACTGATGTGGTTTGCCACGATCAGCGCCCCGCCGGCCGGGACGTTCTCGATGCCCTCGACGCGAACGCGATAGAGGCACCCGGCCAGCAGCCGCACGGCCAGCCGCATCGTCTGGAACGGCAGGAGGCGGACGATCGTGACGGTGACCAGTACGGTGGCCAAACCACCGGCGACAAAGACCCAGCGAGCGGAGAGACCCAGCGGGCCGCTCAGTAGCCAGTACACACCTGACGCCATCAACATACCGGCAAAACAGAGAAAGTTGTACGCCGCCATGATCGAGCCGCGTGATTCGACCGGGCTGCGGTCTTGAATGAATGCATGAAGTGGGATGTCGTACAAGCCGGCCATGACGCCCATCGCCAGCAACAGGACGCAGCTTGCCACGGGGAAGTTCCAAGCAAATCCACCGGGAACCACGGCCACCAGCATCGAGGTGACGGCGATGCCGAGGCCACCCAACGGCACCAGCCCCAGTTCGACCTTGCCGCGCGACCAGATTCCGGCCAGCAGCGCTCCGCCACCGATGCCGAGCGTGAGCGCCGCTAACAACAGGCCGACGCTCACCTGGCTCACGTGGAGATCCTCCGTGGCGAGTTGGTCGATGTTGATCTGCGATAGCGCCCCAAGCGCCCAAAAGTATGCGCTCCCCAAGGCCACGAGGAACAGCGATCGTTTCCTTCCGAGCGCAGCAAGATCGCGGGCGGTTTGTCGGACGGCATTCCAAGGGATGGGCCGGGTGGGATTGGCGGCCCGAAGCGGCCCGACAAACAGGCTCGCCACAAAGCCGCACACGGCCACCCCCACGAGCGCGGCGGCATAGATCCACCACCGATCCTGTCCGGCCGGTTGCGTCAGGCCATACAACCAGTTGCCGGCCACGCCGCCGAGGATGATGGCCGCCATCGAGACCATGCTAATCAGTCCGTTGGCTTTCGAGATTTCGTCGGAGCGGACGATTTCCGGGATCGCGCCGAGTTTGGCGGTGATGAACATCGTCGCCTGGACGCCGAGAAGAAACAGCATGACGAACATCAGCGGAACGCTACCGATCAGAATGGCGGCCACTCCCAGCGAGACGACGGCGATCTCGGCCGCCTTGAAGGCGACCATTACGTTTCGCTTGCTGAAGCGGTCGGCCAGAAATCCGGCCGGTGCGGCGAAGACCAGGAAGGGCAGTGTGAAGCTGGCCAGCCCCAATGCCAGGGCCAACGGCTTCGGCTCCATCCATTGCCGAACGATCTCCGGCATTTCGCCCCACTGTCTTTTCATCAATTCCTTGCCGATCGGCACGACCAGCCAGCGAAACATGTTGTCGTTCAACGCGACGAAGAACTGGGTGGCCACGAGCGCGAGAAAACTCCGCGAATAGGCGGAGCCTCGTGTCGCGTCGTCACACCCCTCGGCACGGTCGATCATCGTTCGCCTCTCTCTGCCCTATCAGGCGATTTGGCTCATGGGATGCAACGCGACGGGAAGACGCGTCTCCGGTCGCCAATTGCGGCAGCCCCAGATCGGCGACACGAGTCGCTCTTACAGTTCCAGGCCGGGATTGACGACGGCCGGCGCCATCGGCGGTTCCAGCGGTGTTCCATCTAAAACTTCCACAACAGCGTCAGCGCGTAATCGACGTCGTTCGGCTTTGCCCCGTTCGGGACGCTGTCGTACAGGTCCAACACGCCGGCCCGAAGGCTCAGGTTCCGCTCCTCGTCCAAGAGCAGTTCCCAGGCCGCTTGTAGCCTCATGCGGAAGCGGGCGAAACCGGTCAGGTCGGGCGCGTACTCGACCACGCCGTAGAGCTTCTGCCGCCGGCTCACTTGTCGCTCGACCTGCGTCCCGAAGACGGCTTCAGGGATGTACTCTCCGTTGTCCGGGCCGCCGAAATAGTGCGAGAAACCGCTGCCCACGCGGCCGATGAGCGTCCCTTTTTCATCCTTGATGATCCGGTAGCCGACGCCGGCGTCGGACGTGTCACGAACGTTGAACGATTGGAACTCGTCGTACTCGACCGTCTCGTGGACGAACCACGACCAGCGGGATTGGCCGATCATGCGTTCGAAACGGCCATCGAAGAAGGCGCGGTTCGCCGTGCTGATCTCTTGAGCGGTGCGCTTGTTGTAGTCGAGGTTGATGGTGAAGATATTGGCGGCCGCTTTCCGCGTCGCATGGAATCCGGCGTGAAGGTTGAACGAGTCGCTGTTCCCCTCCGAGCCATCGACGCCCAGGTCGAAGCCGCCGTCCCAGAGTCTCTTCGGCTTCTCGGTGGGACTCGTCTCCAACCGCGGCCCGTCGGTCAAGACGCCCGACAACGAGAACGGGGCGTTCGCGACCGGCGGACTGTCGAACATCGATGCGGCGGGAACCGGATCGGCCGGCGAGACGGTCAGCGCCTGCGGGGGCGGCGGATCGACCGGCGGCAATCGCCAGACTTCCGGGGCGTACAACGGCTGCACGGAGTTCACTGTCGGAGTCGCCTGAGCACTCGATGTGGCCAAGCAGACCGGCGTCCGTAGGGCGCAGGCCAAAACCGCCGCCATCGTCAAGCCCAGCAGTGTCAACCGCCATCGTCGCACGAGCACCGTCTTTCTTGGAGCGCGCACTATTAGCCGGAATTAATCCGCGAACCGTAACAGAAATTGACGGCGGGGACAAGAGAGGATAGGAGGGCCTGCCGGTTTAAGGAACCCCCGGCCGAATCGTCAGATCAGGACCGGGTGGCCGATTCCACGCACGCACGCAGCGTGTCCTGCAACTGCTCCGGCATGAACGGCTTCGCGAGGAAGTCTTCGGCGCCCGCGCGGACGGCCTCGGAAATGAGCTTGGTCTGATTGAGCGAGCTGACAACCAGCACTCGGGCGTTGGGATCGATGGCCAAAATGGCGCGGACGGCTTCGACGCCATCCGTGCCCGGCATGACCATATCCATCGTCACGGCATCGGGCCGAAGCTCGCGGTATTTCTCGGCGCCCTCTTGGCCGTCGGCCGCCTCGCCAACGACTTCCCAGCCATCGGCCAACAGCGTCTCCTTCATCAGACGCCGCATGAGCATCGAATCGTCAACGATCAGTACGCGTCGCCCCATTGGCCAAGATCCTTGCTGTCCGTCGCGGCTAAAGTGCTTTGACCAAGTATAGGTCAGACGCCGGCAGAGAAACGCGGCGTCGGCCGGCCATCCATCTGCTCCATCCGTCAGGACCGCGCTAGGCGTTGCAGGCTGCGCGGCATTTTCCGCACAACCGGCGGGCGGCTGAAGATGGCCCCGCCGCGACTCGATAGGAAAGATGAGACGCAGCGTTCCCCTGCCCGTCTCCATCCGATCCGCGAACGGTTGCCCGAGGTGGCCAATGATGGACCTTACCCGAAATCAGTTTTTCTTTGCCGGCCTGTTGTGCCTGATGTTGGGAGCCCAATTCCGGATGGTCGAGTCGTTCGAGCTGACTCCGGACTTCACGCAGTTTCTCGCCGAACGCACGGGCCATCCTCTGGCCGCCATCAACTCGGCCGTTCAGACTGCGACGCAGTCGGACAAGCCACCTGCCAAGAAGGTATGCTCTCCGCCCGACTGGCTCGGCTGGTCGCTCATCTCCATCGGCTCCGTCCTCGTGCTGCACAGTTTCGGCATGAAGAAGCCAGGATAGGCCACGCCGGCCGCAGCTCTCATCAAGCCGCGACCGGCGGTCGCGCCAAGAATGCGGCCACATCAGCGCCGGCCGTCGTCGGTTCGCTCGTTGGGGAAGTAGCGATCGCCGGCGAAGTACCCGTGCCGCGTGACTTGTTGCAGGCGTTCGCGCACGGTGCTCCAAGGCCGAATGATCGCCATGTCATCGGTCGCCTCGAAGGTCCCCTGACCGGGGACAGCCAAGCAAGCATGGACCGCGCCGCGCCATCCCATCCAGTGATTAAACTCCGGATGGAAGCTCGGGAAGAACCGCAGCCGGTAGCTGGCGCCGTTGGCTCCGAAATCCGCAAGGTGGACCGCCTCGGTCCAATGGCCAGCGTTCTGGAACGGCTCCTGCCGCCAGTTCAATCCGTTCCGCTCCGGCGTAGCTTCGGCCCAGAGATCGACGGTGAGCGTGCCCCGGGCGGGAACAATCCGGCCTTCCGCATCGAGCGGATAGACTCGGACGACGAGGCCGTCAGGCTCGACGTTGTTGTCCCAGCGGCCGGCTTGGGCGTCAATGGCCAGGGAGACGACGCGCGGCGTCTCGACGTCTTTCGGCAACCGGGACGGAGATGGCCGTTCTTGATCGGGCGGCGCCAGGAACGTCACGGCCCGCGTCCGGGGCCGCGGAGCCGCAGGCATTTCCCGCCGCACTTGCTCGACCATGCGTTGCAAGGCGGCGCCCGAGAGTTTGACGCCCGACACCTCGGCCCGCACGACGCGATCCCAATCGACCGGGCGGAGCGCTTCGGCGTTCTCTCTGTCGAATCGCAACCATAGCTGCCGTGCGTCGGTTCGCTGATCCATGACGGCCGAAAACGCCCGCCCGCTGACCAGTTGGACGGAGATCGGCACGTCGGCGTTGGCCGCGAGCGGACTGAGCAGTCCGCAGAACACGGCACTCAGCCCCACGGCACGACCGGCGATGGCGGCCCGCATGAATCGGCTCATGCGATGACTTGTGGGCAAACCGCGTACCAAGAGCCGACGATGCGTCAAACGGCCACGATCCTTGGCCATTTCCCGCGAACTGCGGCCGATTGGCATTGCCGCACGCCGCCCCAGGTGGCGTCGTCTGTGGCGGAGACGCATCGTTTGTTGCACCCGGGCAACGCCAAGGCGCACCCCGTCGGTGGCCACAACGGCAGCCCAGGAGCAAGGACGCTCGCCGTAACCGACCGATAGAACAGGCGGACTGCAAAGTCCGTTGCAGGCGTTCGTAGTTCCGCCTTTAGGCGGCAAATGACCGGCTAAAGCCGGAACTACGAACAACTTTGCAGTCGTCCTGACCGACAGAACGGGTTCCTTGACGGTCTTTGGCGGGCCAGGTATAAATGCTAGCACCAACGTTTGTGCAGCACGCCACGCCGATGAAACCGACCTCGAACATCACGCTGAAGCGGATCGCCGACGAGTTGGGCATCTCCATGACCACCGTCTCTCGCGCCCTTAGCGGCCAGGCTCGGAAGTACCGCGTCGGCCGGCAGACGGAGGAGCGAGTCCGCGAGCTGGCCGCCTCGCTCGGCTTTTCGCCCAACCGGCTCGCCCGGGGACTGCGGCTGAAACGAAGCTCGACGATCGGCCTGGTGATTCCCGACGTCTCGAACCCCTTCTTCGCCGGCATCGTGCGGCAGGTCACCCTCGGAGCGCGCGAGCGCCGCTACTCGGTCATTGTCTGCGACAGCCAGGACAGCGAGGAGATCGAAATTGAATCCCTGACGCTGCTCCGCAGCCACGGCGTCGAGGGAATCGTGCTCTGCCCGGTTGGACTTTCGGCCGCCCATCTCGCATGCTTCGAGCAAGGCGATCTGCCGCTCGTATTGGCCGATCGTTACTTCCCCGGCCTCCGGCTGCCCTACGTGGCGTCGGACAACTATGGCGGCGCGAAAGAAGCCACGAACCATCTGATCCACAACGGCCATCGCTGCATCGCTTGCATTCAAGGATTGCGAGGCGCTTCGCCGAACGAAGACCGCCTGCGGGGATACAAGGACGCTCTGGCGGCGGCTCGCATTCCGCTCGACGAGCGGCTCGTCGCCGGCGACAGTTTCGGCGAGCAAAGCGGCTATGTCACGACCAAGTTGCTCTTGAAGTCGGCCGGCGGCTTCACGGCCATCTTCGCCCTGAGCAACCTGATCTCGCTCGGCGCCCTGAGGGCATTGGCGGAGGAAGGCGTCCGCGTGCCCGATGATGTCTCGCTCATCTCGTTCGACGATCAGCCCTACTCGGCCCATCTGGCCTCGCCGATGACGGTGGTCTCGCAATCGTCGGCCGAGATGGGCCAGATCGCCTGCAAGCTTCTTTTTGATCGCATCCGTTCGCCCAGCCAAGCCGTGCGGGGCGGCATTCTGCTGCCGACGACGCTGATCCCGCGCGCGTCGGTCCGCAATCTGAACCAACTTCGCACTGAAAGGACGCAACGTCATGTTCGTGGTTGAAAGCAACGTCACGGCGGTCATCTTCTGCGTCATCACGATGCTCTGCTGGGGATCGTGGGCGAACACGCAGAAAGCCGTCGGCCAACGCTGGCGGTTTGAGCTGTTCTACTGGGATTATGTGTTCGGCGTCGTCCTGGCCGCGCTGATCTTCGCCTTCACGATGGGCAGCACCGGCGCGGTCGGCCGCGATTTCCTGACCGACCTGCGTCAGGCCAATCTGGCGTCGATCGGCTCCGCTCTGCTAGGCGGCGTCGTCTTTAACGCGGCCAACATCCTGCTGGTGGCCGCCATCGCCATCTCGGGCATGGCCGTCGCGTTTCCCGTCGGCATCGGGCTGGCCCTGGTGCTCGGCGTGCTGATCAACTACGTCGGCGGCGACAGCTCGGCCAACCCCTGGCTGCTGTTCGTCGGGGTGGGGCTGGTCTTGGCCGCCATCATCCTGGACGCTTTGGCCTATCGCCGGCTGAGCGGCGGCCGTGCTGGCGGCGGCGCGAAAGGCATCGTCCTGTCGATCCTCTGCGGCATCCTCATGTCGCTCTTCTACTTCCTCGTCGCCCGGGCGATCGGCCAGGTCGAGATCCACACTTCAAGAGGCGTCGAGCTGGTGGCGGTTAACGCCCAAAACCTTCAGGCGGGCGTCATTCAGGCCGGCAAGCTGACGGCCTACACGGCCAACGTGATTTTCGTTCTCGGAATCTTGTTGAGCAGCTTCGTGTTCAACGTCGCGATCATGAAGAAACCGTTCGTCGGCTCGCCCGTGCCGCTTGGCGACTACTTCAAGGGCCGGCTCGGCGACCACCTCTGGGGCGTCGTCGGCGGCGTGATCTGGGCAGTCGGCATGACGTTGAACGTCGTCGCTTCGGCAAAAGCCAGCCCCGCAGTTGCCTATGGTCTCGGCCAAGGCGCGACGCTGGTCGCCGCCCTATGGGGCGTGTTCGTGTGGCGCGAGTTCCGGGCCGCCCCGCGCAGCGTCACTCCGCTCCTGGTTCTGATGTTCCTCGGATACGTCGCCGGACTGGCCTTGGTCATCGTCTCGCGATTGGGGTAACGACCTGCATTGTAAGGATCACTCGATGAAGACTCCGCGAATCGTCGTCGTTGGCAGCGTCAACACCGACATGGTGGTCAAGGGACAGCGGTTGCCCGGGCCGGGCGAAACGGTGACCGGCGGGCGGTTCGTTATGGTGGCCGGCGGCAAAGGGGCCAACCAGGCGGTCGCCGCCGCGAGACTCGGGGCCGAAGTCACCCTAGTGGCCCGCGTCGGCGCCGACGTCTTCGGCGATCAGGCAATCGAGAACTTCCGCCGCGAGGGCATTCGCACCGAGCATGTCCTGCGCGATCCCGAGCACGCGACCGGCGTCGCCCTGATCCTCGTCGACCACGCTGGCGAGAACTCGATTTCGGTGGCGAGCGGGGCCAACGCGGCCCTGACGCCGGCCGATGTGGACCGGGCAGCCGACTGCATCCGCGGGGCCGACGCCCTGATGCTCCAGTTGGAAACGCCGATGGAGACGGTTTGTCGCGCGGCGCAGATTGCCACCGAGGCGGGCGTTCCGGTGATCCTCGATCCGGCCCCCGCCGCACCGTTGCCCGAGCGGCTTTGGCAGCACCTAACCTATGTGACGCCGAACGAGAGCGAGGCCGAACGGCTGACCGGCATCAGCGTCCGCGATGAAGACACGGCCCGACAGGCCGCCGCCCAGTTGCAGGCCAGGGGCGTTCGGCATACGATTATCACGCTCGGCGCTCGCGGTGCGTTGGTCGCCAATGGCGACGGAATGATGTTGATTCCGAGCCGGCAGGTGGATGTCGTGGATACGACCGCCGCCGGCGACGCCTTCAACGGCGGTCTGGCCTCCGGCCTTGGCGGCGGGCTGCCACTGGAAGCCGCCGTCCGCCGCGCGTGTCTCGCCGGCGCCCTCTCGGCCACACGGCTCGGCGCGCAGCCCTCGCTGCCGACCGCCGAGGAACTGAAGCAGTTCGTTGAATAACGAAGTCGCGGCGTGATCTCCTGGACGGAGGGTAGCGATGCGGAGATGGATTCTTTGCCTGGCCGTGCTCGCGCTGGCTCTGTACCCTTCGATGGCCTATGCAAACGCGGGCACGCCGCTGATGTGGGCCGGAATGTTGCACCTCGTGTTCGGCAATTTCTTCATCGGCGTGGGCGAGGGTTTGCTGCTGGCCCTGCTTTTCCGCCGACCTAAGCTCGCCTGCATGGGCGTCATGATCCTCGCCAACTACTTCTCCGCTTGGGTCGGGATGCTCTTCATCGAAGCGGTCTCGCAACGACTTCAGGCCGATCTCGATCTCTACAACACCTGGCAGTGGATATGGAGATTGGTTGCCGTCACCTACGTTTTCACCCTGCTGCTCGAATGGCCGTTCGTCGCCCTCTGTTTCCGAAAGAGCGAACGCTGGTTCCGAAAGAGCGTTTGGGCCTCGCTAATCGTGCAGTCGGCCAGCTATCTAGTCCTGTTCGGCTGGTACTGGTCGGCCAGCGGCACAACGCTCTACACCGAGATGGCGATCGTCCAACCATCGCAGCTATCGCTCCCCGATGGCGTCACGCTCTATTACATCGCCGACAGCGACGGGGACGTCTACGCATGGAGCGCAGGCCAGCCTGAATCGAAGCGAATTAGCGAACTCGGTTCCTGCGGCCAGAATGACAGGCTTTTCGCGGAGGAATCAACCAAGGAGCGCGGCCGCTGGGACCTTGTCGCCAGACTTCAGACCGCCGACCCAAAGGAGGCCGACTACAAGGTTCTGCTTCGAGGTTTGACGGCGACTGCGGCCACCGAGACGATACACCGATACCGAACCGACGAACGCGCGGTCGCCACGTGGGGCAATCTCGGCGACGTTCCCCGGCTTGGCGCCGGTGCAAAGAGCGACTGGACATTTGACACGGGATTCTATTCGGTCGAGGGCCTGTGCGGCAAAAACGCGAAGGATGGCAGGCGTCTGCGTTTCTCGTTGGAGACGCCCTTCGTGCAGTGGTCCGTTCGCAATGCCGTCCAGCTTCCGGGCGATTTTGTGGTGTTCCAGCTTGGCAACAATCAGATCTGCATCCTTGACCCGAACACCAGACGGGTCGCGTTGCTTGCGAAGGGGCGTGGGCCGGTCCCCATGCTGTTGCCGAAGGAGCAACCGACTGCGGCTGGCGGCAACTTCGAAGCGGCCGCAAATCCGAAACGCTTCGTGCACGACCGCATTGCCGCCGTTTCTCGATTGACGCAAGCCGAAAAGGCTCGTTTGAGGTCGCAGCTCGAAAAGGAGTTGCCGGGCGATTTGGACGTGGCCACGTTGTCGGCGATCATCCTGCTCGGCGACGTGGGAGACATTGGCGCCGTCAGAAAACTCGAAGAACTGCAAAGGTTGTCAGGTGGTGAGACACCTGGCAAAATCAACACGGCCATCCTTCACGCGATCGACAAGATCCGTGCACGGCAACAGCCGTCACACCAATAGAATCTTGTCCGGCTCGAAAACCGGCCGCTACCAGCGGAGCGGCTTCTGCCAGGCCTCTTTCAGCGACCCCGTGTCGGCCGTCAGCACCGACTGGCCTGAGACGCTGATTTCGAGATTCTGGTCGGCAGTGACTTCGCCGATCCGGGCATGCGGAACATCGGCCAGGGCCTTCTCGAAGGCGGCCGCGTTCTGCGGTCGAACCTCGCAGAGGAAGCGGGTGTTCGATTCGCTGAACAGGAGGACAGCCGACGGGAGCCCCTCACCCCCGGCCGCATTCCCAACGGACACGGGGAGAGTTGAGACGTCGATCTTGGCGCCGAGCCCGCCGGCGAAGGCCATTTCGGCGGCGGCGACGGCCAGCCCGCCCTCGCTCAGATCGTGGCACGCGCGAACCAGCCCGCCGCGGATCGCCTGATGCATAGCGGCGAACGTCTTCTTTGCCAGCGGGGCGTCGACGGTCGGCGTGGCGCCGCCTTCGAGTCCTTCGACCATCTCATAGTGCGAGCCGCCGAGTTCGTCCTTCGTCAGGCCGACGATGTAGAGCAGATTGCCGGACTCCTTGAGGTCCATCGTGACGCACTGTGAGACGTCGTCGATCTGGCCCATCGCACTGATCAGAAGCGACGGCGGGATGCTGATCGGCTCGTCCCCTTTTCCAGCCACTGCCCCACGAACCGGCCGGAACTCGTTGTTGAGGCTGTCCTTGCCGCTGATGAACGGCGTCCGCAGGGCGATCGCCATGTCGTGGCAGGCCAGGGCGGCGTGGACCAACGAGCCCAAAGTCTCCGGTCGGTCGGTCGTGCCCCAGCAGAAGTTGTCGAGGATGGCGATCCGCGACGGATCGGCCCCGACGGCCACGCAGTTGCGAATCGCCTCGTCGATCGCGCTGGCGGCCATCCAGTAGGTGTCGAGATCGCCGTAGCGCGGGTTCATGCCGCACGAGACGGCGATGCCGCGGCGGCTCGAAATGACCGGTCGCAGGACGGCTGCATCACTCGGCCCGTCGTTCTTTAGCCCGACCAGCGGCTTGACGACGCTGCCGCCTTGCACTTCGTGGTCGTATTGTCGGATGACCCACTGCTTGCTGCAAACGTTGAGCGAGCCGAGGATTCTGAGGAGAGCGTCGGCAGTGCATGGGCCACTGGCCTCCGCCGACTGCCGACTGCCCGCGGCCGACTGCCGACTTCCCACTGCTGACTGCCGACTGCCCACTGCCGACTGCCGACTTCCTCCTGGCTCATACACCGCATCGCGCACCACCGGCGGGCGGCCGTCGTGCAGGAACTTCATCGCCAGGTCGGCCACTTGATGATCGCCATACTTCAAGATGAGCCGGCCGGTGGGAACGAACCGCCCGATGACGGTCGCTTCGACGCCTTCGGAAGCGCAAAGGGCCGAAAGCTCCGGCCATTTGGCCTCGGGCACCGAGAGGACCATCCGTTCCTGGGCCTCGGAGATCCAGATTTCGGTGTAGGAGAGTCCTTCGTACTTCAGCGGGCAGGCGTCGAGCTGCACTTCGGCGCCGATCTTCTCGCCCATCTCGCCGACGGCGCTCGAGAAGCCGCCGGCCCCGCAGTCGGTCACGGCGTTGTAGAGCCCGCGATCGCGAGCGGCCAGGAGCACATCGAGAACCATCTTCTCGGTGATGGCGTTGCCAATCTGGACCGCGCCGCCAGAGACCGTTTCGCTGTGGCTGGTCAACTCGGCGGAGCTGAATGTCGCGCCGTGAATGCCGTCGCGGCCCGTGCGCCCGCCCAGGGCGACGATCAGGTCGTCCGGCTGCTGGTGTTTGAACGACTGATCGCGCGGCAGCAGGCCGATGTTGCCGCAATAGACCAGCGGATTGCCGAGGTAACGGGGGTCGAAGTAGATGGCCCCGTTGACCGTGGGAATGCCCATCCGGTTGCCGTAGTCGCGGACGCCGGAGACGACGCCCTTCATCACGCGGCGGGGATGCAGCACGCCGGGCGGGAGCGACTCGGCCGGCGTGTCCGGCGGGGCGAAGCAGAAGACGTCGGTGTTGCAGATCGGCTTGGCGCCCATGCCGGTCCCCATCGGATCGCGAATCACACCGCCAATGCCAGTGTTCGCTCCGCCGTAAGGTTCGAGGGCCGAAGGGTGATTGTGCGTCTCGACCTTAAAGCAGATGTTGTATTGGTCGTCGAACCGGACGACGCCGGCGTTGTCGGAGAAAACGCTGACGCACCAATCCTGATCGCCTGCCTCGCGGCGAATCTGCTGCGTGGCCGCAAAGATCGTCTCGCGAAGCATGTTCTCGAAGCGGCGTTCGCCTTCGGGCCCCCGATAGTGAATCCGCCCGGCCAGCGTCTTGTGGCTGCAATGCTCGCTCCACGTCTGTGCGACCGTCTCGAGTTCGATGTCGGTCGGGTCGCGGTCGAGCGAGCGGAAGTGGGCCTGGATCGTCTGCATCTCGTTGAGCGACAGATAAAGCTGCCCCTCGCGCGCGAGCCGCTCCAGGGCCGCATCGTCCATCGTGCGGATGGGCACCGTGATCCGCTGGAACTGATAGGGGGCGCCAACCTGCAAGCGGTCGAGCGTCAAGGGGCCGACGACGACCTGCTCGACCGCGTCGTTGGCCAGCACCTTGGAGCAGAGCGGTGCGAGGCAATCCTCCGGAAGATTGCCGATGGCGTATTTCTTGAGCGTCCGTACCGCCTCGACGCGGATGCCGAAATCGGCGATGGCCTGCATCGCGCTCTGGGCGACCGGGTCCATCACGCCGGGCTTCGGCAGGACGTGAATCCAGGCGACTCCTTTTCCGCCTGTTGTGGCGGCAGGTTGACAACCTGCCCCACGGTAGAGCACCGCGTCGCCAACGGGGGCAACGACCGTCCGCTCGACGACGCGATCGGCCAGCAATTCGGCGGCGATCCGCTCGACCTGGCTGCGGTCGAGGTCGCCCTGGATCAGAAAGCCCCGGGCGGAAACCACCGAGAGGCCGTCGGCCAGATGCAGTTCAGCGGCGGCGGCGGTCACGTCGCGAGCAGCCAGGTCCGGCTGCCCTTCGGCCGCGTAGATGTCAACTTCCCAAAGCATTGCGGTTGTTTCTTGGCGAGGTTACGGAGTGAATCTCGCTATTGTACCGTATCTTCAGCGGAGAACAGGGGGTGGCGACAAAACGAAGATCGCTTACGGAGACATTGAACCGTCCCTCCCGCGGCGGTATATTAGCAATGAGCCTGGGTTGGTGCGTGCGCTGGGCAACATGGCTCACGAGCATGGCGAATCTTGGTTGGCCAAAGGCGGTCGTTCGGGCCCTTCAGCAAAGGGTGATGCTATGCGGTTGAATGTCGTCTTGGAGCCCAGTGACGAAGGCGGTTACACGGTCGTTGTCCCTGCACTGCCGGGCTGCATTTCCGAGGGAAACACCCGCGAAGAGGCCCTTCGGAACATCCGCGAGGCGATTGAGCTCTACCTCGAACGCGTCGAGGACGACGAGGTCCTCGCTCCCAACGCGGAATCGCTAGAACTCACCGTATGAGCACGGGTGTAAGTTGTACTCTGCGTTGCGGTCAGCACTCCTACGCCCGTTTACGGGCGTTTCCGCCGCTGGCGGTATAGGCCCGTGCTTTAAGCACGGGTTTGCGGCTACGCCCGTTGGTTTTCTCTCGCGCTGTCACGCCCGTTTACGGGCGTCTCGCTGAGTTGCTGACAAGGAGAACGGGCCTGACAATTCGCGCCCCCCGCCTCTTCAACCCGGCGTAAACGCCCGGGCCTAAACCACCTTTGGCGGACAAGGGGCGTGAACGCCCCTGCAGACCACAACTTGCGCCCTATGAGCAAGACGACCTGCCTGCCACACGGGAAGCGAGTTTCATCCGCCTCATGTAGTCTCGACGACGCGCGCGTCAACTTCCCAAAGCATTCCGGTTCTTCCTGGCCTGCGTAAGAAAGCGGGCGATGGTCTCCTGGTCGTTGTCGCGGATGGCGGCGTGCATGGCTGACAGCTTTCCGCCATACTCTTCCAAGGCGGTCAAAATATTCTCGCGGTTCTGCTTGAGCACCTGACACCAAAGCTGCGGGTCGCTGGCGGCAACCCGGGTCGTGTCCAAGACGCCCCGGCCGGCCAGCCGAAAATACTTCTCAGGCATCGTCAGCGCCAGCACCGCCGCCGCCACGTGCGGCAGGTGGCTCGTCATGGCCAGGGCCTCGTCATGCTCCTCAGGCGACATTCGCACGACGACGGAGCCGAGCGACTGCCAGAACTCGGCCAGAAGGTCGAAGTCCTCCGCCCGCGTGTTGATCGTCGGTGTGATGATGGCCACGCGTCCGTCGAAGAGATCGGCCGAGGCGTTCTGGGCGCCCGTCTTCTCGCTTCCGGCCAGCGGATGGCTGCCAAGGAACCGGCAGCCGTGGGCCAGCCCGCCGTCGAGCGTCTCGACCAACTGCTGCTTCGCGCTGCCGGTGTCGGTGATGAGCGTTTGTTCGAGGCAATGCTGGGCCGCCTGCTTGACTTGCTCGACGACATGGCCGACCGGCGTGCAGACGATGACCAACTCGGCGTCGGCCACCCCCTTGTTCAGGTCGATCGTCGTGTGGGTTACAGCGCCGACGCGTCGCGCGATGCGCAGGCTCGGCTGGCCGCGACCGATGCCGACCACGCTTTTGGCCAGATTCCGCTGGCGCAGCGCGAGGCCGATCGAACCGCCGATGAGCCCGACTCCCACGATCGCAACCGTATCCCACTGTTTCATGGCCGTATTGTATCAGATCGCCGTCGGCTTGCAGCGGGGGGGCGTTGAAACGGGCCATTGCCGGGGGTATGCTTAAAGTATGAACACCGTGCGATACGTCTACTGGCAAGACGAGGAGATGTGGTTGGGGTACCTGGAGGAGTTTCCCGACTACATGACGCAGGGCGCGACTCTTGAAGAACTTCAGGAGAACCTGCGTGACATTCATGAAGACCTCACCGGCGGGAAGATCCCCGCTGTCCGCCGCGTCGCCGAACTGCCGGTCGCATGAAACGTATCGATTCCCTTGCAAAATCCTTCGATTTGCCAATGGACTCCCCGGAGCACCGGGCACTCCGAGAGAATGCTTGGCTCGGTGGCGATTACGTTGAGTGCCGGTACTATCTGGGTGCATTGATCGGCAAGAACGAGTTTCGCACATCCGAAGACGAGTTCCTAGACGATCTATCCGAGTTCATCGCCCGTAAGACGTCCCCCGCGGCGCGGATGTTCTGTTGCACGATCAACCACTGCACCCACGTCATAGATTTCTTGCGCCGAGAATTTGAGCGACAGACGGGGTATCCAGCGAAGGTAAAGGAAACCAAAGACGATCGGGCCGTCGAACTGTTGCTCAGGCATCCTGACTGGTCCGACGAGCAGATCGCGGCAGAGCTCGCCGCCACGCAGAAAACAATGGCAAGGTGGGTGAGGTTCAAGTATGCCCGTCGCTCGCAACGCTTCTACGAACAGAAGTTGGAAGGCTGGTACTGCCCGCGGCCGACAAGGCCCGATCGCTTTGGCGATCAGTAGCCGCCGTGGGCCGCGCGGAATACACGGAATTCAATGGATCGAAGGATTACGGCCCGGCGGATCGGCCGTATTGCCGCGGCCGGCGGCGCATTCCTCGCAGCCCAAGTGATGCCCCCGACCATTGTGCTTTTTCCGTAGCCCAGGCGTTTACGCCTGTGGAACTAAGTCCGTTAGAAACATTTTGTTTTCTGCCCCTTTGGGGGCAGCAGAGCGGTCTTGTTTGCGGGAACCCGGCAGCATTGGCAACGCTCTTCCGCCCCTAAAGGGGCTGAACGGAAAAGGAAATTATCAGGGCAACCTCATCCCACAGGCGTAAACGCCTGGGCTACGGAAAAGGGACGCCGGCTAGATGCTTCACGATGTCCGCGCTAAGGAAAAGACACGTCGGCGAATCTATCACGATGTTTGGGCTGCGGAACACGACCAACGCCATTTTGCGGACGTAGCCCGTCGCAGTGAGAGTCCAACTGTTGGTCGCTATTCCCTCCGCACCTGCACTGTCAACTCGCCCGCGTTGTCGTCCAGTTCGCCCGCGGAATCGTTGATCTTGAGAAAGAGCGTGCCGGTTTCCGCGGGGATGAGCGTCATGCCAAGGCCGATGGTGGTCGGCCGGAGCAAGGCCGAGAGGCTGCCGGCGGGCGGGTTGTCGGGCCGCACGGCAGCTAGCAGAACGCCTAGCGGTTGGCCGTGGTAGTAGCGGATCGACACGCCGCCCGGCTCGCACCACCAGATCTTCGGCTCTTTGGCGACTTGGTAGCGGCCCGTCGCGGTCAGGCGATAGGACTTGCCCGCCGTCAGCCGCAGGCCCGTGTTCTGCCAGCCGCGGTCGGCGAGGATTTTGACCTTCTTCCCCTCTCCCGCAAGCGAGCGCGGAGAGACGGTCGCCGGCGTGAAATCGACGGCCGCGCGGCCAACGTCATAGCCGTACTCCATGCCAACGATCATCAGTTGCCATTCTTCGCAAAGCTGTTGCCAGTCAGGCTGGAAGAGCCGATGGAACTGCTCGTTGAAGTCCGCCCGGCCAACTTGGCTGACGAGTTGGCGGAATCGGGCCTGATAGCGAGGGTGGCGGTCGAGCAGCGTGACGGCGGCCCAGCACCAGGCGTACGTCTCCGGCCGTTGGCAAGCGGCCGGCGTGAACTCGATAACTGACGGGAGCTTCTGCGCATGATGTTCGGCGACAAGCTTCTGAATCGTCGGAACGCGGCCCCAGCGGGGCGACTCCTCGCGGCTCCGCGGCATATAGCCGAGCGTCAGCCGATCCTGCTGCCAGCGATGCGTGCCGAGATACTCAGCCATGCCCTCCATGTACCAGATCGGGCCGCAATCGCCCAGCACGGTGTACATGAAGCCGTGGGCGCCTTCGTGCAAAAACAACTCGCGGCGGTACCACTCGCTCGGCTGTTCGTCGAGCCAAAAGGTGTCGTACCAAGTGTAACCACGTCCCTCGGCCACCGGCACTTCCGGCGGCAGCAGGCCCGCGGTGACGAACCGAGAGCGGTCTTTCATCAAGCAGCCCGTCAGACGCCAGTCGGCGTGCTTGTGCTCGTCGATGCCGAAGTACCGACACCACTGCGGGAACGCCTGGTCGAAGACGGCCGGCAGTTGTTCGACTTCCGCGCCGGCGACGTCGGTGTAGAGCGTCAGATGGCGGCTCGAAAGCTTTCGGATGCCAGCGGCCTTCGCCCGGGCGTCATCCGGCCGCGGCGGTCCGCTTGCAACGGCCGGGTTCACCAATACGACTGACGCGAAAAGGAAGACGATCGTCACGAACGCGGCGCGAAGCGGCACAGTCCCTCGGGGTGGCACGCCCTGAAAGGGCGTGGTGAGCGACTCTGCCTGTCGCGCCGAACGTCTGCGTCCTTTCAGAGCGTGCCACTCTACGGCCAGCAGTCGGCGGATTGCGGTAGCATCATCCATATCAGGAATTGCACGGAACACGATGAGCACATTGGCGCACGCACGCTATCACCAGTATACTTCGTGGACTCGGACGTGGAGGTTCTCATGCGATTCGCCGTCTCGGTCTTTCTGCTTCCTCTGCTGCTGGCAGGCTGTTGGCGATCGGGCGGCACGGAAGTCGTCGCCTATACGGCCTTGGACTCCGAGTTTTCCGCGCCGATCTTCGAGCAGTTTACGGCGAAGAACCATGTGACCGTGTTGCCGAAGTACGATGTGGAATCGACGAAAACGGTGGGCCTGACCGAGGCGATCGTGGCCGAGCGGTCGCGGCCCCGTTGCGACGTCTTCTGGAACAACGAAATCCTGCACACCTTGCGGCTCAAGCGGCTGGGGTTGCTCGAGCGCTACGTGCCGCCGACAGCGAGCGACTACCCGGCCGAGTACCGCGATCCCGACGGCTTCTGGCATGGACTGGCCGCGCGGGCGCGGGTGCTTGTGAT
>JBDKUC010000250.1:0-8974 GCA_039679885.1 Thermoguttaceae bacterium | reverse complement strand
GGCGAGGCCGCCGGTGGCCTGGAAGAAGAATAACGCCTGGCGGACTGCGGCGACATCGTGGACGCGGATGACTTGCACGCCTTGCCGAGCGAGGGAGAGGGCCACGCCGATGGTGCCGGCCGTGCGGTCGCCGGGGGCAAGCGGCAATGTCGCGGCTCGCACGGCTTCGGGGGCGTCTTGGCCTGCCTGTCGGGCTGAGGCGTCCGCCGTTGGCGCGACGTGCGGCGTCGCCAAGAAGTGTTTACGGGAATGGCCGACCAGGACTGGGCAGCCGAGGGCGTGGAGCCGCCAGGCGTTGGCGAGCAGTTCAAGATTGTGAGCCGTGGTCTTGGCAAAGCCAATGCCTGGGTCGAGGGCGATGCGGCTCTGGGCGATGCCAGCCGCCAGCAGGGCGTCGCGGCGGCCGCGGAGATAGTCGGCCACCTCCGCGACGACGTCCGCGTAGACGGGCTCGTTCTGCATCGTCTTCGGCGTTCCGCGCATGTGCATCAGGCAGACCCCGCAACCGGACTCGACGGCCAGTGGCAGCATGGCCGGATCGCCCTCCAGCGCGGTGATGTCGTTGATGATCTCCGCGCCGGCGTGGAGGGCGTGGCGGGCCACAAGTGCCTTGGTCGTGTCGATCGAGACGGGCACACCTGCCTGTTGGCACAAGGCGCCGAGGACCGGCATCACCCGGCGAAGCTCTTCCTGAACGTCGACAGAATCGGAACCGGGACGGGTGCTCTCGCCGCCGATGTCCAGCAGATCGGCCCCTGCGGCGACCAGCCGCAGGCCGTGTTCGATGGCCGCGTCGGCGTCGAGAAAGCGGCCGCCATCGGAGAAACTGTCCGGCGTGACGTTGACGATGCCCATCAACAGCGGCGTATCGCCGAACGTGAGCGTCCGGCTCCGAAGCGCCCAGCGATCGGCACGTTGTTCGATGGCAGTCAGCATGTCACGAATCATAGTCCCCACGCTCCGCGGCCAAAAGCAGGAGCAAACGGCGCCTGCGGGCCACGGCGCCCTACCACGGATTCTCCATCAGATTGACGATTTCCTTGGCCAAACGGACGATCGCCTGCTGCTGGGCGGTGGCAATCGACTGGCCGACTTCGGGAACGACGTTGGCCGTGCCGGTCACGTCGACCAATTCCGATGGCATGGCGATGGTCTTTTCGTCGCGGAGCGCCAGCCCACGGCGATCGACCCAGCTCACCTTGACGGTCATGGCGACCTGGCTTTCCCGGGCGTTTCCGCTCAACTCGGGAACCAGAACCGTCTTGCTTTCGGCCACAATGCAGCCGGTCAGGACGCTGTCGGCGTTTGGGTCGGCGACGACCTTGTACGTCGTCTCTTTTTCAATCTGTTTGACCACGGCTTCCGTCAGCCGCTCGCCCAGGTTGCGGCGGAAGCTGTTCGATTGAAATATCGGAACGTAGACGGTGCGGATGCCCTGTGGGTGGAGTCCCTTGTCGCCGATTTGGTAGCCGGCGCATCCGGAAAGCAGAGGCAAGACCACGGCGATGAATGCGGTCAGGACGCTAGCCCGGCGTCCGAGCGAGGCATGAAGATCGAGTCCCTCGCTTGCGCGTCGGGCTAGTGTTGCCTCGCTTGCGCGCCGGGCTAGTGCTCCCTTGCTTGCGCGTCGGGCTAGTGCTCGGTCGCTAGCGAATTGGACGGGTGCGCCACCGGTCATCTTGCTACTTCTTCTTCGTGCTGAAGGTGTCCTTGACCCACTTCAGATAGTCGGGGGGCTCGTCGGGGAACTCGCGGATCTGCGCCAAGCGAGCTTGGGACTCCTTAGCGCGCTCGGTGTTCGGATACCCGTCGACCACGCCCTTGTAGTACATCCGCGCGGCGCCGTAACAGGCGTGCTGATCGTAATACTTCGCGATGGCATAGTCACGGTTGGCTTTCTCTTCGAGGATCTGGGCCAGCGCCCGCTCGACCCGCGGCCGCTCGTCGCCGAGCTTGTTTCCGAATTGCTTGAGGAGTTGTTCGGCGATTTGCTTGGCGTCGTTGAGCGGCGCCTCATCGTAGGCGGTGCCCTGATAGACCCGCATCTTGGCCTGAAGGTCGTACAGGTGGGCCTTCAACTGATATTTGCTGTTGGCATAGTTGTTTCGCAGTTGGTCGTAGTTGTAAGCGGCCTCCTCGAAGTACCCGTGGACGAAATAGGCGTTGCCCAAGGCGAGCAGGGCGGCGTCGGCATACGGCCCGGTCGGTGCGTTTTGCCGGATCCGTTCGTACGCCTGAACGGCATAGCCGAACGTGTCGAACATCGGCTTGCTGTTGTCGGTGAAGTTCGGCACGACCGGCGGCATTGGATGAGCGACGTAAAGCTGCTCCCAGTAGCGGCCGATCGCAAACTCGTGGGCGCAGACCGTGTCGAGGTAGCGCGTGTTGGTGTACTTCTTCAATAGCCCACCGTACGTGTCGTGGGCCTCCTTATAGTGGTCCTCGAAGAACTCGCTTTCGGCCTTCATGAACAGCGCGTCCTCTTCCAAGGGCGTGTCGGGCCAGCGATTGGCGGCGGTGGCGAACTTCCCCGCCGCCTCGGCGTACTTCTTCTCGTTGAACAGCGCCGTTCCTTCTTTCATTGCCGTTCGAGCGAGCTTCTCGTTGGGGCCGTAGCCGGTCGCCTTCTGGATGTTCTTGTAAATGCTCTCCGGCGCCATGTCGGACCACTGGAAGCCCTTCTTCTCAGGCTCCTTCGGCGCGGCATCGCCAAGACTGACGCCGTCGGCGGCCGACGGGGCGAGCTCCGGCGGGATCATCGGCGGGGGAATGGCTGGCGTCTCGGAGGCGTTGTCGCCGGCCGGCGCGGACGCGCGCCATTGGGAGGAAGCGGAAGAGGGGCCGGCAATCATCGGCCCCGCGCCGTTCGTCGCATTGGTCGCGGCAGGCTGCGGCGCAGTGTTGGACTGACTGGTGGCGGCGCCCCACGCCCAGGGTTGGTATCCGCTGCTTGTCCCTGCTGAGACGGAGTCCTGCGTCTGGCCGCGCCACTGCATTTCGCCGGACGTCGGCTGCGAGGTCGGCAGGCTATTGCAGCCCGCCACGCCGGCCAACATGCAGCAGATGAGCCACCATCGGGACTCTGCGATCGCCATGAGGACTTCCTTGTCCAGATGTGCTAACCGTTCCAAGGTGCGTCGCACGCACCCGCACGCTCAAACGCCTAACGCGCCCAGGTACTCGTGCATCTTGGGCTTCCTGCCCAACAGATGCGTGAAATAGCGATTCAATAGGCCGCGGAGCTCGCCAAGACTTCGCGGGTCAATCTCCATGCGTCGCCAGGCCGCGCCGTTCGGGTCGGCCAATTGGGCCATCGTCCGAAGCGTTCCCGCGCTCACCATGGCGACTTGCTTCTTTCCTTCCCGACAATTCGGACACAACACGCCGCCATCGAGCTGGCCGAAGGCGACTCGGCCCTCGATCTTCATGGCCCTGCCGCACTCGACGCACTGATCGAGCTGTGGCAGTTGGCCGAGCAACCGCAGGGTCCCCAACTCAAAACGCGTCACCAGTTTCGCCACCGATTCTCCGGGAGTCGTTGGCGCCCGGTTTCTGTCTTCCGCCAATGCGGCCAACGTCTCCTCGGCCAGATCGAACAGCTCCGGATGAGGGTCATCCTCGTCGGTCAGCGCGTCGAGCAGTTCGGCCACATAGTAGCCGGCGTACAACCGGGCCAAGTCCCGTCCGGCCGGACGAAACCGCCGCAAGAGCTTGGCTTCGGTCAACAGGTCGAGGGCATCCGACGATTTGTGGAGGAAGACTATTCGACAAAGGGCCAGCAGGTCAAGAGCAGACTCGAAAGGGCCCTTAAGCCGCCTGCCACCCTTCGCCAAGGCTCCTATCTTGCCGAACTCCCGGGTGAAAAGCGTCACCACCAGGCTCGTCTCGCTGAAGTCGACCGCGCGGATGACAACGGCAGTGGCTTTTTCTGTCGACATCGGGAAATGGAATGTCAAAGCACGAATGACGAATGAATTCGGGCTTCGGATTTAGGATTTCGGATTTCTTTCGTCATTCGTCATTTGGGCTTCGTCATTTCCGTTGCTCCTAAATAGCGGCGTTCGAGTCTCCGCATGGCGGCCCGATCGCGGGGCGTCTGATCGTCATGCCCAACGAGGTGAAGCGTCCCGTGAATCGCGTAGCGGAGCAACTCCTCCTCGGGCGTGGCGCCGTACCGGCGCGCATTGGCGGCCGCCGTATCGGCGCTCGCGACCACCTCGCCCTCAAGACCCTCCGGCGATCGCTCGAGCAGGAAACTCAACACGTCGGTCGGGTCGGGATCGTCAAGGAACTGATCGTGCAGCTTGGCGATTGTCGGGTCGTCGACCATCGCGATGCTGATCCGCGCGTCGGCGACAGCCGCATCGCGCAGAATGGCCTTGAGCGTTGCCCGAAGACGGCGACGGTCGATGGGAATACGTTTCTGTCGGTTGGTGATGGCGATGGAGATCAAGGGGAGGGCTAGTGGCTAGTGGGCAGTGGGCAGTGTGGCAGTGGGCAGTGGGCAGTGGGCAGTGGGCAGTGGGCAGTGGGCAGTGGCTTGTTTCCCTCTTCCCTCTCCCCTCTCCCCTTCTTCAAGCTGTTCTCTGTTCGGGATATTTGATGCGGCCGTGGTAGATCGAAGCGAGCGACATGACCATGCTTTTTTCGATCGTGCGCAGCTCGCGAAGTGTGAGGCCGCTTTCGTCGAATTGCCCGCCGTGGAGTCGCTGCTCGGCGATTTGGCGCACGAGGCTCTCAATTCGCGCGGGCGCGGGATCAACTAGGCTGCGGCTGGCGCTCTCGACGGCGTCGGCCAGCATCAGAACGGCGGCCTCCTTCGTCTGCGGCTTCGGGCCAGGGTAGCGGTAGGTGTTCTCGTCGACCTCGGCGGCGTTCGGATCGGCGTGCTGCTGCTCGGTCGCCCGGTCGTAGAAGAACTCGACCCGCGTCGTCCCGTGGTGCTGGGCGATTAGGTCGATGATCGGTTGCGGGAGGCGGTGTTGCCGGGCAAGGTCGGCGCCGTCCTTGATATGGGCAATAATCACCAGCGTGCTCATCGCCGGCACGAGAGTCTCGTGGCGGTTCTCGTCTGGTCCCTGGTTCTCGACGAAATAGTCCGGCTTGAGCATCTTGCCGATGTCGTGGAAGTAGGCCCCGACGCGAACGAGCAGGCCTCGGGCGTGGATGCTCTCGGCCGCCGCTTCAGCGATCGAGCCGACGGTGATCGAGTGGTTGTACGTGCTTGGCGCGCGGCGGACCAATTCCTGCAACAGCGGGTGGGCGACATCGCCGAGTTCCAGGAGGCTTAGGTCCGTCAACACGCCGAACAGTTGCTCGACGAACGGCAACAGGCCGGTGACGAAGAAAGCGGCGACGATCACCCAGGCCGCTTTCCACAGGGCCTCGATGAACAGGGGACGGGTCAACGGTTGGTCGTCGATCAACCCCAGAATCACGTGCAGGAAGGCGGCCACGAGGCCGGCAAACAGGCCCACGTAGATCAGCTTCGTTCGCGTGCGGATGCGGGCAAGACTCAGCACGGCCGCGCTGCCGACGCCGGCCAGGATCAGGAACCCCGGCAGGCTGCGTCCAAGCGATAGCGTCACGATCAACGCCACGACGCCGGTCAGCAGCAGCGAAAGCTCCTGCCGGTAGACGATCGTCATGGTCATCGAGAACACGAGGACGGGAAGCAACTCCGCTCGCCACACGTCGCTGGCGACGCGGGCGACAGCGACCGTGGCGACGATGAGCAGAATCAGGACGATCAGGCGAGTGAGACTGGCCAGCGGTCCCCGCTGCCGGAATCGCATGTAGATGCCGCAGAGCAGGAAGGCCGAGAAGATCAGGGCGGTGACGCCGGTTGCCCGGCCGAGCATTGCTCCCCAACGCGAATGATGCCGATGGCTGATCGTTGCGGCGTACTCCCGTTGCAGCAGATCCAGCTGGTCGGCGCCGAGCCGTTGGTCAGCCTTCGCGAGCGTTTGGCCTACGGAGTATTCGATCAAGACGTTGGGAACCGCTTGAACGGCGTCGCTGATCTCCTGCTTCGTGGCGTCGCTGTCTTGGTGCAACGTGGGCTTCAGACGGGGGCCGATCCAAGCGAACAGGCGGTCGGCGATCGGCGCGAGCTGCGGATGGCGTCGCAGCGCGTCACGGATTGTCCCGCCGTCGCCGAGCTGCACTTCGCTTACCCGGACGGGCCTTGGCGTAAACTCGGGGAACTTGGCCGGATAGATCAGAATCTCTTCCTGGTTGCCTACGCTCGGCGTCGGATCGAGCTTCGCGAGCAAGCCATGTTGCTCGAACGGCTGGAAGACCTCTTTGATGGCGTTGTCGACACGGTCGAGCGATTCTTGCGGCGTGACCGCATTGCGGAACTTGCGGAACGCTTCTTCTTGTTCCTTCGCATTGGCGGGGCGATTCTTTTCGACCGACAACTGGAAGTCGGGCCAAATCTTCGGATCGGTTTTGTCCAGCTTCACGAGCGACGGCGCGGCGGCCAATTCGACCAGCGTGTTCCGCAGGGCCGCGCGAAGCTGCACGAGCGGCTCGGCGTCTTGGACGTACACGTGCCGCGCCTGGCTCCTCGCTTGCTCCTCCTTGGCCTTCTTTGCGTCCGGGTCCGGCTTGTCGAACGGCACGGTGGCGACGATGTCGCGCCGCGGCGTGTAGCCCGACCGATAGGAGAACGGCGGGTCCCAGCCGCGAATGACGATGCAAACGATGACCGCGGTCGCCAGGGCCAGGGCGATTCGCCCCAGCACGTCGCGGCGGTTCAGGCTGGTCCACGCCCGCTCCCACTGTCCGGGCGGCAGCTCCAGCGCGGCAACGCGCTCGAATCGTTTACTCCGTCGCCAGCCTAATGGCATGATATAAAGCCGCGGCCCGAGGGTCGCGTGAAGTCGGTTTAGCGGCCGAGCCGGTCAGGGTTGCGGGCCAGTCGTAGCGGGCATAGCTCATGCGCCCGCATAAAGCTCCAGCCTGACTGTTATGCTAAAGCATAACCTACGCAACTGGGCCATACTTGTGCAACCGCCGCACCTGCGGGGGGGTCGCAATCGGGCCAACGCGCCGCCGGCCGCTATAACGAGAATTGCCTGTCTTGTCTAATGGTGTTTCTTGGGATGGTCTTCGTAGGCGTTGACGATCCGCTGAACGAGCGGATGGCGGACGATGTCGGACGCCGTCAGGCGGACTGATGCGATGCCCTCGATTCCACGCAGGCGGGCAAGGGCGTCGATCAGACCGCTCCGACTCTTGGGCGGCAGGTCGATCTGCGTTACGTCGCCCGAAACCACGATCTTCGAGCCGGCCCCCATGCGCGTCAGGAACATCTTCATTTGGGACACGGTCGTGTTCTGGGCCTCGTCGAGGATGATGAAGGCCTCGTTGAGCGTCCGGCCGCGCATGTAAGCCAGCGGAATCACCTCGATCAGATCCTCCTCCGTGTAGCCTCGGATCAGGTCGTGATCCATCATCTCGTGCAAGGCATCCAACAGCGGCCGCAAGTACGGGTTGATCTTCGCCTGCAGATCGCCGGGAAGGAATCCGAGGCTCTCCCCTGCTTCAACCGCCGGCCGTACGAGGACGATCTTGCGAATCGCTTGGCGCTTCAACTCGGCCACGGCCATCGCAACGGCCAAATAGGTCTTGCCTGTGCCAGCTGGGCCGTAGCAGAAGACGATGTCGTGTTGTCGGATCGCCTCGATGTACTTGCTCTGTCCGGCCGTTCGCGCCCGGATCTGCTTGCCGGTGCGGAAGACGTCGATCGGCGATTGCCCGGTCGACACCTGGCCGTTCTGCATGGCCGAGAGCACGCGGCTGACATCGTCGGCCGAAACCTCGCCCTGGCGGGTAGCGCAATCCTGAAGCTGTTCGAGGACCTCGGTGGCTTCGGCCACCGCGGGTTCGGGCCCCGTGACGTGGATGCGTCCCTCATGGGCCGTGATGCTTACGCCCAGCGCAGCCCGAATGCGCCGCAAGTGCTGATCACAGGCGCCGAAGAGTGTCAGGAGTTCTTTGGAGCTAACGACCGAGAGCGTGGATTCCATCACCCACAATTATACTAGAAATCCCTCAGGGTGGCGATGTACGAGCGGCAGTAGGGGCAAATGTGCGTCTGAGCCGGTATCGCCCGACTGCACCGCTCGCACCGCTTCTTGAGCATCCCCGTGTTGCCGATGCCCGACGGCGAGGTGTCGGCCAGAGCGTCGAAGTCATCAAAGGTATCCCCGTGACGGGGAGTGTGCTCGCCAAGGATGGTCATGATCACATCCTCGGAACACTCTTGCGGCGAAGGGATGGTCAGCCGGGTCTTGCACGCCGGGCAGAGCGCGACCTTGCCAGCCAGGGAGTCTTTGGCCGTCAGGACATGCCCATTACGACACACGCATCGAATCGACATCGGAGTCCTCCTTCGGCTTGCCCGAAAGGCTTTTGTCGATGTGCGCTGCGGCAACAGCCGTCGCAGTGTGCGGCGAAAACACCTCCGATCAGAGACGCTGCCCTTCGCTGTTCACGACGAGATGTCGATCAAGATGAGAATCAACGCGACTAATTATAGCAGATCGCCCAGGCGTTGGGAATAGCCGGAAAAACGTCGCAAGACGGGGAGGCCGCAGTCGATAGGGCGGCCCGATCGTCGAAGCCTATCATGGCCTCGCCGCCACGCCGTGCCCCGGCTCCAACTGGAAAAGGGACCAGCACTTGCGTTTCCGAACGTGGTCTCGGGCCTTGCGGGGCGTTCGCATTACTTCCGGCCGTCTTCCGGCGGCATCTGATCGGCGGCCGGCGGCGGAGCGAACGGCGAGCCGGGCTGAAACGGCGAGGCAGGGCGGGGCGGCGATAGCTGAAACCGCGTGCGCCCGGCCAACCGGTCGAAATCGGAAATGCTCAGCACGCAGAGAAGAATCATCCCGACGATGCCGCCGCCGATGCCGACCACCGAGCAGCAACAGCCCGAGCAGACGATATAGGCGCCGAAGATTGC
>JBDKUC010000074.1:0-2384 GCA_039679885.1 Thermoguttaceae bacterium | reverse complement strand
GACGCGCAGCTCCGCATTCCTGCCTTCCGCGCCTTAAAACGCGTTGGCGACGGCTCGTGTGTCCCCGCCCTGCTCGATGCGGCGGCCAAGGGGGGCGACGAAGTGTCGCAGGCCGCCATGGAATCGCTCGAAAGCCTGCAAGGCAAGTCTGTCGACGATCAACTCACGGCGAAACTGTCAGAAGCCCAGGGAAAGATGCGGATCCTGCTCATCGAATTGGCCGGTCGGCGGCATACGACCTCCGCAGCTCCTGCGCTTTGGCAGGCGGCCGATGACGCGGACCAAGCCGTTCGTGCCGCCGCCTTGGCGAGCCTGGGCGCCGTGATCGAAACGGCCGACTTGCCGAAGCTGATCGCACGACTCGCCGCCACCAAGGACAAACAGGAGACGGCCGCCTTGGACAAGGCATTGCGCGACGCGTGCCTGCGTGCGGCGGATCGAGAGGCCGTCGCCGCGCAGCTTGCTGCCGCATTGCCGGCGGCCGCCGGACCTGTGAAGGCGCGGATTCTGGAGACGCTCACGGTCGTTGGCGGAACGAAAGCGCTCGAAACGGTCGTCGCGGCCGTTCGATCCGGCGATGAGGGACTGCGTGATGCGGCCTTCCGCGAGTTGGGACGGTGGAAGTCGGCGGACGCCGCGCCCATCCTTCTGGATCTTCACAACGCGGCGAGCGACGGGCGACTGAAGGTTCGCGCGATCCGGGCCTACATCCGGATCGTCCGCCAATTCGACATGCCCGCCGAGCGCCGCGCCGAGATGTGCCGCACGGCCCTGAAAGCCGCCGATCGCGACGAGGACAAGCGTCTGGTGCTGGAAGTCCTGCTTCGTTATCCCAGCGAAGAAATGCAGGAGATCGCCTTGGAGGCCGCCAAAGTTCCCGCCCTGAAAGAACAGGCGTTGTTGGTGGTCATGGGGATGGCCAGCAAGGGCATCAACCGAGCCGAGCTTGGCAAGGCCTTGGCACAGGCCGGTCAGAAGCCGGTCGAACTGGAGATCGTCAAAGCCGAGTACGGAGCCGGCGCGAAGACCAAGGATGTTACGGCGATTCTCCGCAAATACGCCAAGAACTACCGCATCATCTTCCTGCCCGATACGAGCTACAACGCGAGCTTTGGCGGCGACCCGGCTTCAGGCGTCGTAAAGCAGTTGAAGATCCGCTACCGCATCGACGGGAAGGAAGCAGAAGTCTCGCTCAGCGAGAACGCCATGATCGTCCTGCCGATGCCGAAATAGGGCGAGGAAATCCTTGGACCTTGGAAGCCAAGATGGGACGCGGGAGCGGCATCCGGCCGCTCCTGCGTTCCGCGGGGTCGTGCCGCCGGCCACCGGATGGCCAGGCCCGAGACAACGACCGCCGCAGGAAGCTGAGGTTTTCGGGAGCCAATTGCCGGTCTTGTTCGTCAGAACCGATCAGGCTAATTCGAGCCTGCCTGGACGGGAACTCGCTCCCGCTTCACTTCTGCCGTAGCGCCCGATCGAATCGCTGCTGCCAATCGCGCAGATACGGCTCCCGCCAGCGGCTGACCGTTTTGGCGCCCGGGCGGCCAGCATCGGCGTTTTCCGGCGAGGGATCATCGGTCCAGTAGTGCGGACCGTGAGCCGTTTTCACGAACTGCCCGCCCCAATGCGGGCTCTCGGGAAAGGCCGGATCGCCGCGAAGCAGATAGAGGACGCTCGGCGTGTCGCCCATCTTGATGTCGGCCTTCTTTTGGACGAAGAACTCGCCTAAGGCCCCGTGGCCCTGGACGTGCTGACGCACGAACGCGGTGTTGCCCAGATCGCCATCCTGCTTGCCGCCCATGTACATGCCGCGAAAGGTCGTGTTGCTCTCGATCAGCCACAGATCGGGGTGCTGCTCGAACAGATAATCGCGGGCGTGGGGATCTTGCTTGGTGTTCCACGAGCCGATGTAGTAGACGCGGATCTTGCTTTTGATCTCCGGTGCGTCGTGGACGGCCTGGGCCACGTCGGTCGCCGAGCCCCAAACCAGCACGTACAGCGGCCGCGGGTCGGCCACCTTGGCCCGCGCGATGATCCACGCGGAACCCTCCGTGGGCCGGCTGAATCCCTGGCGCGGCGCCGGGTCGACCGCTCCGTCCTTGGTGACCGCATGAAGGGCGGCCGGCGCCGGGTACTTGTCGGACCAGCGCCGGAGGTTCGGATAGTCTTTTTCGTAGGCGTCGATGACCGCCAGGATGTCCTTCTTCGTCCCCTTCGGATTGGGCGGCGAGGCGATCAGCCCCTCGGTGTCGAACAGGTCAGCATACAAGAGATAATGGACCATCGACTGGAAGTCGTCCGGGTCGGAGCCGCCGATGTCGGAGGAGACGATCACACGGTAGCGGTTGCCAGCCAAGGCTCCGCCGGCCGGTTCAACCCGATCG
>JBDKUC010000044.1:0-16477 GCA_039679885.1 Thermoguttaceae bacterium | reverse complement strand
ATGGTCTGCCTCTATCTGCAAGGCTGGGCGGATCTGGACGAACTGATGGCCCACCTGGAATCGTTGCCGCCGCACGTCGCGGGGTAGCATGCTCACCGGCCCGGCATGGCGGAGCACGGTGCCGTTGCTGCTGCGCCGACAACAGCGAGCGTCACCGCTCTCGCCGCCTGACAAACGTCTTCTTTCCGCTGCCCTCGCCGGCGTCAGCATGGCCAGCTACCATGGCATTCGTCGTGCCGAACACACGTGAGGACATCGGTGTTTATGGTTCCGGGGAACCACGACATTGATCTCGATGGGATCGGCCACAACGCGAAGATGCTTCACGCCCAACTACGGGAGGGGACACCGAATTCAATCCAAGCTGACCTGGAATCACTGGCCAAAGAATCTAAGGACGAACCTCACCCACTTTTCCGCAAGTTGAATGAGTACAATATCTTTGCCTCTGGGTACGGCTGTGATTTTCAGTCGGTTGCCAAGCCGATCTGCCAACGAGACTATCATCTGGGCGGGGAGAATATGCTCCGGTTCCTGGGATTGACTACCGTCCAAGTATCGGACAAGCAGGACGCCAAGGGAAAGATGGTTCTGGGAAACGCTCAGTATTCCTTCCAGCGGGTTCCTAATGTCGCGCACGTCGTCATGGCGCACCACCCCCTGGATTGGTGTAGGGATCATCAGATGGCAGAGAATTCCATCTACTCGCGCGCCCGAGTGGCGATATTCGGTCACGAGCACGTGCCGAAGATTATCAAGGTTTCGGACCAAGATGGCGGCTGGGAACGGATCGTGATCGATTCTGGGGCTACAACGCCTCCGGGAGATGAGGATGCCTACGAGTATACGTATAACTGGCTCGAATTCGCGTTGGAGGCTAGAGACGGCTTGCAGCACTTAATCTTAACCGTTTTTCCCCGAGTCTGGTCGGAAACAAAGACGACCTTTGTCGCAGATCACTCGCGCATGACTTTAGATGGCAATGAATCGGCGAAGTTCTCACTTGTTTGTCGCGATCTCTCCGTGGCCCCAGAACCTGCACCTGTTGTGGCCGTTTCTCCCCAAGTCACCTGCGGAATAGTGCCCGCACATCGAGCAGGTGTCAAAGAGGAGGGTGGTCCCGTGGCTGAGCAGGACTATCGTTTTGCGCGTTTGCGATTGCTGTTTTGGCGACATCTTAATTGGCGTCAGCGTCTCAACGTCCTTGTTCAACTCGACATCCTGCCCCAGACCGCCGATCGCCCTATGCCGCAGACAATCGAGCGGCTGGCGATTGAACGGGCGCGAACCGAGCGACGGCTTCACCCGCTTTGGCAAGCCATAGTGCAGTTCCTACCGGAAAATGAACGAGCCGAGAATCCTTTCGCCCCTAACGAATAGTGAGGTCCTAGATGTTGAGAAACCTCTACGAGTGGTATCGAATCGTCACTGCCAAGCCAGACGATGAGACGATCAGGCATCGGCAAGCGTCAATCCCCGAATTGGTCGATCGTCTTGTCTGCGCTGAGAGCTTCGACCTCCTCGTCGGATGTACCGCGGCAGCGAGCAACGGCCTGAACGATCGAAATGCACAGCCCGCATCGTTGGTGCCAACGCTCGTTGAAATCATTCGGAAGCACCAGCCGGCGTTTCCCCAGGACCTCTCGGAGAACGCGCTCGACCTGCGGGCCTGCTGCGCGGTTGCTTTGGGCGAGATGTTGATTCGTCCAGACGCAGAGAAGAAGAAAGAACCGGTATTGGTAGCGAGCCTGCTGCTGTCAGCAAATTCCCTTCGCCCAGTGCCATCCGAACGATACCTGAAGGTTGTATTGGACGGGTTGCTGACTTTGGCGTCAGAGCTACTAGAGCGAGCGGCGCTGCTGCGACGGAACGGAGCGACGCTCCCGGTTGATCGCCTGAGTAAGCTGGAAGCGGCGGCCGATGTGGCTGCGTTCCAGCAGCAAGTCGTTCCGGCGATTCTGGACTGCTTCAACGAACTCCAGAGGCGTGCAATCACGGACCGCGAGGAACGGGAACTTCTATGGTGGTTGTATGCCGGTTCCTCCAGCATCATTCGAAAACGGGTCTCGGTCCTCAAGCCGGCAGTCGCGGCTGTCTGTTGCGGTGGCGAGCTTGCCAACATCGCCATCCAACCGCCTTTGGCCAGTATTCGGCACATGGTGTATCGAGCCGTTGAGGAAGGGCGCAAGGCGAAAGACCTCGCCGAACGTTCGGTGGAAGACATGGTGCCCGACTGGGATGAAAACGTTCTGCGGGTCCTCGCTCCAGGTGAATCTCGGATCGAGAGCCTAATCTCTGCTCATCCATCGCTGTTGCCTCTGTCCTGGTTGTGCAAGCGTTTGTCCGACAGTCAGGTGGGCTCTGGGTGGAAGGAGGAATTCGAGTTGAAGACGGGATTCTCTCCAACTGAAAAAAGGCCGACAGCGGATTGGGCGGCGCAGGTCTTCCACGAACGGTCTGCTCAGCGCCTCTTGGCCGATTAGTCCAGGAACCGAATCATGCCAAGAGGAAGATGCGACAATCCCGACTGCACGGTGGCTACGACCGGCAAGTGCCTCGAACACGCGGACGCAAGCAAGTGCCCACATTTTCGTGCCGAAGCTGATGCTGGTTCGCCTGCCTCTACACAAGCCGCAGTTTCGTCGCCGTCAGGCTTGCCGGCTTCAACACATCCCCGTCGGCGATTTGCCGGAGGCTACGAGTTGGGAAACGACGATGCCGCAGTCGTTATGCGTGCCAGATATACCCATTTGATAACGGTCCTCGGTTGTTACAACGCGGGCAAGACATGTTTTCTGAATTCGCTCTACCTCTTGGCGTCGAGCAATGGGCTGTTACCTGATTACCGCTTTGCCGGAAGCCTGACACTGCCTGGGTTTGAGAATCGCGCTCGCCTTCTTCGGAAGTGGCCTGATGGTCCGCTCCCACCTTCGCTGGCCGATCATACTGCCCTGTCCGATCCCCGGTCGCCTGCTTTTCTGCACCTCGCACTACAATCCGGGCCGCAATACAAACGGCAATTTGACTTGTTATTTACTGATTTGCCTGGTGAGTGGACGGAAGCCCTGATTCGTCGCGCCAGCGATGCCGAGCGGTTTCGCTTCGTCTGTCGGGCAGACGGCATCATTGTGGTAATCGATGGTCAGGCGATTATTTCAGAGCAACGACATGCGGAAGCACATCGGACTCGTCTGCTCCTCGATAGGCTGGCTGGAAATCTAGAGGTTGATCGTGATATTCCGCTGGTGCTGCTGATAAGTAAGTCGGATCTACTGCCCGATCCACGTCCTGACGAGCTATCTGCCCTGCGCGACTACGCTTCTGGGCTCGGCTTCAGCCCGGAACTTGTGTTCTGCGCGGCGTTCTCTTCTCGCTATGCCGAGATGCCGCATGGAACTGGCGTCAAGGAAGTCATTGGGAAGGTGCTGCTCAGGCCGGCACAGCGGCGGCCCGTCGGTGACCATTTCGGTTCCCGCGGGGCATCACGATTTCACCAGTTCAGATGGCAGTTGTGAGTTCGAGCAATGGCGAACAAACCTTCCGTACTGCTAATCGGCGGCCCTGATGCTGGGAAGACCAATTATCTCGGCAGACTTTGGATCGCCATCAATTCCAACACCGGTCTATTGCGGAAGGACGGCTTACCGGATGATTTGGCCTACTTGGAAGAAGTGGCCAATAAACTTCTCCAAGGCAGATTTGCGCCTCACACTCCTCGCGGGCAGCACAATAGCAGCTTCATTCCCTTCACGAGTGCGCCAGAGACCGGACCCGCGGGCGGTACTCTTGCAGTTCCCGACTGCTTTGGCGAGAAATGGATGGACGTTTGCCGGAAACGAGAGTGGTCCAACGAGTGGGAAGAGTTGATTAGCGAGGACTGCGGTTGCCTCGTCTTTCTGAGAGTGGAATCGGAACAAATTGTTCCCGCGCTCGATCCAATTACCTGCGCCGGCTACGCGCTTCAAGGTGATGCGCCGGTTAGCGCCGGATCAGCAATTCCTACGCAGGTCGTATTGATTGAATGGCTCCAATTCTTGCGGCAAGCCTTTACTGGCCGTGTCCGAGGCAGCTATCGTCCGCGTGTTGGGATCGTGGTGACCGCCTGGGACCTCGTTCCGGCTGACGCCCAGAGCGAACTCCCTTCCCAGTACCTTTCCTCGAACTTTCCAATGCTTGGCCAGTTTCTTGAGGCGAATCCTGCCGCCTTTGACTTTGCATACTTTGGAGTGAGCGTAGTGGCTGGCGAGCTAGACCCAAAAAAGGACCCGGACTTCCGTCAGGTTTACATTGATGGCAATCCTCGTGAAGCGGGCTATGTCGTCCACAGCGTCGGCGGCGTTTTACAGAAATCCGGCGATCTTACTCTGCCTGTAGCTTGGGCGCTGCGCATTTGCTGAAGGCAAGGTGATGCGAGAAATGGCTGAAATTTGTGTTCACCAACTGTTGCATGGCTACCGCCGAGGGCACGAGCGCCTCACGGGCAGCACCTCACTCTCCCCGGCGGATGAGGAATTGGTGACGCGACTTAGTGATCTTTCGGGAACGCTAACCGACGAGTCCAGATTTCGACCGTATCTTACGATGTATCCCTTGCCCAGCGGGGACCATTATGCCGTTGCCAAGACCTGGCTCGATCGCGATGCGCCACGAGCCGGCTGCGTTCTAACGCACACGCTCCTCGTCCCAATGCCCGGCTGGATCTCCCTTTGTGAGCCGGCTGATGTTGTCGAGTTGTTAGCCGCCCCTGTTGGCCCGGATCGCGGCAGGTACGAGAAGGAATTGACTTTCGTGCCGTCTCGCCATGTGGTTCGGTATCAGTCATCGAGCGCAATTGCAGAGTCAGCTACGCACTTCGTCTCGCTCTTCTTTGAACAAGGGGTACGACCCATTGTCTGGTTCGGCGAGGCTGATCCCGATGCAATTCTCTGGAGACTCGTGCGAGCGTTTTGGCCTCAGCTTAGGGCGAACTTTGCGTGTTGCACTCTGGCCTTCCAGGCGCGGCATCTCGATCAACGTCCTTTCGATCTGATGTTTGCCCCAGACGATACTTATTCACGGTTTCATAAGTTCTCTCCCGAGCACTTTGTGACGCCATCATCTAGCGGTGCGGCAAACCCTCGATCCGATAGAGACGAACCCTGGTGTGACGCTTGGACGAGAAGTGTCTTTAAGTCGGACACATCGGAACGATTCGAGATGGTTTACTCCCGAGTTGCGGCCCAATTGGACAGCGATCCGACTGCTATTCGGAAGGTCTTCCTGCTAAGAGACCTTGAGGATCGCGCCTTGAATTCGCCGCGAGCAACAGTTGGAATGCTCGATGTCGTCGAGACGATTGCTCCCGACAGCCATTCAATCCTCGACTATAAGGAGGATTTGGTGCTGCGGGCGATCGACGGTCTGTGCAGCACGGGAAATGCGACGGACGCTATTCAAGCTTTGCGGCTTATCAGCGAGCGGTTGGCGCGACCCTCGTTCAAACAAGTCAGCTCGTCGGTCTTGTCGCAAATGATAGCTGCCACTGCTGACAGGACGTTGCAGGACCCTGAGTTGGCGTTGCAGTCATGCGAGGCGTTCTTCTATCAGGATGCGGATACGAATTCGCCCGGCGCGGCCTTCGTAAGAGGTGTGCTAACAGGTCTAGCTCGACTCGGCGCAGCTACTCCCTCAAAGCTCGCAATACTTCGTCATTTTCCAAATGCTGCTCCCGCCGTTATTGCAAGAGAGCCGGTCATCGCAGCGTCGTATGTGCGAGCGATCGGGCGTAAGGACGTGGGAACGGAGGCTGCCTCAGACCTAATCTCATGGATCAATGCGTTAGACGAACCCAATGCTCGCAATAAGCTAAGAGAGGCATTGCTTCCTGAACTGAAGGATGACGAGCACGCAGCCGTCCTCGCCGCACTACTGAAGGACATTTCCTCGCAAAAGACCCCGCATGTCTTGGACATCTTGTACCGGTCCACGAGGGGATTTAAGCCAGAAGCAGTTCGCCGCGTTGTGGAGGAGCATATATCACGCGCGCACCCGGTGGAGGTCTGCGATTGGGCTCGCACATCGGCGTGGCGTTCAAATGGGGCGGCTTCCATTATTGCTGCGTCGTATCCGTCTAACAGAGAAGGGCTTCACGAACTACTGTGCAGTGGGATTGAAGGGAGACGGCGGCAGTCGCAGGTAGTTGCCAACTTCCTTCGGCAGGTAGCACCGACTCAGTATCCTGACTGGTTCCAAGATGAGGCGCGAGAAGACCCCGAATTCCTCGTCCAGTTACTTGGCGCAGGCGCGCAGACGACAACTAGGGTGGCCCGCGAGATTGCAAGGGTGCTGAATGACGTTCAGGAAATCGCTGTTGGTAAGGCACTCCCCCTCGCCGATGAGATTGAGACATTCGCGAAATTCCCGTTTTACGATCGGTTGGTTGAGTGTGCAATGCGAAACGTCGTCGCCGGTGTGGTCACCCGCCGAATTTCGTGGAACGAGTGCTCGATTTGGCAGCAAGCGCCTTGCGCCAGTGTGTGGTTCGGGAGCGTTCCGAAATGGATGCTCAAATCTTGCTTGACCAGCGGCAGCTACTGTGGCTCGGACTCCTTCATTTGTGGATGGCAGTGGCTGTCATCGGCACCAAGATCGCTTTACGAACGGCGTCCAAGTATACTGCCTGATCTCATTGAAGGTCTTATATCGGTTCAGGGGCCGCATTGGGGAGAAGCGGCTGTTGAGAGATGGATTGCCGTAGTCAACCGGTCCTGCAATGAATCACCTGCCAGAACATGCCTTGCGCTATGTGCCCAAGGACTGAAATACGGCTTCTCACACCGACAATACCCGTTGAGTAGACTGGTCGTCGCCACTTTCTACGAGGTCTACGGGGCAGTCGCTGGAGAGAGTTCAACGCCTCCTGAAACAAGCGGACTGTTTGGGGCATTCGACTGGGACAAGGCCAAAGAGTTGCGTAGAGAACTGGTGGAGTGCTATTACCAATCAGACTGGCCGCCGGGCGATCTTGCTTTGGCAGCACGCGAAATCGCTCTGCTTCGGAAGGTTTTCCGAAGGGTTTATCGCAAGTGGCGAGGCTCACGGTACGTGGAATCCATGCTTGCTGACTTGTCTCAACGAAGCGATCCGACGGTGATGGGACTTCGGGACCAACTGGCGGAACTCATGCGAAACCCGGATTTCTACGAGGAGTGGGACTGAGACTGGGGTATTGCACCAGCCATGCCCTGCCGGGGTCCGTCGCTCAACGAATTTGCTGCAAAATGACCGCGGCTTGCGCTGGTTCACTCCGGGCATTGTTCCCATTGAGCGGCAGACCCGGCAACCCTGACGGACATGCCGAAATAGGCGGTGACACAATGCTGCACCTCTGGGAGCCCGCCTGATCGTCCCGGCTAGCGACGGCCAGCGATTTCTCCCTACGTGTTCCGTCGGACGCTTACAGATGATCGACTCCTCTGGCAAGCGGTGCAGCCGCGGATATCGCCGGCCCGATCTGCCGTGATGGTCAAGGGCATCGGGTTTCAGCCGGCGTCAAGAACGCTGTTCGGCGTTAGCGCTGCACCGATGCTGCAATATCGCTGGACAGCGGCGGATTCCGGTGGACAGGCCAGTGCCCATCGAATGTGCCAAGCGACCGATTCTTAAGCACTTACGACGACGTTCGACGCGGCGTACCACAACCTCTGACGAAACTGGAAATGTGGTGCCCCAGTAATGGGGTTGCGGGTTCGAGCCCCGTGCCCTCCGCTCTCAGAAAAGAATCATCAACAGGCCGAAAATGCCCTTTTCCACGGGCTTTTCGGCCTCTTTCGTTGAGTCTCGCCAACTCCAACAGCCGGTCGGCTAAGGACGGCCACGGCGGCAACCATCCCCACTGCCAGGACTGCGACTAGGCAATCGCCGAAGTGGCCGACGACGATGATGGCGTTGGGACCGGCGGGATCGGCGAGTGCGTGGGCGACTTCCTTTCGGATGCCGTTGCTCTTGGCCGCCTGGGTCAGCCAGATGCGGTGACTCTCGATCTTGACCTTCTTCTCGGTCAGCCAACTGAATAGGCCCATGGGTCAGCCCCATTGTTTTCCACCCCCAATTTGAGCTAAAATCAGGGCTCTTTGCAACGGGGGTAGGGCAGTGAATCCTAAGGAGACGCATGCCGAGAGATCGACCGCCGGCGTGAAGCCTGCGGCTGGACGGTGCAGGGCTGCCGCTAGGTGAACGTCGTGGCCAGCCTGGGAGTCGCTGTGAGTTCCCGCTCTCGGCCGGGGATGCTGACCACCTGCTCAGCGTCTCCACGATGAACGACGCTCGGATGCGGGCGATGGAGACGAGACCATGCTTTGCCGCCGCGGGCTCATTGGACTTTTGGCAGCGGCCGTCGTCCTCGGCCTGCCGCTGGTCGCTCGTGCGGACAGCCTGTCTCCCTACGTGTGGTTCTCGCCTGGCGTTGTGACCGTCACGGTTGTCTACGCCTTTCCTGCCAGCCTGCTTGCGGCCTTCATCGAACGCCCGTTCCTGACCTGGGCGGGATTTGAGCGGCGGGCTCTTGTCCTCTCGTTGCGTGCGAACTTCCTCAGCACCATTGTCGGCATCCTGTTCGTCCCCTTTGGCGAGCCGCTACTGTACGGGCTCGGGCCACTGTGGTGCGTTATCGCCTTTGCCATTTCATGCGTCGTCGAAGTGTTCTTCCTCCGCTCCTTCAATCGGAAGTGCGTCATTGGCCGGATCATTGCCGGGAACGCCGCGAGCAGCGCAGTCCTGATGGTGCTGCCGCCGATCGCCATCACGCTTCGCACCAACTATTACTTTTTGGCTCGGGCGATGGCGCCGCACGAAGTCTGGCTCGGGTGGACAGCGGCGTTGGTCAGCCTTGCGGTGTTCCTCATCAGCTTCGGAATGTCTGTCGGCCCCGCGAAGATCAAAGAACGTGACGAGGACCGGCGAGAGAAACCCGTGGAGCAGTAGCATGGGCACGGGGCTTGTCCTGGGGCTTCTGTTCAATCAAGATGAGCGGAAGAAGCACTCGGGCTTGGATGTGGCGACCGACCGGATCAGGGAGCGGGTTGGGGCGGTGGCAGTGAGGCGAGGAACGTCGATGCGGCATCGGGATGTGGGAGATTAGTCCTGCCGGCGTGCGAAATCGACCATGCTTGTAGCGTGGGATTGAACGGCAGCAACGTTAGGGTTGGCATGGCGACACGACAACGAATCCTCTTGATCCTCGACATGGATGAAACGCTCATCCACGCCACGGGGAGACTGTTGGACAGTCCCGATTTCACAGTAGGTGCATACAATGTCTATCGTCGACCCCACTTGGATGAGTTCTTGACGACGTGCTCGGAGTTCTACGACTTGGCGATTTGGTCTTCGGGCGGTTCTGATTATGTTCAGGCAGTTGTCGCCAATATCATACCGCCGAACATCCAGCCAGTGTTCATCTGGTGCAGAGATCGTTGTACACGAAGGACTAATCCAGAAACACAAGATCAGTGCTTCCTGAAGGACTTGAAGAAGGTCAAACGAGAGGGCTTCGACCTGGATAGGGTGTTGATCGTGGAGGACACGGCCGAAAACGTCCAACGCAATTACGGCAACGCACTCTACGTAACGTCGTATGTGGGGCAGGCCGGTGACATGGAACTCCTTTTGCTCGGACAGTACCTTGCCTCGATCCATGCGGTGCAAAACGTCCGCAAGCTCGAAAAACGAGGCTGGCGAAGTTGCCAAGCGTCAGGGAGCGTCGAAGCTCAATGACCCCCACCGTCGTCCACGGCGATCTGCTCGATCAAGACGTTGACGTGATCGTCAACGCCTGGAATCGGAACATCATCCCTTGGTGGCTGCTGCTGCCACAAGGCGTATCCGGGGCGATTAAGCGACGTGGCGGGACCGATCCGTTCAAGCAACTCGCCAAGCACGGCTCGATCCCGTTTGGCGGCGCCGTGGCGACCTCGGCTGGGCGACTCCCGTTCAAAGCGATCATCCACGTCGCCGGGATCAACATGCTGTGGCGAGCGTCTGAGTGGTCGATCCGGCAGTGCGTTCGCAACGCAATGGCCCTGGCCGCCGAGAAGGGGTTTCGGTCCATTGCCTTCCCGCTGATTGGAGCGGGATCGGGTGGGTTCAAGCCTGAGCGGGCACTGGCTATCATGGAGGACGAGTTGGGGAAGATTGAGGGGATAATGGAGGTGAGGGTGGTCGTTTTCGAGCGGCAGTGAGAGCTTCGACATGGCGAAAATCCTGATAGTTCTTTACACCGTTGGCATTGCCGCCGCTGCCGTAATTGCAGTAGGAGAGATTGAATCGATCCTCTGTTCCGGTCCGGCTCTCGCAATCACTGGCGTGCTGATCGCTCTGATTTCATTCCGTGCTGAACGTCCCATCGGCTTCTACTATGGACTGTCAGCGCCGACAATGACAGTTGTTTGCTTCTGCGTCATCTTCGGTCTGAACTGGGGCCCAGACACGGCTCACCTTCCCATCGCTGCCTCGCTGGCTGTCTTCTCGCTCGCTTGTCTGCCATCAGGTGTTTTCGCCGTTTTGGAGACAGGTCGCAAATCAGCCCGACACTCGCTTCGATTCCAGTTTGGCATTGCTGCTCTACTTTGGGCAATGTTGATCGTTGCCTTGTTTTTTAGTGCTCTGCGAATGGATAGCGCTAGCGGAGCGGCGATTGTCATTGCGGCAGCGTATGGAGCGATCATGAGGTCTTGTGTAAAACGGTATCGGCGTCTCGGCCATTCAGGGGCCCTGGCCGCCTCTTCTGCGCTGGACCGAGTTGCCATCGTTCTGATTAGCGGCTCTTTGTTGTTTGTCGTCGGGCTGCTTTGTCTGCGCGCCGCAAAGCAAGCTGGCCACCGTTCGGAGGCCGCCGAGAGGATGGCCATAGCAAAATCCGCCGATCCAGACTATCGGACAGCAGCCGCTAATGCTCTGGGAGAACTCGGCTCGGCAGGTGTTCCCGCTCTAACGGAATTGCTCGGTGACAAAGACGCCGGTGTTCGGCAGGCCGCTGTCGAGTCACTGGGGAAGATTGGTCCCGAGGCAAAGACCGCCATCCCGACTCTCGTAAATTTACTTAGGGACGGACACTCGGGGCTTCCAGATTCTGCCAGCAAATCCCTGGCTAAGATTGGTCCGGCTGCAATTCCTGCCCTCAAGGACTTTCTCAGTGATAGCAGCAAAGACAAATGGGTTAGGCGAAGGGCTGCATCCACCCTGGGGCAAATCGGTGCCGCCACTGTTCCCGCTCTCAGGGAGTTGTCCAACGACAAGTCTGTCGAGTTCCGATGTGCGGTTGTTGACGCCTTGGAGCAAGCAAGCTCAACAGGTGCCGGTGCCAAAGCGGCGGTACCAGTCCTTGCGAGGTTGCTTACCGACCCAGACCTGAACGTTCGGAACACTGCCGCCAGGGCAGTCAGCAGGATCGGGCCCAAGGCCGAGCCTGCTATCCCAGCCCTCGTAACGTTGCTGAGGCATCGGGACACCTATCCCATGGTGTTTGGCGATGAAGCTGCCGTTGCCCTGGGGAAGATCGGCCCGGCTGCGATTCCTGCGATCATGGAGCTACTCAAGGACAAGGATGTTCAGTGTCGGTGGGCTGCTGTGTCGGCACTGAAGGAGGTCGGCTCAGCAGCGGTTCCCGTCCTGGTGAGATCGCTCAAGAATAAGAGCCTCAACTCCGACGAAGTGTTCGCCGTCGAGATGGCACTGGGCAGGATCGGTTCACCGGCCGTTTCAACTCTCGTGGAATGTCTTAACAACCCGGCAGCTTACGTCCGGTGTCGTGCAGCTTCAGCCCTGAGAGAAGCGGGCCCACCGAAATCCGCTATCCCCGCTCTCTCGAAAATGCTTCGTGAAAGAGAGGAGCGTACTCAATACGCCGCAGCGATGGCGCTTGTGCGACTCGGCAAAGCTGCCATTCCCGCCTTGCTTGACGTGTTAAAGGAGAGGAGTGCAGGTGCTTGGTACGCCGCCGACGCTTTGGGCAAGATCGGTCCCGAAGCGCGAACTGCCGTACCGATCCTCACCGAACTGCTGAGGGACAAGAACAGGCGGATTCGCCTCTCCGCTGCATCGGCGTTGGCTGACATTGATCCAAAGGCCGAAGTCACTATGCCGGTCCTCGTCGAATTACTCGCAGATGGAGATCAAGGCGTTCGTTCTTGTGCTGCGGAGGCGACGGGAAAATTCGGCCCTATGGCGAGGACTGCCACACCCGCCTTGATCGGACTCTTGACCGACAGGGATGCGGACGTTAGGTGTTCTGCCGCTGGTGCCTTAGGTAAGATCGGTCCCGAGGCGAAGACGGCCACTCCGGCTCTTAATAGATTGCTTCACGACGAAGATGAACATGTTCGGGACGCAGCGGCCGAATCGTTGAGAGCAATCAAGGAAGGGAAGAAATAGCGCCCCTGGATCTAATGAGGAATAAGTGATTCGACGATGGGAAACGACGACTGGCGGAAACTCCTCTGCCCGAAGTGCCACCAATTGAAGAAGACTTGCACCTGCAAACCTGACGAGCCACAGCCGCCGAGCAAATCCACCGTGGTTCGAGTGGGCCGAGAGACGAAGGGCCGGGGCGGCAAGGGCGTGACGATCATCTCCGATCTGCCGCTGGACGAGAAGGGCCTTGCCGAGCTCGCCACCAAGTTGAAGACCCGGCTTGGGACCGGCGGAACAGTCAAAGACGGACGGATCGAAATCCAGGGCGATCATCGAGACCGGATTGTCGCCGAGCTTGAAGCGATGGGTTATCGAGCCAAACGGGCGGGAGGATGACTGATGGAAACAACGACACGCTGGTATCACTGCATCGCGTGGTTCTTCGGCGGGGTCTTCCTTGCCAACACGATCCCGCATTTGGTCATCGGCATTTTGGGACGCCCATTCCCAAGTCCGTTCGCATCGCCGCACGGCGTCGGCTTGTCATCGGCGACGGTCAATGTATTGTGGGGAATGTTCAACTTGATCGTGGGCTATGTCCTCGTGGTCCGAATCGGTCGGTTCGATCTGCGGCAGACCAAGCACGCAATCGTCTTGGGCCTCGGCCTACTGGCTATGGCTCTCTTGCTCGCATATCAATTCGGAAAGTTGCATGGCGGCAATTTGTGACGCCAACATTCTAGTCGGCGGTTCCTGAACCGGGCACGTTGTCGCTGCTCTTGGTCGCTGGCCTGGTGGGGTTGCTTGCCTGCCGGCGAAATCGAAGCCGAACGGTGTAGGGCACGGCGACACCAAAGAATAAAGGCCGCACGGAGAAAGCTCCGGGCGGCCTTTTTGTCGTGGTCAATGCGGCAATTACTTGCAGCAGCAGCAAGCCTTCTTGCTGGTCTTCTTGGCAGGCGCCTTCTTGGCAACCTTCTTCGCTGCGGGGGCCTTCTTCGCAACCTTCTTCGCCACGGGGGCCTTCTTCGCCGCGGGCGCCTTCTTGGCAACCTTCTTCTTCGCCACAGTCAATTCTCCGTCAAGAGTTTTCGGCGGGCATCCAATCGGCCATTCCGACCATCGGAGGCCGGCAACTTTCCCGCCGTCGCTATGTTGTACCGTTCTTCGCGAATCATGCAAGGGGAATTGCGAGGAAACGCGCAAAAAAGTCGCGACTTCCTTTCGCACCGAACGGACAATTGCGCCGCCAGTCGACTCTTCACCACGATGAGAACGACCGACTCGCGCGAAGGCGCCGCGAAGCGTTCACCGCGGTCGCAGCAGCGCAAGCGCTCAGTACCATCGCCCGCCACTGCTGTAGAATCGCAACGTCTGATAGCTGGAATACGCGAGATAGCCGAAGAAAATGGCAACGTACCAATCCTGCCATCGGACGAGCGCGAACGCGGCGAACGCGGAGGCGGTGAAAACCGACAGCCACAACGACTGGCGGATGCCGTCGCGCGGACTGATCCACAGCAGGACTTCGCGAGCGACCTGTCCGCCATCAAGCGGATAGACAGGCAGCAGGTTGACGAGGCCCCACAAGACGCAGACTTGGAAGACGCCGTTGCAGAATTCGGCGAGTCGCAAGTTTGGCAACCGGTCGACGTAAGGCACGAGCCGCAATGGATCACGGAACCCCAAATCGTTGCCGTGCCCTGCGGCCATGATGGCCAAGGCGACCATGGCGGCCAGCAGGAAGCCAGCCGCCGGACCGGCCAAATCGATCAGGATCTCGCCGAGCGACTCCGACCGACCACGACGAAAACCATCCCGCGGATCGCGGCAGGTCAGGCCGCCCAGGCCGTAGAGGACGATCCACGGGCGGAACCCGTAGGCCTCCATCGCCAGCGCGTGGCCAAACTCATGGACCAGGATGCAGATCAGGACGGCCAGCATCCAAATCAGCAGCGAGGCCGCGCCGCCGACCTGCCATCCCAGGAAAAGCGTTACGAGCCAAAAGAACGGATGGATGCGGACTGGAACGCCCAGCAGCATGAAGTTGAGGTCTGCTTGGCTTGGTGGAGGTTCGCCGAACATAGGGAGCGCTCTCAAACGGTGACAAACACCCGTGGAAGACGACGTCAGGCGTCGCGATCGCTGCCGCCGCTGGCTGCCAGTTCGCTAATCAGATGATGGGGGCGTGGCAGGGCCGGGCTGGCCGCGACCAACCCGAGAATATACTCGGCCGCCCGGCTCGACGCCCCGCCGTGCGCGACCTGGGCCTTGAGCGCTCGGAGCGTCTCGACTCGCGCTGCGCGAGAGGCCGGATCGCTGAGCCACTCGACAAGGTGCGCCGCGATGGCCGCCGACTTGTCCTCGCACGTGAGATACTCGGGGAAGGGAACGGAGTCGCAATCGGTCGGGGCGCCACTGGGCACTGAAGTGCCCAGCCCTCGTTCGGCAACGCTCCCCTCTTCCCTCTCCCCTCTCCCCTTCGCTTCCAGCCCGCCGGTGGCCAGAAGGTTCACCAGCGTGATGTATTTCACCTTGAGGAAGAATCCCTGCACGAAGTACGCCAACCGGCTGATGCGATAAAGGATCACCGTAGGCGTCGTGTGGTAGAGCAATTCGAGCGAGACCGAGCCGGAAACGGACATCGCGCAATCGGCCGCGCTCATCAACTCGGGCGTCTTGCCAAGACAGACTTCGATCGGCGTCCCGCTTTGCTCGACCAGCCGCCGGGCGATTTCCGCCTGATTCGGCTTGAACGAGGCGATTGCGAACCGCGCGTCGGGCACGCTCTGGCGAATGATCTCGGCAGCCTTCAGAAAGTACCGCAGATTGTTCGTCACCTCTTGCGTCCGCGAGCCGGGAAGGATGGCGACCAAAGGCCCGGCCGCGCGGCGGTGCTCCTCGATGAACGCCTCGTCGTAGGGATGCCGCCGCACTTCGTCGAAAAACGGGTGGCCGACAAACGTCGCCCGGCAGCCGTGGCTGCGAAACCAGGACTCCTCGAACGGCAGGGTGCAGAGCAAGTGGTCGACAAACCGCCGCATTTTCTTCACGCGCCAGCGGGCCCACGCCCAAACCTGCGGCGGGCAGTAGTAGACGACCGGAATGCCGCGGGCCTTCGCCCGCCGCGCGATCCACCAGTTGAAGCCGGGATAGTCGATCAACACGACGGCGTCCGGCCGATGCTGCTCGAAAAAGCGGTCGGCGCGGCGGACCAGCGCCCAGAACTTGTGCAGGTTCACCAGCGCCCGGGCGAACCACATCACGGCCAGCGCGGTCAGGTCGGCGTGCAGTTGGCAACCGGCTTCGGCCATCTGCGGCCCGCCATAGCCGACCGCCTGCAAGGCGGGGCACCGCGCTCGCAACTGCCGGATCAGATTCGCCCCGTGCACGTCCCCGCTAGGCTCTCCGACCGAAAAAAAGATCACCGGTGGCTTTGACGTCGGCATGGCGAGACCTATTGCGGCTGTCCTTCAGCGCAGAGTATCCCAAATTGGGGGACCTGGGGGAAGTGCAGTTCTTATGACGGCTCGCGGCATGGCTCACCGACGCCGGCGTCGCAACTCGGCCGCCACATCGGCCAGCTCGATCCCTTGCCCACGGAGCAGCACGAAGAGATGGTAGAGCACGTCGGCCGCCTCCTCGATCGTCCGTTGGCGGCCTTCCTGTCGGGCCGCGCGGACAACCTCCTCGGCCTCCTCGAGCACTTTCGCCCCGTAGGCATCGACGCCGCCATCGAGCAGCCGCTTGGTGTAGGACGTCCCGGCATCGGCTCGCGAACGCTGCCGAATCGTCTCGGTCAACTCGCCGAGCGTTTCAGGGCCAAGCTCTTCGGCCGGAAAACAGGTCGGCTCATTCGTGTGGCAGGTCGGCCCGTGGGCGATCGCTCGAACCAGAATCGTATCGCCATCGCAGTCGGCCGCGGCTGAGACGAACTCGAGCGTATGGCCGGACGACTCGCCTTTCTGCCAGAGCCGGCCCTTCGAGCGGCTGAAGAACGTCACGAAGCCGGTCTCCAGAGTCCGCGTGAGCGATTCGCGGTTCATGTAGCCGAGCATCAGCACCCGGGCCGTGTGGGCGTCTTGGACAA
>JBDKUC010000353.1:0-2577 GCA_039679885.1 Thermoguttaceae bacterium | reverse complement strand
AGGACACCAATTCCATGATTGAGATTACTTGCGCGGGCTGCGGCAAGCGCCTCCTCGCCAAGCCTGAATGGGTCGGCCGGACCGCCAAGTGTCCGCGTTGCGGGCAGTCGATCCGCATCGAGCCTGCTGCCGCCGAACCCGCCGCCCCGTCGGATGCTCTCCCGCTGGACGATGTCCCGCCGGGCGAACGCGTCGTTCCGGCAACCGAAGAGCACGTTACGACGTTTCGCCCCCCCGAGCGGCTTAACCGGCAGCACGACTATCTGATCTGCGATCCAACGAGCCTGGTGGCAACCTGGGCCAATAACGGCGATGGTTGGATGCTGAAGACGAGCACCGGCTATCTCCCCGCTCGGCGGAACCGCGACAAGCTGCCTCAACAGGGCGACTTTCGGCTGGTCGAGCTTAGAATCGCCATCGCGTCCGAAGGGAAACGCCTGACGGGCCTGGCCTCCTATCAACTCGCCAAACATTGGGCCTTGACCGTCTTGGATCAGGGCGACGACTTGGTCTTAGAGAAGATCACCGGACCTGCCGGGCTCAACCGCGACCAGAAGAACGTCGTACGGCAAGCGATCCGCGATCGCTATATGCGGCCCGTCTGGCAAGACGCAACCGCCGTGCTCGACTACTTGGGCAACGTCGATCAACACACCGCGGAGATCGGCTGAGCGTTTGGATGATTGCCATGGCCCCAATGGAGGTCAGCCGATTTGTCGAGATGGCTCAGTCAGGATCATTGTCTCCGTCGGCGCTTCCGGAGCTGATTCGCATCGCTCGCGAGGAAGGAGGAAAGGCGTCGTCGGTGGCAGTGCATCTGATTGGTACGTTGGCGGCGGAAGCAGCGGAAGCGGTGCCTTGTCTGGTGGAACTCCTGCGAAAACACCGCGAGGACGCTTTCGGCCGGACGGTGGCCCGCACACTCGGTTCAATTGGGCTCCCAGCGGAGCAGGCGGCCCCCGAGTTGCGACTTGCTATGCACAGTCAAAACAAACGAGTGAGGAAGGCCGCGCGAGAGGCGACCAGACGGATCGAGGCCGAACGCGGCGATCCGTGGGAGTAGTCGGCAATTGAGCCACCATATTTCTTCTTAGCAATGGCTAAGACTTTTGCCCGTTTGCTCGCTCGTACGCTCTCAGAATAATCTCCCGGCAGCCATCTTGGCGGCCGGCGTGCGTCAGCATGTCCGCGCCGCGCTGGCGTCCTCTGAGGAGCCGGACCGATATGGACCTTCAGCTTCGGGACAAACGAGCAGTCGTCACCGGCAGCACCAGCGGCATCGGCGAGGCCGTGGCCCGGTGGCTCGCCGCCGAAGGCGTCGTCGTGGTGATTCATGGGCGGCGTGAGGCGGAGGCGAACCGCGTGGCGGCCGAGATCGTCGCGGCCGGCGGCCGGGCGATCGTCGCACTCGGCGATCTGGCCCTCGACACTGGCGCCGAGGCGGTCGCCCATCGCGTGAACGACGAATTGGGCGGAGCCGACATCCTCGTGAACAACGCGGGCGTCTTTCCCCAGAGCGCGTGGTTTTCCATCGATGCGGCCGCCTGGACTCGGCTCTACAACATCAACGTCGGCTCGATGATCCGAATGATCGACCGTTTCGTGCCGAGCATGAAGCGGCGCGGCTGGGGCCGCGTCATCGCCATATCGAGCATTGTGGCCACGATGCCCTTCTCGCGGTCTGCCGCCTATGCGGCCACGAAATGCGCCAACCTCAACCTAACGGTCAGCCTCGCCAAAGAGTTGGCCGGATCGGGGGTCACCTCGAACTGCGTCAGCCCGGGAATGATCGACACGCCCGGCGTCGAGGCGATGTTGAAGCAGATCGCGCCTCAGCTCGGCCTGCCGGCGGACGACCTGACGGCGATCCGTGAATACGCGGCCAAGAACCTGGTGCCGAACCCGAGCGCGCGGATCGGCCAGCCCGAAGACGTCGCAGCCGCCGTGACGTTCTTGGCCAGCCCTCTGGCCGGTTACATCAATGGCGCAGACCTCCGCGTCGACGGCGGAACTGTTCCGACGATCAATTAGCCAGAACAAGCCCTGATTGCCGCGAAGGGCCGCTCGGTCTATCATCAGCGGATTAGCGAAGCGTTCCCGCAAACGGATCGCCATGAACTTTTACCTCCTGCTGGCCGACGCGATCCTCTTGCTGCATTTCGCCTATGTCCTGTTCGTGCTTTTGGGGATGCCGGCGATATTGATTGGCGTTCTTCTCCGCTGGACTTGGGTGCGCAACTTCTGGTTTCGTGCGATCCACCTCGCCGCGATTGGGCTGGTTGTCCTCGAATCGATCTGCGGCATCGCGTGCCCGCTGACCGTTTGGGAAGACCGGCTTCGCGAGGCTGGCGGCGGGGCGAACGAGCCGGGCTGGTTCCTCGGCCGGTGGATCGAACGGCTGCTATTCGTCGACGCCTCGCCGACGGTTCTGCTGGTCTGCTACGTGGCGTTCGGCGCCGCCGTCTTGCTGACCTTCTACCTGGCGCCTCCCCGCCGGCCGCAACGACGGCTCAAGCTGTAGTAGGTGACGCTTCGCCATACCACCACACAGAGCCCCGGTTTGATCGCGATTTTTGA
>JBDKUC010000101.1:0-2385 GCA_039679885.1 Thermoguttaceae bacterium | reverse complement strand
TGATGGTCGATAGGCTTTGATCCGGCGGCCAGCCAGACTTGGAGCAAAACATACCGGCTACCGATAGGTGAATCAATAGCCAAGTGATAGGCAAGCGATAGAAAGCCGATCAGTCGTCGGCTTCGTCGTCGTCGCCGCCGTCGGTCCCGAGAAACTTGGCCACATGATCGACCAGGCGGTTTTCAATCTCATCGGCCAAGGCTTCGCCGCAGCCCTTGGGCAGCACCTCCTTAAACGCCTTGTGCTCCATCGACGCTTCGCCGCGCAGCGACTCCAGCTTGCCGGCCGTCGGTGCGATCTCGCAGATCGCCTCCAGCTTCTTGGCCCCCATGCCTTTGATCCCTTCCAGCAGTTTGGCCGTCGGGGTGTCCCGCCAGCTGCCGCCGCTGGCCGGATCGTCCGCATCCTCCTGGCCGGCTGGTGCGGCCGGATTTCGCGGCAGGGGGTGACCGTCCAAGATGTCGGCCAGTTGGGTTGAATACCTGGCCAGCAACGCCTGCTGCCCCTTCAAGACCTCTTTGGCCTCCTTGATCTGATCCTGGTAACCGTCGATTTCGCCCTCGGTCTCTTGGATGAGCCGGGCGCAGTCCTTGATCTTGCCCAGCACCTCGACCTTGTCCCACCACAGTCGCTCGGCCTCGTCGTCGGCGGTCAGCTCGACCGTGGCCGGCGGCGGATCTCCCTGGATGATCACAGGGTCACCGTCTTTGACCGTGATGTAGTTCTCCGCGTCCTCGGCGTCCTCGATATGAAGGGAACGGATCGGGGTAACTTCGCCGTCGATAATAACGGGCGACGTGGTAAGCAGCATTCAAAGCACTCCATTCAAACAGTTAGAAAAAAACTCAGGCACGACTATCAAAATTCAATTCAGGAAAACCATCATGCGTCCGTCCATCAAGCAACCGGCCGGCGTTCTTCTTGCCGACGCGAAACACTCGCTCACCACCGGGGTAAATGTGGAATGTCGCGTTGTTGACTTGCGTTGGCGTTGCTGCGGATTCAGGGCCCCACTCTCCGAACTGTTTGAACAAAAATGGCACACCGGAAGTCTGGCACTGATCCCGGAGTAAACGCACCCAATCCGGGTGCATCGGACGCGCATCGACTCCCGATTCGCCGCCCGCAATTACCCAATCGATTTTCGCGTAAGCTCGCGTTTCCTGGGCAACGTAATCGAACAACTGACCATTGATACAATCGATTCCTTCGTATGGAGCATTCACCGCAACACTCGTCAGATCGACTTCGCCAAGCAACGGCTCGCACGACAGGAACAAGACTGGCGACAGGCCGCGACATGCCATCAACTGCGGGATTCGCCTGTCGGCCCACTCTTGATTCTCGACGGACGTGCCAAGCCAACAATTCTCGCGTCTTGGCAGGTAATTCTTCCATTGCCTGCCGGACACAATGTTGCCGACTTGAGTGCTAGAAACGCCATAGTAATCGGCTATGGCCTTGAGCGTTTCGCCGCATCGACGGCGGTCGCGAATGTCATCCACCTGATCCGACGACAGTTTGTAGTATCGCCGGTGGGTTCGGTGGTCCTTGCTATCGTCCCAGTTCATCGACTGCGATCCCCAGCACAGATTGTCGATTCGGTTGTTTGCTGGATTGCCGTCGAGATGCCGAGCTTGCTCCAATTCACCGGCTGGTCGGTCAAATGTGGCAAGAACCATCCTGTGGACGAGAATCCTTTCCGACTCCCCATTGCGGTACAGCGTTACCCGGATATGGCCGTCATCTCCAATGTCACCGTCTAGCGGCTTAGCAGTCGGCCCGTGCGGGTCCATCTCATTCTTGACGGTCCTTCGGTAGTGCGACTTCTGCCGGCACTGATGAGAGCAATACCTTTTCTGCTTATTGCCGACTACATCCGCTCCGCACATGCAGCACCGTTCCGCGCCTCGCAGCGTGTAGACTATACCAAGGTTGGAAACTTCGTAGCCAGGAAAACCGCTGACCGGCATTCTGACTTCTTCAATAGACTTATCATTACAGAAAGATCGGTCGCACCACATTCGCCTGATGTTTTCTGGCCGCTTCGTGAGCAGCAACCAATCAAGATTGGGCGTTGAGTCGATTAGCTCGAACAACCGTTGCCGCACGTCGCCCATCGTCAAGCGGTTTCCGCCTGATGCCCGATACTCCTTCCCCATGATCGTTCCATCAGACGACAGGATTGGCCCCTGCCAGTCCTCAAAAACGTCCGCCAGGCTAGCGCAGAACACCCGATGCCGCGTTCCGCTCTGTGCTGCCGCTGCGTCCCACTTCAACGGCTGACGCCAATAGGCATCGCTCGTAATTACCCGCGTTCCGTTTGGTCCCCACTTCGCACGCTTCCGGCGAATGTCGAAATCCGCCTCCGCGTAACAGTTCTTG
>JBDKUC010000130.1:0-16164 GCA_039679885.1 Thermoguttaceae bacterium | reverse complement strand
GCCGTGCAGTATGATCGGCAGGGCGACACGCATTACGACTCGATCAGCGCGCTGATTAAGAGCATCCGCGGCAGCGATCCCGACGCCGCGCTCTATTGGCTCGCCCGAATGCTCGAAGGGGGCGAAGACGTCCGCTTCCTCGCTCGGCGGCTGGTGATCTTGGCCAGCGAGGACGTCGGCAACGCCGATCCGGCCGCGCTGCCGCTGGCCGTGGCGGCGGCGCACGGTTGCGAGTTGGTCGGGCTGCCCGAGTGCCAGTTGACGCTCGCCCAGGCGGTCACGTATCTGGCCTGCGCGCCGAAGTCGAACGCGGCGACGGTTGGCATTGGCGAGGCCCGCTCCGATGTCCGCGAGGGGCGGCTGCTGCCCGTGCCGGTCCATCTTCGGGACAGCCACTACGCGGCCGCCAAGCGACTGGGCCACGGCGAGGGCTACCAATACGCCCACAACGCGCCGGACGCCATCGCCGCGCAAGATTATCTCGGCGTCGAGCGGGAATACTATCGCCCCACCGACCGCGGCTTCGAGCGAGAACTGGCTCAGCGACTGGCGAAGATTCGAGCCAGGCTGCGCGGCAAACCATCGCCAGAAGACGGGTAGCCAAGGAGTCTTGCGATGTCCTGGGCAATCTTTGGCGCGTCGGGAGAGTGCGGCACGAACGTCGACCGATGAGCGACTGAAGGCTGTCGGAGCAGGTAGTCGCGGCCGCCGGCCTTGCTGCCGGCCCCGGAGAGGCCGAAGCCGCTGGTGCGATCGGGGCTTACCTGATGGGTCGTTTGCCCTTCGACTTCGCATAGCCCGTCAGCGCTTGGTCGATCTTCTCGACGGTCCGCACGGTTGGCGAGTGTTTGCCCGATTCGAGCCTGGACAAAGTCTCGGGGCGAAGTCCGGCCAGTTCCGCCAACTGGGCCTGGCTGAGGCCCAGCTCACGCCGCTCTCGGATGATGTCCCGCGCGATCGAGACCTGAATATACTCCAACGCCGGACGGTTCCCCTTGGCGTCGGCCGGGGGCAGCGGCGGCAAGGGTGACTGCTTCTCGGCGAGGCGTTCGAGCCGCCGCAACTCGGTCTCTTCGATTGCAACGCAGCGTTTGCCGCGGATCGTCATCCTTTCGCGGATCATTGCCGGTTCCCCCTCCTACTCGTAGAATCCGGCCCGATGGCCGATCTGTTCGATCACAATATTCTCTCTCTCGATGCGGAACTGGACGCGATAGTCGCCGGTCCGCAGCCTGTAATGGCCGGCCAGATTGCGCTGCAGCGGCTTTGCCCCGCTGATTTCCGGCCATTTTCCGAGTCGCCTGATCAACTGCCACACCCTCGCGCGAATGACCCTCGGCAAGCGGTCAATTTGTCGCTGTACCTCGGGACTCACGAGGACGTTGGCCATGCCTGCAATCCTATAGCACCATGACAAACTTGTCAAGTCCGGCAGCCGTTGTTGGCCAGCCGCCTTAAAGGGCACTGGCAAAGCCAGTAGCACCACGCGTTGCACCAATTCAACGGCAGTTTGTCACAACAGGCCCCTCGGCGGCCATCGAGTCAACGCAGTCGGCGCCCAACAATCGCCGCCCGTGAACGCCGAAGGCGGCAGCGTTCACGGGCGGAACATTGTCACTTGATTGGCCGTCTAATCCAACCCCGGCGCGAAGCCGTGACGCATGGTGTTCTCCATGCACGAGACCGGCTCGGTGAAGTGGAGCAGGTAATCGCGGCCGCCGGCCTTGCTGCCGGCCCCGGAGAGGCCGAAGCCGCCGAACGGCTGCCGGCTCACCAGCGCGCCGGTGATGCCGCGGTTCAGGTAGAGGTTGCCGACGCGGAACTCGCGCCTGGCGGCCTCGAGGTGCGCTGGCTTGCGGCTGAAGACGCCGCCGGTGAGCTTGTAAACGCCCGAGTTGGCGATGCTCAGCGCCTCGTCGAAGTTGCGGGCGCGCATCACGGAGAGGACAGGGCCGAAGACCTCCTCGTTGGCCAGGCGGTGATGCCGCTCGATGCCGGAGAAGATGTGCGGCCCGACGTACGGCTTGCCGACCTTTTCGGCCAAGCCGGCCGGCACGTCGCAGGCGATCTCCAGATTGCCCTCGCGTTTGCCGATCTCGATGTACTCGCGGATTTTGGCCGCCGCGCTCTGGTCGATCACCGGGCCAAAGTCCGTGCCCGGGTCGGCCGGATCGCCGATCACCAGCGTGCGGGTCGATTCGACCAGCCGGGCGAGGAAGTGGTCGTGGACGCCGTCGAGCACGATGACGCGGCTACAGGCCGAGCACTTTTGGCCGCAATAGCTGAAGGCGGACTGACGGGTGCCGAGGACCGCTTCGTCCATGTCGGCCGAGTCGTCGACGATGATGGCGTTTTTGCCGCCCATCTCGCAGACGACCTTCTTGACGAACGCCTGGCCCTCGGGCGTCTCGCCGGCGGCGCGGAGAATGCTCAGGCCGACGTCTTTCGAGCCGGTGAAGGCGATCATGGCCACGCGGGGATCGCGGACCAGCAGGTCGCCGATCTCGCTGCCCGAGCCCGGCAGGAAATGGAGCACGTCCTTGGGGATGCCGGCCTGCCAGAGAATCTCGCACATCGCCTGGGCGATGCCGCGCGTCTGGGTCGACGGCTTGACCAGGGCCGGATTGCCCACGCTCAGGGCCGCCACGGTCATGCCGCAACAGATGGCCAGCGGGAAGTTCCACGGGCTGATGACCGACGTGACGCCGCGGGGTTGATACCACTGGTGGTTCAACTCGCCGACGAAGCGGCCGAGCCGCTCGGGCTGGAAGAGCGGGACGGCCTGGCGGGCGTAGTATTCGCAGAAGTCGATGGCCTCGCACGTGTCGGCGTCGGCCTCGCGCCACGGCTTGCCGGCCTCGCGGATCATGATGGCCGACAGTTCGTCGCGGCGCTCGCGCATCGTTGCGGCCGCTTTGAGGATGATTCGCGAGCGTTCCATCGGATCGCGATCGCGCCAAGCGGGGAAGGCGGCGTAGGCGGTAACGATCGCCTGCCGGGCGTCGTCCGCGTTGGCGGTGTGCTTGACGGCGGGCACTTTCGCCGTGGCCACGGCCCGGGTGAATGCGTCACGCTGCCGTGTGTCGGAGAAATCGTGGACCGACTCATTGATCATCGGCGCGCCGTTGCCCAGGCCCTCGATGGCCGGGCTCAGATTGTGACGCCGTGCGGCGGCCACGCCGGTCGTCGCGGCGATGGTGGGAATCCGCTCCGTCCCCTCTCCAGCCGAGAGAGAGTTGGAGTGAGGGCCGTCGCCATTGGTCCTGCCGCCCTCACCCTGGCCCTCTCCCAAGGGGAGAGGGGACACGGGCGCGCCACTTGGCGCCGAAGCGCCCAGCCCTTGTTCGGGCGCGGGCTGCGGCGTGGCCAACAGAATGTCGTCCGAGGCTTCGTCGGCAAAGCTGGCGCGGAGCCAGGACTGGTTCGAGGTGTTTTCCAGCAGCCGACGAACGTAGTAGGCCATGCCGGGGATCATCTCGCCGACCGGCACGTACTCGCGGATTCTCATGCCGCGTTGGCTCATGGCGAAGCGGAGTTGGTCGGCCATGCCAGAGAGTTTCTGGATCTCGTAAGCGCTGGTTGGCAGGCCCCATTTTTCCAGCAAGGCCAAGACGTAGGAGATCGACCGGACGTTGTGCGAGCCGGTGGCCAGCTTGACGCCGCCTTCGCCCTTGCTGCGTGGAATGGCGGCGACGAGCCGTTCGGCTGTGCGCTCGAAGTTGGCGTCGGTGTGGGTCTTTTCGCTCCAGACGGGCACGGGCCAGCCCATCCGCTCGGCGTTGATCGATTCGTAGTCCCAGTAGGCGCCCTTGATCAGGCGCACGGTCACTTGCCGGCCGGTCCGCTTGGTCCAGTCGATGATCCGTTGGGCGTCGTCCACGGCGCTGCGGAGGTAGGATTGCAGGGCCAGCCCGGCGGGGAAGTCGATTTCCTCGCAGCATCGCTCGAACAGCGAGAGCGTCAGGTCCTTGAAGGCGTACTGCTCCATGTCGAAGTTGACGAAGACGTTGTTCTTGGCCGCCGCTTTGAGGATCGGTCGGAGGCCATCCATCAGGGCGCGGAGCGAGCCCTCGAAGGCGATCGGATCGGTCCGGGCGCAGAGCGAACTGATCTTGATCGAGACGTTCGTTCGCGGGACCGGGCCGAGGTGATCGTTTTCGAGCAGGGGGTTGGCCGGCCACTGGGCAACCGTGCCGGGCAGCGTCTCGATCAGGTCGAGGTAGCGGCGCTGGTAGACGGCCACTTCCTCGTCGCTCAGGCAAGCTTCGCCCAACAGATCGACGCTGAAGGCGACGCCTTCGGTCCACTGCTTCTTGAGTTTCGGCAGGGCGGAAGCGGCGTCGACGCCGGCCATGAAATTGCCGGCCATGCTGGTGATTTGGCTGGCGATCGTCTTGGCCATGATCCCTTTAGCCAGCCCGCCGGCTTTCAGGCCAAGTCCCATTGCAGGCGGGAGCGTGACGCCGGGCTGGGTCAGATAATCGACCAGATAGTCATGGACCAACTCCGGCGTGCGGAGCATCGGAAAGACGTCGATGAACCGGAAGAGTTGGAGCTTGAAGGCCGGGTCCTTCATGGCCCAGTTCATCAACTGGTCGGACCAGAAGCGGGAGGAGAAGACGCTCGTGCGATGATCGCGAGCCGCCTTCAAGATATCGCGGCCGATTTCCATCGTCCGCCGGTCCAGATCTGTCTGCGGCGCGGCAGCCAGGGGCTCCCGTGGTTCAGGTTGCGCGGCCGTAGTCTTCTGTTTCGCACGTCCGATCCATGCCATGATAGCCTGTCCCTCAGAGGTAAGTTGATGAAGGAAGAAGGTTTGAATTGTCTCCGGCTGGAGGCCGTTCTTGATGGGCGCGCGGGCGAGCTACATTTTTGCCCTCCCGAAGCAAGTCAGACACATATCGTCGCTCTGCGAGCGGGCGCCGACAAAGCGTTTCACGTCGTCGAGGATGCGGCGGCCGAGGACGTTGACGCGGTCGGCCTCGGAGTCCAAGACGGCCAGCAGTCGCGGCAATCCGTACAGTTCGTCCTTGGCGTTCATCGCCTCGGTGATGCCGTCGGTATAAAGGACCAGGGATTCGCCAGGCGCCAAGGGGAGCGAACAAGGGGCGTAATCGACGTCGCGATCGACGCCCAGCGGCAGATTGGTCTCCGATTCGGCCACCGGTTCGACCGCTCGGCTGCTCAATCGCCAGAGAGGCGGCAGGTGACCGGCGTTGACGATCGTCACGAGGTGCCGGCGGGGATCGAGGACAGCCATCACCATGGTGACGAACCGATCCTCCCAAACGCTCTCGCAGAAAACGCGATTCAAGCGGCCCATGGCCTGGGCGGGCTCCGGCTCGCTGGCCAGGCAGTAACGGGTTTCGGCCGAGAGCTTGGCCATTAGCAGCGACGCCGAGATGCCCTTGCCCGAGACGTCGGCGACGACGATGGCCAGCCGACCGCCGGGCAGTTCGATGTAATCGTAGTAATCGCCTCCCAACTGACTGGCCGGCTCGTAGAACTCGAAGAAGTCGTACTCGGGAATCCGCGGGGCCGCCACGGGCAGGAAGCCGCGCTGCACCTCGTGCGCGACGGCCAGCTCTCGCCGGATCGCCTGATCCTGCATCGCCGTCTCGTGCAATTGGGCGTTCTCGACGGCGAACGCCGCTTGGCACGCCACTGCGGCGAGCATCTCGAGATCTTCGGGCTGGAAACGGTTGCGTGGGTCGAGCGTGTCGAGCTGAAGGACGCCCAGGGCCACGCCCTCGCGGTTGATCAGCGGCGCGCAGATCATCGAGTGGATCTGGAAGTCGACGATGCTCTCGGCCATGTCGAAACGGATGTCCGATGCGGCGTCGGCTGAAAGGATCGCCTCCTTCGTGTCCATCACGTTGCGCACGACCGTGCGGCTGATGCGAAGCGTTTGGGTGTCGTCCGGGCGGCGATGCTTGACGGCCTTCGGCACGAGACGGCCGGTCTGCGGCTCCGACAGAACGACGAAGCCGCGGTCGGCTTGCAGGAAGATCTTGAAGAGGCTGTCCAACAGCTTCGGCAGCACGTCGGCCAGTCCCAGGGCCTTGCCAAGGTTCTGACTGATTTCGAGCAAGGCCTTCAGCTTGGCTTCCGCATTCACCTCGAGCCGCAACCCGGTGGCGCCCTTGGCCAGGGCGAACTTCGCCATGACGCTCGATGCGTCGGAGCGTCGCTCGTCGTCGACCATCGTGACGGCCGCCGTCGAATCGTGGCGGCGCGCGGCCGGCGGCGCGACGACGCGATCGTCGGGGCCCAGGTGGAAGGCGAAGGCGAGGTCGCAGATGCCTAGCTGGTCGTTGTCGCAGAGCATCTGGCGGCCGGTGACCAATCGGCCGTTCAGGAGAGTGCCGTTGCGGCTGTGCAGATCTTCGAGGAAATACGCGCCGTCGACGTTCAGGACGCGGGCATGTTGGCGGCTGACGGCGCCCGACTCGAGGACGATATCGCAGTTTGGGTGGCGTCCGAGGACGACGGAGGCCCCCATGATGGGGAATGACTTCCCCGGTTCCGGGCCTTGAACTGCCTGAAGGATCGCCATCAAAGCCACCTTGCCGCCGGCCCCACGAAGGTCTGGACTTGCACGATTCTAAAGAGTCGGTCGCCAAGGCGTCAACACCTTGCGCCGATGCCCTTGACGCCGGCCGCCGACGGACCTAATCTAATAGTTACTTGCTGACAGCGATCAGCGTTCAGCCGAGAGCGTCCAAACGCGATCGCTTTTGTGGGCTGAAAGCTGAAAGCCAACCGCTGACAGCTTCCCTTGGGGAATAGTGTAACGGCAGCACAAGTGACTCTGGATCACTTAGTCTAGGTTCGAATCCTAGTTCCCCAGCTTTCAGAAAAGGCGCCCCCTGGGGCGTCTATCTTTGGCTCGCGGCCTTCCGATTCTGCGGCAAGGGCCAGCAAAGCACGCCCGGCAGGATTCGAACCTGCAACCAGCGGATTAGAAATCCGCTGCTCTATCCATTGAGCTACGGGCGCAAGATGGTGGGCTTCGAGAGTCGCTCGGTCGGCCGAACTGCGGTCGATTCATCCATCCATCGCATTTTGGCAGCAAATCTCGGCTTTGCCAAGGTGTTTTGGCTGGCAGGCTCTGTGACGACTCCGTATTGAGCGGCGATGCCGGCTAAAGACGGAACTGCGAACTGCTGCAATCGTCTTGATTTCACGCCCGGGGCGCTAAGGTGATATACTCACCTGGGAGAAGGGTCGTTGATGAGTCGTCGGCGTGCGAAAACATCGTTGCGTAAGGCCTCTGCTGGAGCGCGGGGAGCGGAGTGCGCCGACCCTGCGTTGCCGGCTCGCGACGCAAAGAAGCACGCGCTGGCCGCCTGTTTGTTCCTGCTGCTTGCCGTCGTGGCGGTGTTCGGGCGAACGGTCCCATACGAGTTCGTCAACTACGACGACAACTTCTTGATCTGCGAGAACGAAAGAGTCAAGACCGGACTGACCTTCGAGAATATCGGCTGGGCGATGACTGCCTCGCAGAACTGCCAGTGGGGGCCGTTGACGTGGCTTTCTTACCAGGTCGATTCGGAATTGTTCGGCGCCCGGCCGTGGGGCTACCATCTGACCAACGTGGCGCTGCACGCCGCCACCACGCTCATCCTGTTCCTGGTTCTGTGGCGCATGACGGGCGATCTCTGGCCCAGCGCTTTGGCTGGCCTGCTGTTCGCGATCCATCCGCTTCGAGTCGAGGCGGTGGCCTGGATCTCCGAACGCAAGGGGTTGCTATGCGGGCTGTTCTTCGTGCTGACGCTTGCCGCATATCTCCGCTACGTCCGCCTTCCGTTCTCGATCCGTCGCTACGGCGCCGTGCTGTTGCTGTTCGCAGCCAGCCTCCTGGCGAAGCCGGCGACGGTGATGCTCCCCTTCTTGCTGCTGCTGTTGGACTACTGGCCGCTGGGGCGCATGGGTGGCGCCCAGCAGGAGCGGCCGGACAACCGGAAGTGGGCGCGCAAGAGCGACCTTCGCGGACTGGTCATCGAAAAGTTGCCCTTCGCGGTCTTGGCGATCGCATCGTGCGGCGTGGCCGCTCTGACACAAGACAAGGCGATTGTAGGCCTCGAACACGTATCATTGCCGTTCCGAATCGCTAACGCGCTGGCGGCTTACGGGGCCTATCTCTGGAGGTTCATTTGGCCGGTCGGGCTGGCCGCTCCCTATCCGCTGCCGGAGTCGCCGCCGACGTGGCAAGCCGCCGTTGCCCTGTTCGCGCTGGCCGCCTTTTCCGTAGGCGCGTTGGCCTGCCTGCGGCGGCGTCCCGCGGTGTTCGTCGGATGGTTCTGGTACGTGGCGATGTTGGCGCCGGTCAGTGGGCTGGTGCAACTCGGCTCGCACGCAAGCGCGGATCGGTACACTTATCTGCCTCAGATTGGAATTTGCATCGCGGTGAGCTGGGGCGTCATGACAGTCGCCCGGCGGCGCGTCGGGGTGGCGGCCTTGGCGCTTGCGGCAACGGTGTTTGCCGGCGTCGCCTGGCATCAAACGGCCTATTGGCGCAACAGCGGGGCTCTTTGGCGGCGCGCCCTGGACTGCACCTCGCGCAACTGGGTGGCTCACGTGTCGCTGGGAGTCTATCTCTCCGAGAAAGGGGATTTTGCCGGCGCAGTCGCCGAATACCGGGACGCCCTGGAGGTCAACCCGAACGACGCGATGACGCGCAACAACCTTGGCCTCACCCTGGCGAAAGAGAAACGGTTCGATGAGGCGATCGAGCATTACCAAGCGGCGTTGAAGATCGACCCGAGTGCTGTGAAGACGCATCTCAACCTGGCCGGCGCCCTGCTTGCGCAGGGCAAGTTGGATGCCGCGATCGACTGCTTCACCGCCGCTTTGAGGATCTCGCCCAACGATGCGGACGTCCATTCCAATCTGGGCCTGGCGTTGTTGACCCAAGGGAATGCGCGTGATGCAATTTCGCATTGTCGAACGGCTTTGCAGCTCAATTCGGGACACGCACGCGCGTCTTTCATTCTCGGGGTCGCCCTGACGAAAACGGAACAGTTGGAGGAGGCCCGAGAGTGTTTCCAGCGTGCCGCGACACTGGCGCGGCGACAGAATGAAGACGGCCTGTCGAAGAAAGCGATGGCGTGTGCTCAGGCGTTGGAAAAGAAAATCTCGCACCCCGAACAGCGTTCGGACGACCGACGGGGCGTGGACCGGAAGGCAACGAATTAGCGCCGAGAGACCCTATTCCCGTGCTCCTGCGTGGGAAACGTCCCGGAATGCACTCCTCACGCTCCGCGCGAGGAAGTGGGCATGATGCGGCCTGCGCGCGACCCGGCTTCACGCGGAGCGTGAAGAGTACAATGACGGCTGCGCAGTCCTCCTGACGGGTTCGGGCTTGCAATGGAGGGGCAAAGCGCGTACAGTTCAAGTATTGAACTGCCAAGAGGTTTCGCCGTTCCCGACCCAATCCGTGAGCCGTCTTCCGCCTGCCGAGGTTGTTCCGCTGCCGCGTCTGCCTGTGGGTGGCCGCGCGAGGATCGCTCGCGTCCTCGGTCACCCCGATCACGTTCATCGGCTGGAAGAATTTGGGCTTCGCCGGGGCACCCAGCTCGAGATGTTCCGGCCGGGCAATCCGTGCATCATCCGTCTAGCCGGCAACAAGGTCTGCCTCCGCGCGGACAGCCTGCTGAGCGTGATGGTCGAGCCGGTGGCCTAGGACGAGCGGCGCGGAATAGCACTGCATTAGAGCGGGTGCGGTGTGGCGCGACCACCGGTCGCGGCTTTGTGGGCCGAACGCCGTCGCGGCTTTGTGGGCGCGACCACCGGTCGCGGCTTTGTTAACTACCGGTGCCAACGCCGCTGATGATTGCTCTCGCCGAAAAACGCACGTTCACCGTCGCATTGATCGGCAATCCGAACACGGGCAAGTCCACCCTCTTCAGTGGCCTCGTCGGCGTACACCAGCAGGTGGGCAACTACCCGGGCGTGACGGTCGAGAAAAAGAGTGGCGAAATGCGCCTCGGGGATCGGCCCTGCGAGTTGGTCGACCTGCCGGGCCTCTACAGTCTTGCCGCGCGGTCCCGCGATGAGATGGTCGCAGTCGACCTGTTGCTTGGCCGGCAAAACGGCGCGGCGGTCGATGCCGTGTTGTGCCTGGTGGATGCGTCCAACCTCGAGCGAAACCTGTACCTGGTCAGCCAGGTGCTGGACCTTGGGCTGCCGGTGGTGTTGGCGGTCAACATGCTCGACGTGGCCGAGCGGCGAGGCATCCGGGTGAATGTCGCCCGCCTGAAAGAGCGATTGGGCATTCCGGTCGTGCCGATCCAGGCGAACCGGCGGCTTGGATTGGACGACATCAAAGCGGCGCTGGCGGAAATCGCCGGCGCGGCGGTTGGTCAAGTCGCCTGCTCGCGTTGCCGCTCGCCGTTTTGCACGCCGCCGGTCCCCAGGCCGCAGGTTGCCGCGGGCGCGCCGACGCCGCTGCCCGAGCCGTTCGAGCGCGAAGTGACGTTGCTGGAATCGGAGTTTGCGGCCGATTCGCGTCAGGCAGCCGACGGGCGGTTGCCGCGTTGTCTGGTGCGGCGTCTGCTGTTGGATCGCAACGGCTACTTGCAGCGGACGCTGTTGGAGAAGGATCCGCAGCGCTGGTCCGTCCGCATTGCGGCCGCGCAGGAGCGGTTGGCGGCGGCAGGCTGCCCGGTGCCGGAGGTCGAAACGACGGCGCGATATGACTGGGCCCGCCAGGTGCTCGACGGGATCGTCACCGAGCCGGGCCACTACCGGCCGACGAACTCGGACCGCATCGACCGGGTGCTGACCCACCGCGTCTGGGGCACGCTGATCTTCGCCGCAGTGATGATCGCGGTGTTCCAGTCGGTCTTCGTCTGGGCGCAGCCGGCGAAAAAAGGAATCGAGGCATTGACCGCGGCGGCCACCAATTATCTCACGGCGCATCTGGCCGAGGGCGCGGTGCGGAGCCTCGTCGTCGCCGGCGTGCTTGGCGGCGTCGGCAACGTGCTGGCGTTCGTGCCGCAGATTCTCATCCTCTTCGGTTTCTTGGCGATCCTGGAAGACTGCGGCTACATGGCCCGGGCGGCGTTCCTCATGGACCGCCTGATGGTCCGCGTGGGCTTGAGCGGCAAATCGTTCATTCCGCTGCTCTGTTCGTTCGGCTGCGCGGTGCCCGGCGTCATGGCGGCGCGGGTGATCGAGGACGAACGCGACCGGCTGACGACGATCCTGGTGGCGCCGCTGCTGACGTGTTCCGCCCGGCTGCCGATCTACGCGATGCTGATCGGGGCGTTCATCCCGGAGCGATTCTATTGGGGCAGGCTGTTGAGCCTGCAAGGGCTGACGTTGGCCGGCCTTTACCTGCTGGGCATCGTTGCGGCGGTCGCGTTCGCGATGCTCTTTAAGCGAACGATCCTCCGCGGCCAGACGCCGCCGTTCGTGATGGAGCTGCCGAGCTACAAGATGCCATCGCTGCGGACGGTGCTCGAACGGATGGCCGAGCGGGGCTGGGTCTTCCTTCGCACGGCCGGGACGCTGATTCTCGGCGTCTCGATCCTGGTTTGGGCCGCCCTCTACTTTCCGCACGATCCGCAGGCGACCCATCAGGAGCAACAACGCAACAGCTATCTGGGCAGGGCAGGGCGGGTGATCGAGCCGGCCGTTCGGCCGCTGGGCTGGGACTGGCGGATCGGCTGCGCGGTGATTGCCTCGCTGCCGGCCCGGGAACTGGTGGTCTCGAACCTCGGGGTCATGTACCACTTGGACGATCAGCCGGGCGACGGCGGCTCGCGATCGAAGCAGTGGACCGAGAAGCTTCACGGCGTTACGTGGGATGGCACGGACCGGCCGGTTTACAACGTCCCGGTCGCGCTGGGGATCATGGTCTTCTTCGCCCTATGCGCGCAATGCGCGGCCACGCTGGCCGTGATTCGCCGCGAGACGAACAGTTGGCGATGGCCGGCCTTCACCTTCGGCTACATGACCGCGCTGGCCTACACCGCGGCGTTGGTGACCTACCAGGTGGGGATGTGGATCGGCGGGGGGTGATATTATGCCAATGCTTGGCCCTTCAAACCTTTAGTGGCCATCATGCCGCTTTCAGAGTAGCCGCCGATTTCTGGTGCCCGCGCGCTTTAGCATAGGCAAGTCCTGCGACGAATTCCGCTTGCTGTTCTGAAAGGTAGATATGGCTTTGTGGAGGGTGGAACCCCCGCCATTTGTCTCGCAACGCATTCAGCGGGACCGGTCTCTGAAAACGACGAGGGTGTCCGATGAAAATGCCGACTGCTGAATTCGCAATTGCATAATACTGCCGATACTGGCGCCGTCCCACACATGATCGGGCTGCAACAAGGCGCCATAGTGAATCAGGGCTGCCTTCAACGATGTCCTCGACCTCAACAAGACCCACCAGCAGCTTTTCGGGCATCGTGGAATAGATGACTATCTGTTCGCCGGGAGGACAGTTAGGCGCGCGTTTTCGAAGCTCAACGGTCTTTCGACCGTCGAATATTTTCTCCACGTAATGTGGGCGGATGGATAACAGAAGCACGACGACCTCCGTGTCACCTGCTCTAGGGTCAAATCGACATTCCTTGGCGATACAGCTCCTCGAATGCGGCATTTGGAATTCGTATGGGGCTCTGAAAGTTGTTCCATGCCCCTTGGCACTTTAGTATTTGTCGCGCCTTCTCGAAACCAACCGGCGTGCGGAACAATTCAGTATCGGAGAATTTTACCGCCATCACTTCACCATCAAGTGAATTACCTGCGATTTCGAGCACATCACGCCATTCAAAGATTCCGAATCGGCGGTATCGTGGGAACACTTCCTTCGGTTTGCCGATTTCGATCGAATCGAGTCGTGAACACGCTCGAATCCGCTTTGTGCCAGGAATCCTGTCATCACCACTTACGTACCAAAGAAGACGCCCCGTCCCTTTCAGCCCCCTGGGAAGCACGTGCCTGTAGTACACAGAATTGGGGTTCAGTGCCAGTTCCTCCTTTGCACCAAAGAACGTTTCGTTTGCCAAGCCAGCGTCGAAAAGTTCTCGTGCCCACCTTGGGCGAATCGGAACAATGAACGTTGGGATATTGCAATCACGGAGTTTTGCAGGCCAGAGAAGATGTTCAATATCGAGGGCTAATGAACAGTCATGTTGCAGAGTGTCACCTAAGAGTAGTGTGACGATCTCCGCTGTCGTTTCACTTTCAAGAGTCGACGCAATTGAGTTTTGTTTAAGTTGTAGCGCAATGTCGGAACAGTTGGCAATAGTATGGACAACAAACTTGACCCACCCGCTTTGCCCTTGAATGAACCGCGCAGACGACAGGGCATCTTCGACGGGAGGTGTGATAACGCCCTCGGTTAGATGAAGCATTACAGCCTTTTGCTGTGCGGTATTCTGGACGATGTGGGTCAGCAAAGTATTTGCAAGGGTTCCCGCACGGCGAGTACGAAGTGTGCCATTGGCAACACGAAAAAAGGGAATCGTTATGCAGTGCGGTGATTGGCAGCGGTCGATTACATATAGGGCGAGAGGTGTCTCAGCCTGATCTGTAATCGAGTGACAGGTGAATCTGTCGGGATGAGAAAAGTAAAGGTTTAGTTTGTGTTCCACGTGCCGTCTACGTTCACCTGCGTGTGTGTTTTGGAATGCGTCGGCGAGATCCGTATCAACATTCGAGATTCGCCCTACTGCTAGGTGCGTTCCAGCAAGTCGTGCTCTTTGGAACTCTCGTTCGTGTCGCAATATTTCAAACTGGCCAACAAGCTGAGCGGGGCGAACCACGGAGAGACCGTATTCGTCGTATATCTTATCGGCAGCATCTAGAAGGCCGGAATCTCGCGTAACGAACACGCCTATGTCGGAGGCAATGGCACGAGCAAGTTGTCGCCGGTCGCCCGCATCCTGCATTGTTGTTGGTTCACCCAGAAGTGCCCGTAGTCTTGTTTCGACAGCAAAGAATGTATCTGTATCACAGGCTGGGCAGTCATACAGTGCAAGCTCAGCACGTTGAGCAGTTCGTTCTGCCGCATTCGGATTGCGTTCTATCTCATTACTCAACTCTTGCGTCACGCAGAGCCGTATGGAGGGTGCCAACCAATCGGCGATGATCCCACGTGTTTCGTTCGCTCCGGGCCGTGACGGCTCTGAAAGATCATAGAAAACGTTGGCATCGATGGCTACATCCAAGCAGTTGTCATCAGAGATGTCGTCGATTGATGAAAAGAGTGTTGGATGTGAGTGCTCCAGCCAGTAAAAGGTGAGAGTCCGCGGAGATTTGCCACGCCCTGGCTTCTCGTGCAGTGAAACAAAACCAAGTCTTGGCCAGATGTTCCACGCTTCGAAATCCCGACAGCAATACAGTCCAATCCCAAGATAGTTCTTGGTTTGCTCGCGCAAGAAGTCGATCAAGGAACGCGCCAACCGTTTGCCGCGGAAAGAGTGGCCGACACAGAGGTGTGTGATTCGTACTTTGCGGCTGCTTGTGGTGTAGTACACGAGATAGGCGGCGCATACATCATCGCAAAATGCGCCAATGAGTTGGCCCGCGTGTGCCCGTTCTGCAAAAGCGCCTTCCGGAAAGAAACCAAGCCATTGAGCATTTTCCCTCCAGAGACCCCTGATTTGGGCAAGATGGGGTGACTTTTCATCAACACATCGAACTTCGACCATTTCCAGACTCCCATCTGCCCCCCGTGGGCGTGGTTCGCTTTAAGAAGGTACACGGTTTGGCCCATATCCGCAATACTAGTTCCGGTAGCAACTCCATACTATGAAATAGGTTCCGTTTCCAAGACGTGCGCAGTTTGGGAGCCACTGGCGTCGAGGACGCGGTGCCGGCGACACATGACCAAGTGTATTGACACGTGACCCAAATGCGCGCAGTGAGGCCGGAAGCGCATCCTAAAGATTCTGCAGCCGCCCTGCGGCCCAGACGGCCAGCTTCTCGCGGAAGATCTTGGCGTTGTGGCGGATGTCGACCGGCAGCGCTGGGTGCAGCAAGAAATCGCCGATGCGCTCGGTCAACGGGTTCCCGGCGCCAAGCTGCCGCAGCTCGGCAATGAGCGGCTCTTTCTCCCCCCGGGTGGCGCGTTCTGAAAGGGCGTGTAAGTCACCCGCCTCGCCTCGATGCCAGCCACGCCCTTTCGGGGCGTGCCATCCGGCGGCGTAAGGCTCAACAACGATCACGGGCCGCTGCTGGCCCGCCGGGCCAACGCCGACCAACGCGCTGCGGCGGACTTGTGGGTGCTGATTGAAGATGGCTTCGCAGCAAACGGTGTACATCGGCCCGTCGGCGGTGAGGACGCGGTGGGCGACGCGGCCGCAGAACCAGAATCGCTCCTCCGCGTCGAGGTAGCCCGAGTCGCCCATGCGGTGCCAGAGGCCGGACGGATCGGCGATCTTCGCCAGCGGATTCGCATCAAGCCGCGTGACGTAGCGGCGAGTGACCTGCGGGCCTTGGACGATCAGCTCGCCGATTTCGCCGGCGGGCAGTTCCACGGCGTCGTCGATCGAACGGATTGGCCCTTCGACGATGCGAACGACTTTCCAACGCACGTCGCGGAATCGCCGCCCCACGCAGACGCCGCGTCCCAGGCGAGTCTGCGTGACGGTGCCTTCAGCCCCCGTCCCCAGCACCTCGCTGGCGGCGATGGAGGCGACCGGCAGGGCCTCGGTGGCGCCGTAGGGCGTATGCACGTCGCCCTCGGGATGGATGCAATTCTTCATGCGGCGAAGCACTTCGGCCGGGATCGGGGCGCCGGCCGAGAGGACGCGGCGAACGGTCGGCATCTCGACCTTGCGCGTCTCGCAGTACCGGCCGACGCGATCCCAGACGGCCGGAGAGCCGAACGCCTGCGTCGCATTCCAGTCGCGCGCCGCCTCGATGATCTTCGCCGGATCGGCCTGGGCAGGGCGCGACGGATCCATGTCGGGAATCACCGCCGTGACGCCCATCGCGGCATTGAACAGGCCGAAGAGCGGAAAGCAGGGGATGTCGACTTCGCCGGGTTGGATTTGATAGAAATCGCGGATCTGTTCGGCCTGGGCGTCGAAATTGCCGTGGGTGAAGAGGACGCCCTTCGGTGAACCGGTGCTGCCGGTGGTGAAGATGATCGCGGCCGGGTCGTCGGCGGCGACGGCGGCGTCGATCGCTGGGGCCCTGCTACTGGGCACT
>JBDKUC010000079.1:0-2228 GCA_039679885.1 Thermoguttaceae bacterium | reverse complement strand
GGCGTTCATCTCAGCACGCTCCTTGACGAACTTCTCCTCGTTGAGCGTCTGATACTTCTTGGCCTTGAACTCCTTGTAGCGGGCGATGTTTCGTTCCGCTTTCTGGAAGTCCTTCGCGGCCTGAATCCGCTGCTGCGAGAACCGGCGGATCTGGTCGCAGATCGTCGGATTGACGTCGTCGAACCGTTGGAACGGCGCCGGATCGACCTTGTCGAACGGCAGATGATAGTCGAGGTCGGACTCGGCGACCCCTTCCAGATGATCCGTCAGCGACGGAAGCTCGATGTCGGCCACCACGCCGCGCTTTTGGGTGCTGTCGCCGTCGGGGCGATAGAACTGCTGCGTCGTGATCTTCAACGCGCCGAGCGAAGGGCCGTTGAAGATGTCGAGCAATTCGTGCCCGACGTCCTTGAGTTCCTGAACGGTGCCCTTGCCGTGCGTCGAATGATCGCCGACGATCAGCCCTCGGCCGTAGTCCTGGATCGCGCCGGCGAAAATCTCGCTGGCGCTCGCGCTGAACTTGCTAATCATCACGACCAGCGGGCCGGACCAGACGATGTCCGAATCCGGATCGTAGAGCGGCTTCACCACGCCGTTCGAGTCCTTCACCTGGACGACCGGGCCGTCCTTGATGAAGAGGCCCGTCAGGCTGATGGCTTCGGTGAGCGAACCGCCGCCGTTGTCGCGCAGATCGACCACAACGGCATCGACGCCGCGGCGGCCGAAGTCGTCGAGGATCATGCGGACGTCGCGCGTCGTGCTGCGGAAATTGGCCAGCCGGCTCCGCTCGCCCGCCATGTCGCGGTAGAAGCTGGGCAGATTGATGATGCCAACCCGATAGGGCGCGCCGTCGGCCCGCCGGCCCACGTCAAACACCTTGCCCTGCGCTTCGCTGTCCTTCAGTTCGATCTTCTCGCGTGCGAGCTTGTAGACCTGCCGCGGGCGGCCGTTGCCGGGGATGACTTCGAGGCGGACGAAGGTGCCGGGTTTTCCCCGGATCAGCTTGACGACGTCGCGGATTTTCATGTCGACGACGTCCACCATCGGGCCCGCGTCTCCTTCGCCGACGCCGACGATCTTGTCATCGAGGTTGATGCCGGCCTTCTTGTCGGCTTTGGTCAGGTCGTTGTTCATCTTGTCCAACGCGCCGCCGGGGATGATCTTTTTGACGACCGTGTAGCCGTCGTCGCTCATCAGCGAAGCGCCGATGCCCTCGAGGTTGAGCCCCATTGCGATGTTGAAGTCGCGCAAGGTGTCGGGCGACATGTAGTCGGTGTGCGGGTCGAACGAGGTCGTGAATGCGTTCAGATAAAGCTCCAGAAGCTCGTCGCCGCTGGTCTGCCCAAGCCGCTTGGCGAGGCTGTGGTAACGGCGGGTCAGCTTGTCGCGAGCTTCCTTCCCCTCTTTACGCTCTGCCTTGTCCGAGGTCTTCAAGACCAACAGGTCGAGCTTGATCTGCTGCCGCCAACGTTCGTACGCCTCCTCGGGAGTGCGGGCGTAATGGGCCAGCTTGCCGTCTTTCAGAACCTGATCGTCGTTGCTGAAGTCCAACGGGCCGGCCAGAATCTGATCGACCATCCGCACCCGCTCATCGATCCTCTGCAACAGGGTCTGGAACACCTGGTAGGCGAATTTCATGTCGCCGCGGCGAATCGCTTCGCACAACGTGTCCTTTTGAAGCATGAACCCGTCGACGTCCGACTGATAGAAGAAGACTTTCTTTCCGTCCAATTCTTTCAGAAACGTCGTCAGGCACCGCTCCGAGATCTCCCGATCGAGGGGGTGGTGAGAGACGTGATCACGCTGAACGAGCGCGGCGACCGCCCGGGCGATCCGGCTGTCGTCGGTGCCTTGGGTCGGACCACTGAACGCCGCAGGGGAAAGGGCTACGATCGACGCCAACACCAGCAGCCAGCGCCACGAAACGAACGAAGTTCGTTGAACCATCGAGAATTCCTAAAAAAGGGGGCTTCATCAAGCGACCTTCGTATGGTAATGCGTTCCGGGCGGAGAGACAAGGTCGAAGAATCTGCGCCTGTTCGCCGGGGGAAAGTTGTGCGTTGTGATTTTTATGGCGAGCATTCGAGAATGACATACATATTCACATGCCCGTTCACGGGCATTTCCGCCGCAGGCGGTTTTAGGCCCGTGCTTTAGCACGGGTTTGCTGGCGTGACCGCCTTCCTGCAATCAGGCTCGCCTGTCACGCCCGTTGACGGGCGTCCTGC
>JBDKUC010000381.1:0-9944 GCA_039679885.1 Thermoguttaceae bacterium | reverse complement strand
CACCGGAACGACGTTCGCCTGATCTTCACCGCGCACAGCATTCCCACCGCAATGGCCGAGCAGTCGCCCTACGTCGCACAGCTCCGCGAAGCCTGCGCTCTGGTCGTTGACCGCCTCCGCGAACGAGGGCTGGGCGCTTCAGTGCCCAATGCGTGGGAACTCGCCTTCCAAAGTCGAAGCGGCCCGACCCAGCAACCTTGGCTCGGCCCCGACATCCAAGATCGGCTCGGCCAACTGCATCAAGCGGGCGTTGGCAGCGTTGTCATCGCCCCGATCGGGTTCCTGCTGGATTGCATGGAAACGGTTTACGACCTCGACGTCGAGGCGGCCGAGCGTTGCGACGAACTGGGGATTCACATGGTGCGCGCCCCGGCCGTCGGCAGCCACCCGCGGCTGGTCCGCATGATCCGCGAGCTAATCTGCGAGCGGCTCGACCCGGCGTCGCCGCGATTGGCCCTCGGCTCGCTCGGTCCCTGGCCCGACGAGTGCCCGGCCGATTGCTGCATGAACGCAACGTCTGAAGCCCGTGCCGACCGATAACAGTAGCGGAATGGGGTGCCATGCCCCACGCTTGTCGTGGGCATGCTTTGACGCGACCCTTTAGCAGGAGACCGCAAGTGATGGCTCATTCTCTTATCCACCGTTCGGCCGCGATTGCCCATGCGGCCAGCTTTGCAGTGATTTTCGCCCTCTCGGCGTCCGTCGCATTCTCGGACGATGGGCTCGGCTATATCGACACGCCGCGACTGCCCGGCTCGCCTTGGCGGGTCCATGACCGGCAGCGACCGCAGCCGCCGAAGGTCGCGCCGGGCGAATCGACCGCCACGCCGCCGTCCGACGCGATTGTCCTCTTCGACGGCAAAGACCTGAGCCAATGGGTGGGCGGCGATCCGAAGGGCGTCGAGCAGGGAACGATCAACATTCTCAAGACCGGCGAGCTTCGCACCCGGCGGCACTTCGGCGACTGCCAACTCCACGTCGAATGGGCCGCGCCGGCCAAGCCCGACGCCGACGCCATGAACTGGGGCAACAGCGGCGTCTTCTTTCTTGGCCGGTACGAGCTGCAAATCATCGAGTCGCACGCCCACCAGATCTACGCCGACGGCCTCGCCGGCGCGATCTACGGCCAGACGCCGCCGCTGGTGAACGCCTCGCGCAAGCCCGGCCAATGGCAAAGCTACGACATCATTTTCCGGGCGCCGCAATTCGACGGCGAGCGATTGAAGCGGCCGGCCCTTTTCACGGTCCTCTGGAACGGCGTTCTCGTGCAGGACCGCACGGCATCGCTCGGCCCGACGAAGCACCGGCTCGTCGCCACCTATGATTCGCGTGAAACGACCGGGCCGATCCTGCTGCAATGCCATCACTCGGCGGTCCGTTTTCGCAACATTTGGGTGCGGCCGCTCGACGGGTTGCCGCGGCCAGCAACGCCCATTGGTTCCGAACACTAGCGGACTTGCTGAGATTTCGCATAGCGATGGGCTGTTCGTAGTCCCGCCTTTAGGCGGCGATTTCACTCGTCATTCCGGGCAAAGCCGGAACTACGAACGGCTTCACCCGGTCATCTTCCGCCTGAAGGCGGGACGACGAACGACTGCGACCGACTTCCCACCGTTTCCCCCGGAAGCGCGGGCTGATTGACGACCGCGACGAAGGCCGTTATACTGGGGGATTACTTCGGTGCTAATGCTGATCCCCGGTGCTGGCGAATTTCCTCGTACCCGTTTGCTAGGAGGATTGCCGTACATGCGAAGGAGCTTGGCCGTTGCGAGAGTTCAAAGAATTGCATGCCTGGATGGAAACGATCCGCGGTCGCTTTTCCACGGTCGATAGCCTTCCCGAGCCGACGTTCGCGCGCGATGGCCGGCGGTTGATCTCGTTCAGCACCAACAACTATCTTGGCTTGGCAACGAGCCCGCGTCTCATTCAAGCCGCGCGGCATGGCTTGGAGCGGTATGGCGTCGGCAATTGCGAGTCCCGTTTGCTCGGCGGCGATCTGGCCATTTACCGCGATTTGGAGGCCAAGCTCGCCACGCTGAAGGGCAAAGACTCCGCCATGCTCTTGGCGACCGGCTACCTGACGAACCTGGGCGTCTTGTCGACGTTGCCCAATTCCGCCGTGACCGTGCGATTCTACGGCTTTCGCCCCACAAGACGCTATCGCTACGCGTACTTCACCGATGAACTGAATCACATCAGCATTCGCGAGGGCATCCGCATGTCCGGCGCCGAGAAGGCCGTCTATCGCCACTGCGATATGAACCATCTCGAAAGCCAACTCAAGAACAGCGACGCCAACACGAAAATCATCGTCACCGACGGCGTCTTCAGCCAGGACGGCGACATCGCCCCCTTGCCCGACATGCTCGATCTGGCCGATCGCTACGATGCGATGGTCTACGTCGACGACGCCCACGGCACGGGCGTACTCGGCCGCACCGGCGCTGGCGCCACCGAGTACTTCGGCCTGGATAGCCCTCGGCTGATCTGCATGGGCACGCTCAGCAAAGCCTACGGCGCAATCGGCGGATTCATCGCCGCCGAAAGCTGGGTCGTCGAGGTCCTGCGTCTCACCTGCAGCGCCTACGGATTCACGTCGACTTTGCCGCCGGATCAGGCGTTTGCGGTGTCCGAGGCCATCGACATGGTTCATGACGAACCCCAGCGACGCGAGCGGCTCTGGGCGAACCAACGCTACTTCATCCAGGCCATGGACGACCTGGGCTTTCGGCTGTTGTCTCGCGAAACGCCGATCGTTCCCGTCTGGATCGGCAATGAAGACCGGTGCCTGCAAGTCTCGCGGCGTTTGGATGACGCCGGTTTTCATGTCGACGCCATCGTCTTTCCGGCCGTGCCGAGGAATCAAAGCCGGCTCCGGTTCAGCATGAACGCGAACCATACGAGAGAACAAATCGACCGCTTGGTCGGTGTGCTGGCCGAACTCGCCAGCCCGCGAACGGCCGACGAAATCGACCGCAGAACGTCGATGGTTCCTGCCAGCGACATCGCGGCGATCGGCGACCAGGGCGTGTCCGAGATCGCCTGATCGGGCCGCATTGTACTCTTCACGCTCCCCGTGAAGCCGGTCATATCATGTACTCTTCGCGCTCCGCGTGAAGCCAGTCACGAGCGGCCGAAGCGGCGGAACATGCCTCAGACGCTCGTCCGCCCTTCCAGCCAGCGTCCGAGCACGGCGACGGTGTAGTCGATCTCTTCCTGCGTCAGGGGCCGCCCCTCGGGAATGCGGTGCCATTTGGCCAGACAGCCGCGGCAGCAGGTGGCCGTCGCGTGCTGGCCGACGAAGATGGGATGCCCTCGCATGGGCGTCTGCCGGCCGTCGTTTTTCGGCCTCGCCGCGGCCAGCCGTTCCGCGATGAACCGCCGTCCGTGCTCCAAGACGACAGGCAGGGTCTTCTGGTCCAGATACGCCCTCTCGTTCGCCCCCAGCCGAAACCGGCTCCGAAACTTGCTCCGCCCCAACGCGGCGAACAGTTCATCCACGTCGCGCATCACGCCCGCTCCCTTTGCCTGCCAATCCGGAAGGCTGCACCGGGCCCGGAGGTAGCGGCGAAAACGCAAGAATAGGAGGGAGAATCAAGCATCCGACTCGACAACGATGCCGATCTCCGCAAGGCCAGCATCTCCTGCCCCAAAAAGAAGAAGGACCCACGACCAATCGCCGTAAGTCCTTGATTCGCTTCGAGTACCGGAGGTGGGAGTTGAACCCACACATGGTTGCCCATACTGGATTTTGAGTCCAGCGCGTCTGCCATTCCGCCACTCCGGCGTGGCCACGGCTTTTTCGCCGTTCAGTGCCAATCAGTATGATGGAGTTTTGGCGGAGCGTCAAGGCCGGCCGGCGTCGCCTGGGCAGCCAGACAGCAGCGACAATTCGCGGCCTCACGCTCGACGCGCTCCGGCCGAACGGCGGCTCGAAAGCCGACCCCAAAAGACCTCGCGCGAACACGACATCCGACGGCGGAAACCATTGATTCCAAGCCGCTTACAACGACGAGACAAGTGGCACTCCAGGCACGCAACGGAAGAGCCCCCGAGACTTCTGCCGCGTTTTTCCGCGCCATGGCCGCTGACGCCGGCCCGAAACCATCGCGGAGAGCCCCGCCAGGACGACTGCAAAGTTGTTCGTAGTTCCGGCTTTAGCCGGTCATTTGCCGCCTAAAGGCGGAACTACGAACGCCTGCAACGGACTCTGCAGTCCGCCTGGAGCCCCCGCTTGGCCGGGCTGTTCAGCCGGAGACGAGCGTATAAAATGGCCGGGAAGCCGTCCGACCATGAAACCGATTTCGTCGCTTACCGTTTTGCCCCGCATCGGCCTCGCGTTGGCCGTGGCGGCGATGGTCAGCCCAGCGGGCTATGGGGAAGGAGTGAAGCACATGGCGATTCAAGTGACCAGTAGCGCGTTCGTTCAGGGGCAGCCGATTCCGAAGAAGTACACGGGTGAGGGGGCCGATGTCTCCCCCCCGCTGGCTTGGGCGAACGTGCCGGCCGGCGCCAAGGAACTCGTGCTGATTTGCGACGACCCCGACGCGCCGGTCGCCGAGCCTTGGGTTCACTGGGTCATCTACAAGATTCCGGCTACCGTCACGAGTCTGCCAGAGGGGGTTGCCCGAAAGGACAAGCCGAGCGATCCGGCCGGCGCGGTGCAGGGGAAGAACTCCTGGCCGGCAGGCGAGAACATCGGCTATCGCGGCCCGATGCCTCCGCCTGGCCACGGCGTTCATCACTACCATTTCAAGGTGTACGCGCTCGATACGACCGTCGACGCCGCTCCCGGCTTGGACAAGAAAGCCGTGCTCGCCAAGATTCGCGGCCACGTGCTGGCCGAGGGCGAGTTGATGGGAACGTACGAGCGAAAGAAGTGAGTTGTCAGTCATCAGTCATCAGTCATCAGTTGTCAGTTATCAGTCATCAGTCATCAGTCATCAGTCATCAGTTGTCAGTTGTCAGTTATCAGTTATCAGTTATCAGTTGTCAGTTATCAGTTGTCAGTTATCAGTTGTCTGCTTTCTGCTTTCTGCTTTCAGCAAAGCTGATCGGTGACCGCTGATCGCCGCCTGCTGACCGCTGATCGCTCTTCCATGCCTGATCGTCGCACTCATCGCGGTCCGCACCCGGAGGATGGCCGGCTCTTCGGCGTCGAGGCATTGCCCGTCTTGCGAGCGGCGGCGGCCGACTTCTGCTGGCTATTGGACCGCGGATACGCCCACGATTCGGGGCTGAAATTGGTGGGCGACCGCTACTCGCTGGTCGCGCGGCAGCGAATCGCCGTCAGCCGATGTTGCTGCTCGCACGCCGACGTCCTCCGGCGCAGCCAGCATGAAACGCCAGTGGCGAGATTGGCTGGGGCGACGGTGTTCCTTGACGGCTACAACGTGTTGACGACCGTCGAGGCGGCCTTGGCCGGCGGCATCATTCTCGTCGGCCGCGAGGGCGCCTGGCGCGACATGGCCAGTATGCACGGCAGCTATCGCCGCGTGGCTGAGACGTTGCCCGCCCTGGAACTGATCGGTCAGACGCTGGCCGGGGCGGCGGTGGCCCAGACGCGTTGGCTCTTGGATCGGCCGGTGTCGAACAGCGGGCGGCTGAAGACGATCATCGAACGGCTGGCGGCCGCGCGGGGCTGGCCGTGGCAGGTCGAGTTGGTTGCCGACCCTGACCGCACGTTGGTCGCTCAGTCGGGCGTCGTCGTCGCCACGGCCGACAGCGCCGTGTTGGACCGCTGCGAGGTCTGGTTCAACCTGGCCGCCGAGACGATCCGTCGCGGCGTGTCGGCCGCGAACGTTGTGCGGCTGGGGCGCGATGGGCGCATTAGCGCCGGTTGAAAGTTTCGCGTCGTTCCGCCTTGTGGCGGCGATTTCAGCACCGGCTGAAGCCGGAACTACGAACGGCCTAAGTCCTGGCGTCCAATGGCCTTTCGCGTTTCTTGCAAGGCCTCTGCCGCGAATCGACAAATCTTCGCTGACCGTCAATTCCGGCAAGACCGAAAAAGTTACCCACTTCTGCTTTCCTTGCCTAGGCCGCAAAGCCGAAACAAAGAATGGGGTCGCGCGGCGGCTAATCGATGCCGCGCGGCAAGGGGGGGCAATGGGGCAGGCGTCTTTTGGGATATCGTGCGCTGCATTGGCAGTCCTCGGCGCGTTCGCCGCTCAAGCAGCGATCGGCCAGGAGGTCGGTCCCGCGGCTCTCGGCCCAACACAGCCGTTTCTCGAGTCGGGCGATCCGACCCCGCCTCCGCCGCTAATCTATTGCGAGCATTCGGTCGAAGCAACCTGGTACACCCGCTTCGACTACTTCTCCTGGAACGAGCAGAACGGAGGCGACCGGCTCCTCGACGAGTCCGGCACGCTCTACACGTTCGGCTATCAGCGGCGTTTGGGCTCCAAACGTTTCCGCCTCGAGCTCTTCGATGGCGTCGTGGATTATAGCGGCGCCACGCAAAGCGGCGCGCCGGTCGAATCGACGACGGCCTACATCGGCGCCCGCGGCGAGGCGGAGTGGGTCTGGGACTTCGACATCCGGCCGGCGGCCTCGACCAGTCTGGTCGCGGGGCTCGGAACGCGGATCTGGATCCGCGATCTCCGCGATGGCACCATCGTCGGCAACCGCACGGACTATGCCGAGGGCTATCAGGAGACGTGGTGGACGATCTACCCGTACGTCGGACTCGAGAAGAAATGGCTGCTCGATGGCGGCGAGGAGGTCTTCCTTTCCGCCCGACTGGGCGTCACCGCCGTAACGTATGTGATGCCCTCGCTGGTGACGATCGCCAAGGACTCGGACGGCAATGCGATCGGCTACATCGATCCGGCCCCGCTATTCCCAAGCGCTAACATGACGAGTCAGATCGAGCTTGGGTTGCGCTACGGGCCGCTGATCGGGTCCGCCTTTTTCGAGTCGATGACCTGGCAGGAATCGGCCGTCGCCCGCGGCCTCTACCAGCCCGACTCACGCATGATGACCATTGGATTGAAACTCGGATTGTGCTTTTAAGGAGCCGTCGCACGACAAGTGGCGAAATTGTCCCGTAGGATGGACTTCCTAGTCCGTCCAGTTTAGAGGCAGGTTTAGTGTCGGTCTAACGGCCTTTTGGTCACACGATTCTGTTACACCGGCTAAGCATGGTGCGCAGGGTGGGGTTGCGATGAACCAGACGCAGACGACGGTGCTCAGCATGTTTCTCGCCGTCGCGGCCATTATCGGCGTCGGCCGGGCATCGGCCGGCGACGTCACCGTGGTTGGCTATGCGGGCCTCGCGCCGGGATATCGGCAGCAGAAGCCGGCGGCCGGCGAGGTGGCGACGCCGGCGGACGTCGCACCGCGCTACGGGCAGGAATACCAGTCGGCGGCTGGTCAGTTCGACACGCCCGGCCCCGACGGCGCCACGCAGATCGACAGCCCGCGACTTTTGAGCTGCGAGTATCCCAACGAGTCGGCCTGGTATGCGCGGTTCGACTATTATCACTTCGGCCAGCAAGACACCGACAAGATCAACACCAACGACGAGGATGGACTGCTCTACACCGTCGGCTACGGACATCGCGTCGGCCGCGAGCGATTCCGCCTCGAACTGTTCGGTGGAAACGCGACCTACGTGCAGCGCGGGCCGGCCTGGGGAGACGCCGATTCGAGCGTCACCAACCTGGGCATCCGGGGCGAGGCGGAGTTCCTGTGGCCGATCGAGGCGGTCGGCCAGCCGCCGTTGGAGTTCTTCGCCGGCGTGGGCACGCGTGCCTGGATCCGAGACATTAAGGATGGTACGGCGCTCGACGGCAGCTATTTCGTCGGTCTCCAGGAGACTTGGTGGACGATCTATCCCTACATTGGGCTCGAAAAGCGATGGACGCTTGGCGATTGCTTCGAGCCGTTCGTCTCCGGCCGCCTCGGAGGCACGGCCTTCACCTTCGAGCATGACTCGTTGTTGAACTCGCCCGCCTGCTACCCGACGTTCGACATCACCGGCCAGATCGAGGCCGGATTCCGCCGCAAGTCGTTGATCGTCTCGGCGTGCTTCGAGGGATTCGCGTGGGGGCATTCGGAGTCCGTCCATTCCGGAGGCGGCATGTTCTACTACCCCGCGTCTCAGTTGACGACGCTGGGCCTCAAGGTGGGATTTGCGTTCTGACGGGCCCGATGGCCCGAGCTATCGCACCGTCATAGTCCGGAATGTACTCCTCACGCTCCGCGTGAGGAAACGGGCGCGATGCGGCCTGCGCGTGACCCGGCTTCACGCGGAGCGTGAAGAGTACAATAACGACTTTGCAGCCTGTCTCGTCCTGGCGGCGGACTGCAAAGTCCGTTGCAGGCGTTCGTAGTCCCGCCTTTAGGCGGAAAATGACCGGCTAAAGCCGGAACTACGAACTACTTTGCAGTCGTCCTGTCTCGTCCTGTGTCGTCCTGGCGGCTACTGGATCGTGGACGCCGGTGCTGGTATGCTCAAAAAAGCGGCCCGTTGCGGTCGGGGAGCCCACTGCTGTTGAACCACCCGGAACGATCGACGTTTGAGCGGTGCGCCGTCCTGAGCGGCCTGCTGACGCAGGAGCAGATTGACGCAGCGCGAGCGGGCGTGCGCTGGTCCCAGTCGGACGAGCCGGACACCGCTGCCGCCCCGAGCGACCGGCAGCTTGCCGATCGGCTGATCGAGTTGGGGCAGCTCAACGCTTGGCAGGCGAGACAACTGCTCGACGGCCGCACAAAGTTCACGCTGGGCCCGTACCTGATGCTCGACTCGATCGGCTGCGGGGCCATGGGCCAGGTCTTCAAGGCCCAGCATGGCAAGATGGGGCGGATCGTGGCCGTGAAGGTGCTGCCCCGTGACAAGTCAACGCCCGAGGCCGTCGAAAACTTCACTCGCGAAATCCGCGCGCTGGCCCGGCTCGACCATCCCCGCCTGGTTGCGGCACTCGACGCTGGGCTGGACGGCAACGTCTATTACCTGGTGACCGAGTTCGTGCCCGGAATGGACCTTCGCCGACTGATTCGAGAGCGAGGTCCGCTCGAGACGCACGTTGCCGCCTCGATCGTCTCCCAGGTGGCCGAAGGGCTGGCCTACGCCCACGCCCAAGGGATCATTCACCGGGACGTGAAGCCGGCGAATGTGCTCGTCTCGCCCAGTGGAGAAGCCAAGCTTTCCGATCTGGGGCTCTTTGGACGGCTCGGCAACGCGGCGGAAGAGGATCCCCGATACGGCAAGATCGTCGGCACGGCCGACTACCTCTCGCCCGACCAGGTTCGCGATCCTCGAACGCCGACCCCCTTGTGGGACGTCTATTCCCTCGGCTGCACTCTCTATTACGCGGTGACCGGAAAGGTGCCATTTCCCGGCGGTAGCACGGCGGACAAGGCCCGGGCGCACTGCGAGTACCGCCCGTTGGATCCGCGGCGGCTGAACCCCTCGCTCGATCCGGATTTCGTCGAGGCGATGGCCGACATGATGGCCAAAGAGCCGGCCAATCGGATTGGCTCGGCCGCGGAGGTGATCGCAAGGATGTCGCCATTCCTGCGACCGGCAGCGCCGCCGGTGATCGCCCAGGCCGTCCGACCGTTGACCGCGCCGCCACTAACTAGCAACGAATCATCGGCGGGCGATCACCCCTCAGCGGAGCCGCCCGACGCGTCCGAGCCGGCAAGCGTCCGGTGGCCGATGGCCCTGTTTTTGCTCACTCCGCTGGCGCTCGCCGGGGCGGCGCTCGCCGTGTCGTGGCTCGTGCGACTGCTTCGCTAGTAACAAATCGTGACTTGTGGGCGCCATGCGCGTGCAAGTTGCACTTTTGTGAGCATTCGAGAACGACATGCATACTCACATGCCCGTTCACGGGCATTTCCGCCGCAGGCGGTTTTAGGCCCGTGCTTTAGCACGGGTTTGCTGGCGTGACCGCCTTCCTGCAATCAGGCTCGCCTGTCACGCCCGTTGACGGGCGTCCTGC
>JBDKUC010000397.1:0-22168 GCA_039679885.1 Thermoguttaceae bacterium | reverse complement strand
CGCCACGATGTTGGTCGGGGCGGATCCGGCCAAGCCCAGCTACACGCTGCACAGCGGCCGGATAGCGGGCCAGACCGATCACGTCGTCGTTCTGCTGGAAGTGGCCGGCGATCTGAAAGAGCGCACCGACGGCAAGCAACTGCAGCGAACTCACATGAGCGGCGCCGATCGGCTCAGCTATCAGGAACTGACGTTGGCAGCCGACGGCGATCATCTCCGCGCGGCGCGGCGCTACGAGAAGGCCGAGTCGGTGGTGAAGTTCAAGGACGACTCGCTGCGATCGACGCTTTCTCCCGAGCGGCGGCTCGTCGGTGTGGCAGTCGATCTGCCCACCGCGACGGTCTTCGCGTTGCAGGGACCGTTGCATCGCGAGGAACTCGAGGCAATCGACGTGCTTGGCAACAGCCTGGTTTTGGATCGTCTCCTGCCCGCAGACACGGTGGCCGTCGGACAGACGTGGAACCCGGCGGCCAAGGCAATGGCCGCCTTGCTGGGTCTCGACTCGACCACCCGTTGCGATGTCCAATGCACGTTGACCGAAGTGACCGACGCCGTGGCCCGGATCGAACTGGCCGGGCAGGTCGAGGGCGCCGTTAACGATACGTCCACCCGCATCACGCTGAAGGGCAAGTATCGCTTCGACCGCCGCAGCAATCGCATCGATTGGTTCGCCTTGATCAGCAAAGAGAATCGAGAGATGAGCCAAGTGGCCGACGGCTTCGAGTTGATCGTGCGGCTGCAGACGACCGTCACGCCTCAAGAACCATCACCCGAGTTGACCGAGGCGAAGATTGACGTGAAGCAATTGGAGCCGAACGCCGAGCTGATGCGATTGGCCTACGAGCCGGCAGGCAACCACTGGCGACTCGGCCACGACCGTCAATGGTTTGCCGGCAGCGACCATCGCGACATGGCCGTTCTGAAACGGATTGACGGCGGCGCAATGTTGGGGCAGTGCAACGTGTCGTCGCTGGTCCGCCGCGACCCGAGCAAACTCGTCTCCCTGGAGGACTTCCAAGCGGACATCCGCAAGGCGCTCGGCGAGCATTTCGGGACCTTCATCGAAGCCAGCGAGTCGGGCAACGAGGCCAAGAACCGCGTTCTCCGGGTGGTCGTCGGTGGCCACGTTCAGAGCAAGTCGATTGAGGCGAAGCCGGCGGATTCCAAGTCGAGCGACGCCAAGTCGAGCGACGCCAAGTCGAGCGACGCCAAGGCGACGGACATTCCTGTTCGTTGGATCTACTACCACGTCGCCGATCAGCAAGGCCGCCAGGCCGCGCTAACGTTCACGATCGAGCAAGAGTACGTGGAGAAGTTCGCCGACGCGGACAAGCAACTGGCCGACTCGTTGCGGTTCGTCAATCCACCGACGAAGAAGAAGAACTAGTCCTCTTCACTCATGATTCGATGGATGCCATCGCGTTCGTAGTCCCGCCTTTAGGCGGAAGACGACCGGCTAAAGCCGCAACTACGAACGGCTGTTCAACCTCGGTTCTCACGGTCGCCCGTGGGAACCACTGCAAGCGCTCGTGGTCCCGCCTTTGGGCGGAAAACAGCCGGCCAAAGGCCGAGACGGGTGGCACGCTCTGAGCCTCCGGCGAAGGGCGTGTGACTACGGACACGCCCTTCGCAAGCTCAGGGACGTGCCACCCAGCCTTCGCAAACTCGCCATAATAGGCGCCGTCAATTTCGAGACTTCAGTCCATTCAGTCCAAAGACGGATTGGAGAACCGTTCCACGGTTTTCTGGGTCAGCCCGTCTTGTTGCGGCGGAGAGAGCCTTCGCCAAACACCGGCGGAGAAGGACTGCAAGCGTTCGTAGTCCCGCCGTGTGGGAAGACGACCGGCTAAAGCCGGAACTACGAACGGCTGTTCAACCTCGGTTCTCACGGTCGCCCGTGGGAACCACTGCAGGCGTTCGTAGTCCCGCCTTTGGGCGGAAAACAGCCGGCCAAAGGCCGAGACGGGTGGCACGCTCTGAGCCTCCGGCGAAGGGCGTGTGACTACGGACACGCCCTTCGCAAGCTCAGGGACGTGCCACCCATCTGCAAGCGCTCGTAGTCGCGTCTTTAGGCGGAAGACGACCCGGCTAAAGCCGGAACGACGAACGTCCTTGGCCCCAAGAAAAGCGAACCGCCGCGTAGTTCGTGGCGAACGGCGCGGCGGTTGTTTCGGGTACGGACTCCTCGCCGACTGCGACTGGATGCGTCGCTGCGAGACGAGCGAAGGTCAGGCGTGCTTCTGCACCAGCCGCTCGAAGACCTTGGCTCACGCAAAAATGTTTGGCACCTCCGTCGGAATGCTAGGCGAGAAGTTCGATTCCCTGTAGCTCGTGTGTACCAACACTATCGGCAATTCTTGCCGCGGTCTTGCAGTGAACCCGGATCATTTCTCCGGTGCTTCACTACTCTCTATTCTAGGCCGGATGGATTCGGTGTCCAGCAAATCTTGCCACACACGGAGGACCAACTCGTTGCAGGGCGCGTCAAATCTGCTATGATGGGCACGCCGTTCCTCGAAACGATCGAGCAGCAAACGCCGTACCAGTCCGCACGCGACTCCGCGTTGACGTCACGGTCGCCGGCGAATCGGCGAAGCTGCTCGTCCCGCCCCTTTCTGCCCCTCGGAGGCCCTGTCATGCGGCAAGCCCTTCTTCTATTGCCGGTCATCGGTTGCGCGCTGGTCAGCGCGGTCTTTGCGTCGGAGCCAATCGCAAAAGACGAAGCGAAAATCTCCGTCGTCAGTGCGCCCCCGGCCGCCGACAGGCCCGCATCGCAGAGCTTCAACCGGTCTCCACTGACGCCGGTTCCGCTGACCCGGCTGCCGGCGGGCTCGGTAACGCCTCGCGGCTGGCTGCGTCACCAGCTCGAGCTTCAGGCCCACGGCATGCACGGCCGTCTGGCCGAAATCTCCACCTTCCTGAAATGGGAAGGCAACGGCTGGGTCAATCCGAAGGGGAACAGCGGGTGGGAGGAACTGCCCTACTGGCTGAAGGGCTACGGCGATCTCGGCTACGTCCTTCACGATGAGAAGATCATCGCCCAGACGCGGCGGTGGATCGAGGCAATCATGGCCGCTCAGCAGGCCGACGGCTGGTTTGGCCCCACGGCGAAGAAGACCGAGCTCGAGGGCACACGCAACCCGGACATGTGGCCTCACATGCCGGTCTTGAACGCGATGCAGTCGTATTACGAGTACTCCAGCGACCCGCGAGTGCTCAAGTTCATGTTGAGCTACGCCCGCTGGCAGAACACGCTGCCGCCGAAGACCTTTGGCGCCGGCTACTGGCCGCGAATCCGGTTCGGCGACAACCTTGAGAGCATCTATTGGCTTTACAACCGCACCGGCGAGAAGTGGCTCTTGGACCTGGCGCGGAAGATCCATGAGAACATGGCCGACTGGACCGCCGATTGGACCCGCGGCATCCCCGACCCGCAATTGCACAACGTCAACTTCGCCGAGGCGTTCCGCGAGCCGGCCGAGTACTGGATGCAGGCCCGGCAACCGCGGCTCCTGGACGCCGTCGAGCAAAACTACCAACGGGCGATGGGAATCTATGGCCAGTTCCCGGGCGGCGGCCTGGCCGGCGACGAAGTCTCGCGCCCCGGCCACACCGATCCGCACCAAGGCTTCGAGACATGCGGCATCGTCGAGTTCATGCACAGCTTCCAGATGCTCGAGCGGATCTCAGGCAATCCGATCTGGGCCGATCGTTGCGAGCAACTCGCCTTCAACACGTTGCCGGCTGCGATGACGCCGGACCTCAAGGGGCTGCACTACCTGACCGGGGCGAACATGGTCCAACTGGACCGCCGCAGCAAGGCGCCCGAAATCGGCAACCAGGGCGACATGCTTTCCTACAGCCCGCACAAGTTCCGCTGCTGCCAGCACAACCACGGGATGGGCTGGCCTTATTACGCCGAGGAGCTTTGGCTGGCCACGTCGGACGCCGGGCTTTGCGCGTCGCTCTATGCGGCTTCGGAAGTCGTGGCGAATGTTGGCTCGGAGAAGAGCCCGACGCAAGTCCGCATCGTCGAAGAGACGGATTACCCGTTCGGCGATACGATTTCGCTGAAACTCTCCGCCGCCAAAGCGGTCCGATTCCCGCTCTACTTGCGGCTGCCGGGCTGGGTCAGCAAGGCTACGCTGAAAGTGAACGATCGGCCGTTGCCGGTCGAAGCAAAGCCGCTCTCGTATCTTGTCGTTGATCGCACTTGGAGCGACGGCGACCGGCTGACGCTCGAACTGCCGATGCGGACGGCCATGAAGAAATGGGCGAAGAACAAGGACGCCGTGTCGGTTTCCTACGGCCCGTTGGAGTTCTCGCTGAAGATCGGCGAGCGTTGGACGCGGAGCGGCGGAACAGACGCCTGGCCCGAGTGGGAAGTCTTTCCGACGACGCCGTGGAACTATGGGCTGGTGGTCGACTCGGTGGCGTCTTGGCAGCCGGTCGAGCTGGTTCGTCGGCCGGGCCCGCTCGCGTCGCAGCCCTTCACGCCGGACGCGGCGCCGATCGAGCTGCGTGTGAAGGCCCGCAAGATTCCGACCTGGAAACTCGACGAGAACGGGCTGATCGAGGCGCTGCCGCAGAGCCCGGTGAAGACCGACCAGCCCGAAGAAACCGTGACGCTCATCCCGCTTGGCGCCGCTCGGCTGCGGGTAAGCGCGTTTCCCACGGTCGCCAACCGCTCCGACTCGCCGCAGAATCATTAGGACTCTTGCGCGTTCGTCGCTGTCCCCTCTCCCTTTGGGAGAGGGTTAGGGTGAGGGCCCCGCAGTTGAGCGCCCGCACAGCATTGCCTCGCTGGCGATCGGCTCGTCGTCTGGCGTGACAGAATGGTTAACGGGCTCTATCTGTTAACCTACCCGGTGCGAGGGCGAGGTGACGGGGGTGTCACTCGAAAATGATCGGCCGGCGTGCAGCACCGACTGCGTCTAATTGCCGACCAGCACCATCTTGACTTCATTGATACACACTTTCGGCAGATCAGAAGACTCCCAGTTCTCCCGCAGAAGCCAGGCTACGCACTGCCCACGATCCATTTCTCTGTTTGCAGCCTTTGCGTTCAAAAGGCCAGCAGTTGTTCGGGACAAACCAAGACCGACCAAGTTCACCATTGTGCCCGAGCAGGCTCCCACCTCCAGGTAAAGCGGAATCGCGGGAATGCTTGGAATCATATTTCCCAGGTCGTTTGCATCAAGGGCATACCGAAGCAGATCGAGGTAACATCTAGTTTGCTGTACCGCCCTGAACCGTAACTGAATCTCGATGGTGTCCATCATGTCCCGGACGATTGCCGGAAGAGATTTCGTGGGTACCTTCTTCTGGCTTTTTCGAATGAGCTGTGGGTATGGCGTGCCCTTCATCCACTCCAAGGCGATCACTGCCAAGTACTTGGGCTTCCCGCTCGCCTTCGGTCGGCCATCGAAGTACTTCTCGTATCGCGACAGAAGACGTACGTACATTTGATATGCATTCAATCCGTATGGATGCGGAGGAATGAGTTTCGCGTGATCTCCGCTGTCAATGCTTGTCAATATGTAGTCGAGCATTCGCTGCTGCCTGAAAGGGGAGATCGCCACGTTGTCCTCGATCACTTGGTCCGGAACCGTGAAAGTAAGCCGCTGACATCTGTCCCGAAATTGTCGAGCAAAGTCCCTGGGCAGCACAACCGGCGATTTGGCAAGAACCGCGTCGAGTCGATTCCTTCTGTAATCGCAGTACAGCTTGACAAAAGCACTTTCAACGCTCTCCTCACTTTGCTCTTGGCCTCCCGCTGCCATGGCAAGGATGTCTGCGTGGTTCTTCCGAATGCTCTCGTAGAGCGACGACTGGATGGTTTGCTCCTTCTCGCCTTCCGTTGGGTCTTCAGGCCACTGCGACTTGTTGACCAGGAACACATTACCCTCGAAATCCTTGCCGAGTCTCCCGGCCCTCCCCGCGAGGTTCCAGAAGGAAGTTGACCTCATCGGCTGGGCGTTACGTGCGAGCCACTTATCGCCTTCGGACGGCTTAAGAATAAAAAGGTTCTTTGCTGGGAGATTGACACCGTGCAGAAGCGTGCTTGTGCAGACAAGGAACCGCAAGTCTTCGTTCTTTGCAAAGTAATACTCAATTGCCTTTCTCAGGATCGTCGGCATCTTTCCGTAATGGAACGCGACGCCGCGAAGAACCATATCAGCTAGGTAGTATTCGTCATGTATGTGCTCGCGAATCAGTGTGGCGAACTCCTGCAATTCAACGCTGGCTGGGGCGTTACCGACGAGTTCCTCCTGCCATTGCCGCAACTTGTCCGCCACATCCTCGCACTTGGCGGGGCTGCCCGAATAAACCAAGTTCTTGCTACTCTTGCCGAAAAGGAAGCTCAAGTAGGCGAGGGTTGGCTCATCATCGTTCAACTCGCGATCGAGAGTAAGAGTCGTCAGCGGGACGGTACCTTCATCGGAGCAAAGAGCCAGATGCAGGTGATTCGCCTGCAACGGATCAACGTCCACGCAGATTAGGTTCTGCGATACCGGGCTCGCAACCTCCTTTTTGCGTGCGATCGGGGATTCAAAGAGGTAGTCGAAATGCTCAGGGTTACGGGAGAACGGCGAACCAAAGAAGAAACGGGCTCGAGGACTTCGACGGAGCAGTTCCTCAATCACAACCTGGAGCAGTATTCCCCTGGCCCCTGCACCGATAGTCTGTGCCTCATCAACAACTATCATATCGAATTGCAACGTTCGGTCCGTCTCCAGCAACACGTGCGTCCGCTCCTGGGTCATGACGAAAACGCCTTTCGTCATACTTAGTTCCGCGGGGGGCTGCGGGATTGTAGAAACCAGGATGTCGTTTGCCAGCAGCATCGTGGCGGCACTGATCGCGTCAGATACCTGGTGAATTAGCGCCCTGGTCGGGACCAAGTACAGAACAAACCGGATGTCATCGGCCAACAGAGACTTCACCAGGTATTGTTGAAGTGCGAAAGACTTTCCCGCTGACGTTGGGGCACTGACGGACACGGCTTGCGCTGATTGCAGTGAGTTCCATAATCCACGCTGGAAATCAGTCAGGACGATTTGGTTAGCCCCCACGGCAACGGTATTGGTCAGTTCGTGAACGAGTAATTCGTACAACGGCCCTGACGGAATGGCGTATTGCTTTTGATGGCCAAGTAATCGATGGAGGTGGTCTACAGCCGGGAAGTTACCAAGTTTCCCAAAGACGACGTGGAGGATGTTGACAAGATTCGAAAATTCACCGCCGTGCAGGTTGAGTACGGCCACGGCGATCTGGTACGCAGCTTGCCGATGGGCGTCTTCGGCCGAGTCAGCGAGAATTGCTGCCGATTGGACAAGCCGATAAACGGATGCGGTGTTCGTCGCAGCGTTAGGAGTGGTTCCGGTAAGTGTCTTTAGGACGCTGGCACGGTGCACCGCGGCGAGGTCAGCCTGAAACCGTCGCGATGACCACACGCGCTTTGCTAGCGAACTCTTGAAGTCATCCTGCATCATACCTCCTCAGAATCGGCATTGAACGGCAGGCCAACTTTTTCACAGAACCGCTTCCGAAACTCTTTAACATCGACAATGGGGATCAAAAAGAAGTGAAAACGGAACTTATCAAGCCCTTGACTTTTTATCTTATGGATGAAAAGCGAACACGCCGACTTGATCTGCTCACGGTATTTCTCCTTGAATGCCTTTTCCGCCTGGTCGGGCTCCAGGGAGTTAAGAGTTGCGTAGAACTCCCAGTCCCAGATTGCCAGGCACGCGTGAACTTCCTTGATCTGATTGGAATATTCTGTGTATGGATCAAAATACGCTATTAGAGCGTTTCTTGTGGCCGGAGCTTCGGAACCATCGAGATCTGGGTGAGATTGCACGAGATGAATGTCGAACTCGCGTTGTACGCCGTTAGTGTGCGGATTGTATTCGCGAAAGCCTTTGATGGATGTTGCGATCTGGTCCAGCGCAGCGGGCAATTCCCCATACAGCTTCGCCTCGCCCCAATAGAGCGTTAAGGTTTCGCTGGCGGCATCATATTTGATGTGAATAGCGTCGCTGCCATGCACCTCCATGTTAGCGTTCGTTTTTAGCCTCATCTTTGCGACAAGTCGCGGTGCCTTGACAATCCCCTCCAGTAGAGTGAACAAGACGAGTTCGCCAGGTTCTCCCGATCTGGGGTTTTTCTTCTTGGCATGAATAAAAAGGCTCCTCGCCTCGTCGGTCAGGTCCACCATCGGCTTTGTGTCGCCACGTGCCACAGCCTCTCGCGCTCTACGCACCTTTTCTCGGGGAAGGCAGAAGTCGATTATCCGGCCGTAGATGAAGTCAACGAACTCGTTCTGTGTTGGTTGGCCGTCACGAAACGAGAGGTAGCAGAAGGTGCCTTCAGCGTAGACACCATCGGTTGTCCAATCAAAATCAATCTGTCGCAGGCGGGCGGCCAGGCCGGTGTATGTGCCTGCGAAGGCTATCGACCTTAGTGTGTCTGGATTAACTTGATCGCTTGATTCCAGCATGCGGCACTCCTATGTACTCATGCCAAACGCAAAGCGGCTCACCTAGTCAGTAGTCCGCGGGGCCTGTTGTCCCCGCTGTTCAATGGGGATGCTGGGCGGAAGGTCGAAATGGCTTTCAAAGGCCGCCTCTATTCCTCGGAGCGCCCATCTGCTTGGGGTTCCCCGCCATTTCGACATTGCGATGCACCTCGCGAGATGACTTCGACGCCACCGATTGTAGCCAACGTGGTGAGGGGTGTGAACTAGCCCTCGTCCGTTGAGCGTTGTTTTCGGGGCCTCGAAGCGAACCGGCTTGTTAACTCTGAGGGGTTGTTAATCCAGAGGTTTCGAGATTGGCGGGAGTTTTCTGGGTCCGGTGTCATCCATCATGGTTGCTTTCGGAAGCTGGTGGCCGTATCTCGAAACGGAGAGATTTTGGCCGCTGGCGGAATCGGCGTGAACCGTTGGCATAGAAGGCCCTCACCCTGACCCTCTCCCGGCGGTAGAGGGGACCAGGAGCGAAACGCTCGACGGGAGAGGGGACCAAAAGCAAAGATTCCGAGCGTGAGAGGGGACCAAGGGCGAAACGCCCAGCGGGAGAGGGGACCTGAAACCGCTGGCACTCACCCTAGCCCTCTCCCAAAGGGCGAGGGGAGAAATGAAAAACGCCCGGCGGCCGAGATGTCGGCACCGGGCGCTAACCTGTTCGGGTTCCATTCTCGATGGAAAAGAAAAAGCTCCCCGACAAGGGCTCGAACCTTGGACCTAGCGGTTAACAGCCGCTCGCTCTACCGACTGAGCTATCGGGGAAGGTGTCTGTCTATATTAGCCCTCAATTCGGCCGTTGACAAGCCGAGTGGCCGGCAATTTGCCCAGCGGTCGGAAGCGGACGCCCGGATCACCGGGCCATCTGTGAAAGCCGGCCGGGCTGGCGGCGAACACCGCTATTCTCGGACGGGGCGGGAGCGGCTAAAATGCGGCCGGAAAGGAATCCACCCCGATGAACGGAATCGATCTCCCGGCGGCCTTCTGGCCACTGGTCGCGGTGCACGCGTTCGGTCTCTGCAGCGCATGTGCTGCCAGGCTCAGCGAAGGATTTGCGTGCCAGATCATCAGCCAGTGCGCTTTTTTGGTGGCTCTGCCCCTAATGGGGGCGACGACGTGCGTTGCACTGGCGATTGGGCCGGGAACTTGGGTAACCTGTGCCGCATCGCTGGCCGTGATGGTCCTTACAGCCGTTTGCGACCTGCGAGTCAGGCCAGACGTAGTGGCATCGATCTGAGTCTCGTTCGGCCGTGAACCCCCACACGCGGGGATCGCTGACTGGCGGTCCCGACGACGCAGGAGCGTCGCCACGAGGGTGTTCCCACGCGGGAGCATGGGAGCAAGGTTGTTCGGCGGTCGTGACAGACAGAGTGTCTGTCCTCCTCGACAGACAGGAATGTCAGCCCTCCCGACGTCCCCGGAAGCCGGGCCGAAGAGGCCGTTATTCTCGGCATTCTCGCTACGAATTCCCCCTCGGATGGTGGTTCTTGCCGGAATCTCCTAGCCACGTTGCCTAGCTTGGCCTCCTACGACCGCGCAGACCAGCAAAATCGAAAAAAAGGTTTCGCCCGGCAGAACCGGCAAACCGAAACCTATATGCAGCAGCAATCATTGGAAACGGGCATTGCCGAGGGGGGCAATTCCACCAAACCCGTCCGCCGCTCAGTCGGCGGGGTGGGCCCTCCTTGCCGTCAGTCGGCCGGTTCCGTTGCTGAACCGATAGACCAGTCACTGACTTCTCCGGCTCGCTTTTGCGCCGGGGTGGAGCTACAGAGGAGGGAAAGATGCGACGTTATCTTACAGGGTTCGTAGTCGCTGCCGTCACCGCGGTCGTCCCCGCGTTGGCGTTGGCCGGCAACCAGGAAGTTGCCCAGCAAATCGCCAGCAGGCTGAGCGCAAGCGGTCAGCTCAGCACGTTCAAGGTTGGCGTAAAGTACCAGGACGGAACGGCGTGGCTGCGGGGCTATGTGGCGAGCGAGGAGCAGAAGGAAGTCGCCATGAAGGTCGCCCTCCAGACGCCGGGCGTCAAGCGAGTCATCAACGAGATGAGCTTGGCCGATGAGCCGGCGGCCGAAGACATGGAACAGACCGCCACGACGACGAATCGCGGCCGGACGGAAGCCAACCCGCTGCGTGAGGCAAACCGGGCCCGACGGCCGAGCATTGTCGAGCGTCTCGGGGCCGCGTTCCGCGGTAATTCGGCGGAGCGCGTTCCGAGCTCGTATGCCCAGTCGCAGGTCGAGCAGACCAGTGCGGAAGAGCCGCAGGAGCTTCCTCGGCAGACGGCCGCGCCGATGCGGACCGCCATGATGCAGCAGCCCGGAATGGTTCGGGGCCCCGTGGCGCCGAACGGCGGACCGATGCCGACCTACATGGCGGCTCACTGCCGAGCGGGCGGAGCCGCGGCCCGTTACGACCAGCCGTGCTTGCCGAACTATGCTTGGCCAAGCTACGCCGCTTACCCGAACTACGCTGCGGTGACCTATCCGAAGCAGTATTCGCCGACGGCCTGGCCTTACATCGGCCCGTTCTATCCCTATCCGCAGGTTCCGCTTGGATGGCGGAAAGTGACCTTGGAATGGGACGACGGCTGGTGGTTCCTGGACTTCAAAGATCAACCGTCCTCGCCGTGGCACCGGTAATCGCTTAAGCCAAGGCGGCCAGCCTTGCCACAGGAACGAATCGAAGGGGGAGCCCCCATCCGGAAACGACCGGATGGGGGTTTTTGTTTTGCTGCGGCAGGCTTTTCGTCGCTGGTTCTTTCGCGAGAACCGGAAAAACCCGCAAGTTCCGCACAGTTTGACACGATAAGTAGTGTAACCACGGGCTTGATCCCATACAGTCGAGGAGACATCGGATGTCTAGGAAGGCGAATCTCTCGGTAATAGGCGTCTTGGGCCTGTTCTGGCTGGTCACGGCCAGCGGGTGCAGCACAGTGGCTGGACCGAGCTTGGGGATGCTTAACTTCCCGATCCCGGTCTCTCCCTACTTCCAGAAGTTGCCGGAAGACTATTACTGGAACCACAAGCGATACGAGCGGATGGAGATTCTCGGTCCGCTAACGCCCGGCTCGCCCGAGAAGGCGTTGGATCCGCCATCCGATGACGAAGTGATGCGAGCCTTGGAGAAGGCGCGACCGTTGCAGGGCGGTCTGCCGCTGCTGCAAGAGACTCAGCGGACGAACGTTCACATCGTCAAGGAGCCCGTCTCTGACTCGATCGATCCGCCACGCGTCTACCCGTTGGTCGGCCCCGCCCAGCTCCATCACGTCCACTACAAGTGCATCATCTACTTCACCGAAGTGACGCACGTTGGTTGGCCGCTGCCGTACACGACGACGGACGAAGACGCCCAGGAAGTAATCTACATCGACCATGACCACCTGCACATGGTGGGCAACGTCGATCCGGGCCCGGGCAGCGGCTATTGAGTCGAGACCGCACAGGGGACTGTCCCATTTTCGCCGAGGCGAAAACTGGGACAGTCCGCTAGAGAGGCTCCGGAAGATCATTCGATCGTCCGAGAGCCTCCGGCCCATGAGGGACCACAAAACAAGAATCTCGCAGAGTAGAGGGCAGGACTGTGACCGATTCGAAAAAGAACTTGCCGCAAATTGCAATGCCAAAGGCCGATTGCAGGGGCGTTTGTTGCCGTCGCGTCAACCGCGTCACCTCAGAAGGCGTCCCAACGAATGATGCGGTAGCGACTCGGGCCGCGGTAACCGCCCGTCATGGTCTGGGCGCCCCGGTGTCCGTCCCAGCCCAGTGTGATTCGATTCTGTCCGCCTTTCTCGAAATCGAGTGAGACCCCGTCGTCCTCGACGAGCGTGAACTCTTCGGGCTTGGATCCAAAGACGCGAACGGACAGGTCGAAGCGGGTTTGCGGCGTCACGAAGTCGACCGGCTCGGCCAGGGGCAGAAGCGTGTTGGCTCGGACGAAAACCGGAATCTGATCGAGCGGTTTCTCGACCTCGATCTTCCGTCCGCCGGCCAGCCGCTCGTTCGTCCAGAAGTCGTACCAATCTCCCTGCGGCAGGTAGACCTGACGCTTCTTTTGGCCGGTCCAGAGCGGCGCAACCATCAGCGACCGCCCGAACATGTATTGATCGTCGATCGTCCGCGCGGCTTCGTCTTCGGGGAAGTCCATCACCAGGGCCCGCGTCGGCGGCAAGCCGGTCTCGCGATAGTCGGCATAGGCGGAGTAGAGATAGGGCAGCAGCCGCATTCGCAACTGGAGCACTTTGCGGCAGACGCCTTCGACCTCCGGCCAGTCCTTCCGGAACTTCCCCGCGTTGTTCAGGTCTTTGTCGACCTGCATCCAGGGCGGGTTCTTCAGATACCAGCAATTGATCTGAGTGACCGCCGAAAAGACGCCGGTCTCGAGTCGGCGGTACAGCTCTTCGGGCGATCCGGCCTCGCGGATTTCGGGGCACCAAAGGACGCCGGCGAAGCCCGACGTGGCGATGGCGCGAACGTAGTCGCGATGGTCGTAGGCGTCGCTATACAACGCAAACGGCAACGGCGCGGCCAATGGGCCGGACGCCCGAACCAGTCCCAATGTCCGCTGGTTCCGCTCGCGGTAGATGCCGGCGATCGTCCGTTGATAGAGCGGACCGAAGAGCAGGTGCATCTGCTCGCCATCGAGTCCCGAGGGAAACGCGGTCTGCTCCGGAAACGACCACGGCGTCGCACTGAGCGGCTGATGGTCGCATTCGTCGAGTTTGAAGCCGCTGATCCCCTTCTCGGCGAAGGTCTTCGCGTGATACCGGGAGAAGATGCGGCGGCCTTCCGGCGTGGCGAAGTCGGGCACCAGGCCGCCCCAGACCCGGTAGTCGCCGCTCCACGGCAGCAACGCCTGATGGATCGGCGACGTGGGATGCGTGAACGCGTGCTCCCAGAGGTTCAGCTTGTAGCCAAGCTCCGCGGCCTCGCGAATCAACTCGTCCGGCTTGGGATACTTATCGCTCCACGCGAACGAGCAGGAGTATGCGTGCGAATGCCAGCCGGGCTCGAGGCCGAAGACGTCGCAGGGGATGCGCCGTTGGCGGAACTGCCGAAGAAAGTCGGCGGCCTCTTTCTGGTTCTGGCCGGCATCGTTGCGATACCAAACGCCCAGGCTCCACAAGGGCGGAAGGCAGCCGCCGCCGCTAAACAGGTTGTAACGCTGAACCGCCCGCCGCATGTCGGGCCCAGCGAACAAATACAGATCGACCCCGCGCGCCGAGGGAACGTCGACGCCGACGAACCGACCGCTCCGCGCATGGGGACGGTAGGCCTCGGCCGCGCCCATCGAGGCGGCGCCGGCGGCCGGCGTGGCGTCACGCACGGCGTCGAGGTTGCCAAAGTAGAAACTGGCATACCGGGCCGTGTCGACATAGACGCCGTAGCCGCGCGTCGAGACGTAGAACGGCGCGGGAGCGTGCGAGTCGCCGAGCAAGGTCGTTTGATCGTCGCTCACCCGCACCGTCTTCTTGCTCTTGGTCAAGCGGAACGTCTTGAGGTTCATGCCCAAGCCGTAGACCTGTTCGCCGGAATCGAGCGGCAACTCGAGGGCGAGGCCGCGCTCGGTCGTTTTCACTCCGATCTGCGCGGCGGCGAACGGCGGTCGCGGCGCCGGCCCGAGCGTTTTGATTGCCTGCTGTCGACTCGGTGCCTCCTGAAACCGCGTCGGGGCCATTCGCTCCGGCTGACCGAGGCGAATGTGCCAGACGCCCGGCGCGACTTCGTCCATCTGCGGACTGGCAGGGCGATTCCGCTCCGCGGCAACGCGGTCTTGGGGCTCGGTCGATGGCTTGGCCGCCATCGCCCAAGCAGTCGGGATGAACATTGCGACGATCAGCCACAGTCTCATTCCGCGCATCAAGCGATTGGCTGTCACGTGTTTGTCTCCGGTCTTGCCTGCGTATGTCTCCCAACATACCACACTCCGTTCCACAGGTTCAAGACAGCGGCGCCATCGTTCGTAGTCCCGCCTTTAGTTCGTAGTCCCGCCTCTAGTTCGTAGTCCCGCCTTTAGGCGGAAGGCGACCGGCTAAAGCCGGAACTACGAACAACGATGCGATCCTCCTGGATGCCCCTCTTGTCCCTCGCCAACGCTGGCGGATACGATAAGAGGCATGACCGTCCCCTTACGTCATTGCGTGCTCTTTTCCATTGCCGGCGCGCTGTTGCTCGCGGCGTCAGCTCAGCTCCGTGCCGACGAGGCAGACGACCTTTACGCCGTCGCGTTGGGCCACTACGACCGCGGCCGTTGGAAGCTTGCGGCCGAGTCGCTTCAGAAGTTCCGCCAGCGATACGCGAACGACCGTCGCCAAAACCTCTGCACGTTCTGCCTAGGCGAGTCGCTGTTCCAGTTGGGCCAGTTCGACCAGGCGCTCGGTTGCTTCCGCGACTACGCCCGGCGCGTACCGGACGGCCAATACGCCAAAGAGACGCTGCTGCAGCTTGGCCAGTGCGCGTACCTGGCCGGGCATTACAGCGAGGCGAAGCCGGAGCTGGAACGCTTCTTGGCCAAGCATCCGGATGACCGCTGGCGCGAGACGGCGCTGCTCTACCTCGGCCAGATCGCGCTGAACGATGGCGAGCCGGCGGCGGCCGCTTCACGCCTGAGCGAGGCCTTGCGGCGATTTCCCGACGGGCGTCTGCAAGATGACTGCCGCGTCGCCTTGGGCCGCGCGTACGAGATGCAGGGTCAGCAGGTCGAGGCCGAGCGGCTCTACCGCGGCGTTATCGCCCGGCCCGGCGGCACGCAAGCCGACGCCGCACAGTTCCACCTCGGCGCGTTGCAGTACGAAAGCGGACGATACGCCGAAGCGATCGAGAGCTTCGGCGAGTTCGAGGGGCCGCTCTCAATGAGCGCTTGGCAGCCCAACGCGCGGCTGGGGCATGGCCTGGCGCTGCTCAAGCTTGGCCGTCCGGCCGACGCGACGAAGCAGTTCGACGCCGTGCTCAGCGCCAAGGCCGCCGGTGACGAGCTGTTTCAGCGGGCGCTTCGCGGCAACATCCAGGCGGCGCTCCAGCGGAAGGACTACGAATCGCTCGACCGCCGCACCGCGGAGTTTGAGAAACGGTTCCCCGGGAGTCCGTTCCGCCGGGATGTGCAGCGTCTGACTGCGCGGTCGCTGATCGAGCGCAAGCAGTTCGACCGCGCCGTAATCCTGCTCGAGGGGTTGCTGCGATCGTCCGACGCGAGGGCTGAGACCAGGAACGAACGCGGCGTCACGACCGGCGGTCCTCATCTCGCGCCGCCCAACAAGGGCAACACGACGCCATCGACTCGTCTGTTGACCGAGCGCGGAGAGACGCGGCAGGACATCGAGAATCGTTACCTCCTGGCGTTGAGCTACGAGGGTGCGAGCCGTTACGCGGACGCCCTGGCCGCGGTCCAGCCGGTCGTCGATCATGCATCCGGCGCCTTGCAAACCGACGCGCAACTGGAACGCGCGGTGCTGCTGGTGGCGACCAAGAGATATGCCGACGCGGTCGCACCGTTCGAGGCCGTCCTGGCCACCGCGCCCTCGGGCGAGGCAGAAGCGAAATCGCTCGCCGGCCTCGCCATCTCCCTCGCCCGGACCGGGCAAGTCGAGCGTGCGAAGCCGATCTACGACAGACTGGTCACCAAGTACGCCAAGCATCCGTTAGCGACGATGGCCACCGAGCAACTGGCCGACGCGGCCTACGAGGCCAACGATGCAGCCTGGGCGACCGCGCTGTCCAACCGGCTGACGGCCACGGGGGCCTCGACCGCGTTGGGCTTGCGAGGCCGCCTCAATCTCGGCTGGAGCCAGTACAAGGCCGGCAAGCTGGCCGAGGCGGCCGATACGTTCGGCCAACTGCTCGACCGACATCCGCCTGCGGCGATGGCTGCCGAAGCGGCGTTGATCCGCGGCCACATCTTGGAGAAACTTGGGCGAAACGATCCAGCCCTGGCGATGTACACATTGGTCATCGAGCAGCACCCGGCGAGCCCTCAGCACGCCGACGCCCTGCTGGCCGCCGCCCGTCTGCGCAACAATCTGAAACAATGGTCCGCTGCCGCCGAGACGGCCGATCGCCTGGCGCACGATCATCCGCAATACGAGAAGCTCGACGCGGCGATCTACGAGCGTGCGTGGGCGCAGCTCCAACTTGGCAAGACGGATGAGGCCCGGCGGCTGTTCGAGCGGCTGCATGCCGACTTCCCGCGGAGCCGCTACTGGGCCGACGCGACGTGCCGAATGGCGCAACGGGCGTTTGACGCAAAGGATTACGATCGGGCGGACCGGTTGCTCGATGCGCTGTCGCACGAGAAGTCCGATCCGCAGGTCCGGAAGGCGGCCATGTATCTCCTCGGCCAGGTGGCCGTCGCCCGGCGAGACTGGTCGAAGGCCCGCGACGCCTTCGATGCGCTCGTCAAGGAGTCTCCGACCGCGAGTCAGCGACTGGCGGCCGAGACGTGGATCGCCGAGGCCGACTATCAGCTAGGCAATCTTGCCGCCGCCGAGGCCCGGCTCGACCGCCTCGCCAAGCAGATCGCCGACAAGCGCGAGCCGTGGATGGCGCTGATCCCGTTGCGGCGGGCGCAAATTCTCGCCAAGCGCGAGCAATGGTCGGAAGCGGCGCAGATTGCCGCCGCAATCGAGAAGGATTTCCCTCGGTTCGATCAGCAGTATGACGTGGATTGCCTTCTCGGACAGTGCCTGGCGATGCAAGCCGACTTCGACGCCGCTCGGCGGGCGTACGCTCGCGTCATTCTGTCACCGACCGGTGCGAAGACCGAGACGGCCGCCCGCGCCCAGTGGTTGATCGGCGAGAGCTACTTTCATCAGAAGAACTACGAGGCCGCGCTGCGGGAGTACCTCAAGCTGGAGATTCTCTACGCCTATCCGGCGTGGCAGGCGGCCGCGCTGTTCGAGGCGGCGAAATGCCACGAGTTGCTGGGCCAGAAGAAGGAAGCCGCCGAGGTCTACCGGCAACTCCTCGATCGCTATCCCAAGTCGCCGCTGGTGGCCGACGCGAAGAAACGGCTGCGCGACCTGCGGCCCTCCAACGCTCGCGGCGGATCGAGCATCGTCGCGCCGGGCAAGAAGACGCCGATCGGACGCTAAGGGGCCGCGTCAACGCAATCGAGTTGCGTAATACTCAGATACTCACGGAACACTAAATCACCACAAATCTTCGCCGTCTTTCACCATTAGCGCAGATCAGCGGAGATTAGCGTTCCTACCGCAGGGCGGATGGACGGACTAGGACGTCCATCCTACGGGGCAATTGCACGACGCAATTCGCTCTAGACGCCCGATTCCCGCCGTTCACTCCGCCACCGGACCAGCTCGCGGATGACGTCGTCCAAGCTTTTTCGCGCGGTCAATCCGACCAGGCGGCGCAGCTTGCTCAGGTCGGGCACACGGCGGCGGCAATCCTCGAAGTCCGACCCGTAGGCGTCGACGTAGCTCTGGAACTCGATTCGCAATCGCGGCCCGCCAGGCTGCATCTCTTCCACGGCGGCGATCACCCGCTCGGCGAGTTCGAGGATGCTGATCGGCTCGTCGCTGCCGACGTTGCAGACGCCGCCGACGGCCTCGGGACATGCCGTAAGAGCCAGGATCATCCGCACCACGTCCGACACGTGGGCGAAGCACCGCTGCTGCCGGCCGTCGTCGTGAACGACCAGCGGGCCGCCGCGGAGCGCCGCATCGACAAGCCGCGGCAGCACCATGCCATAGGCACCCGTCTGCCGCGGGCCGACGACGTTGAACAGCCGGGCGACCACGACCGGCAGCCCTCGCTCGCGCCAGTAGGCCAGCGCGAGAAACTCGTCGATCGCCTTGCTCGCGCCATACGACCACCGCGGCCGCGTCGTCGGCCCGAACACCTGGTCGTCTTCCTCGGTCCACCGGGCCTTCGGATTCTTGCCGTACACTTCGCTCGTGCTGGCGAGAAAGAACTTGATGCGCCGGCCCTCGTCGGCCAATCGGCCAAGCCGCCGAAGGATGAGTCCGGTGGTGTCAATGTTCGTCTCGATCGTGTGGATCGGGCTCTGCGCGATCAACTGCACGCCCACGGCCGCCGCCAGATGATAGACCTCGTCGACCCCGTCCAGCAACCGGCAGACGAGCGGCTCGTCGGCCACGGTTCCCTTGGTGTAGCTCAGCCGCGGATGGTCGAGCACGCCAGCCAGGTTCTCGATCCGCCCGGTCGACTCGTCGTCGATCACCGCGACGCTATCGCCGCGGGCCAAGAGCGTCTCGACCAAATGGCTTCCAATAAACCCCGCGCCGCCAGTAACAAGACAGTGTGACATCGAACAGGTCCAATTCGCAACGGAGGGAAGGCTCACGCCAAGGCGCGAAGGCGCAGAGGAAGAAAGAAAAACGACCCTTGCATCGCCGTTATGGACGGATCACAACCTGAATCCGTCGAGAGCGAAGGGCTCACGCCGCTTGCAGCTGTCGTTTTCTTTGCGTCTTCGCGTGAGCCTATCCGTTAGTGTTTCAAATCTTCCTGCAAACCATTGACGATTCGGGAGATTCCATCTCGGATCAACTCGTCTCCGAAATTGATCAGCAGCCCGAGCCGCTTGTCTGCCGGACGGAGATACGTCAGCAGTTGTTTCTTATGCACCTTGGCCACGGTCTCGACTGACTTCAATTCGACGATGACTTTGCCTTCCACTACGATATCGGCTCGAAAACCCTCATCGAACGAGATCGAGTCGTATCGGATCGGAACCGGGAGTTGCCGAGCGACGCTCATGCCGCGTTTTGTCAACTCGTGAGCCAGCACGGACCTGCGTGGCAATCTCGTTCTCGGTCATTGCTCGTCTCTGGATGGCAAGAGCTCACGAAATGGAGAACATCAACTCACGCCAAGGCGCTAAGGCGCAGAGACAGAAAGCACAGGAGAGCGATGGCCGTCCACTATTCTCTCATCCCTCCCTCTTTTCTTCGTTCGCGCCTCCGCGCCTCCGCGTGAGCCATTTTTCTTCCTTCACGCCTTCGCGCCTTTGCGTGAGCCATTGGCCATTCCCGGATCAACTCGTTACCGAAAGTCAAACGAGGGTTCACGCCAAGGCGCTAAGGCGCAGAGACAGAAAGCACAGGAGAGCGATGGCCGCCCACTATTCTCTCATCCCTCCCTCTTTTCTTCCTTCGCGCCTCCGCGCCTCCGCGTGAGCCATTTTTCTTCCTTCACGCCTTCGCGCCTTTGCGTGAGCCGTTGGCAATTCCTGGTTCTACTCGATGAACCGGTTGACGAGGATGGCCTTCTCGGCGTTGAGGTCTTGGCCGCGTTTGAAGCCGACGGGAATGGTGCGATCGATGATGTAGAACGCCCGATGCCGTTCGATCTCGCCGGTGTCCATGCCCAACTCTTGGCCGAGCTGATAGCCGTCGGGATAAATCGCTGGGTTACCGCTCGGAGCCGGCGTCACCTGGAAATATCCGACCGTGATCCACACCGCATAGACATTCGACCGGGTCGTCACCAGATTGCCCAGCCGCTGCAAGGACTGATAGCGGAAGTAGGGGTTGCGATCGGGGTTATTGTAGTCGCCGATGGTTGCGCCGCCGGGGAGCGATGAATCGAATTCGAAAAGCGGACGGGTTCCGCTGCTGTCCGCCCGCATAAGTGTCGAGTCGATCTCTCGATTCGGCTTCATCGTACTAACGCTGGAGGGAACCATCGCTGCGCCGCCAAAAGAGCGGAACGGCCGGGCGAACTCGGTTGGGCACGTCAACGGGGTGGCAGGCATGGCCAGCGGGTTGGCGTTCGTGTCGCCGCTGGCGCGGCGGCTATTGACGAACGCCTTCCACATCGTGGCGTTGTTCATCAAGGGGAAGCCTGCCATCAGGCCTTGCCAAGCTGGCGGCGGCAGACTTCCCGTGGCGTCGCCGTAGATCGTATTGATGTTGATCCGGCCTGGCTCGCGGTACGTGGAAATGCGATTGAACGGCGGGTGGTAGGCGTGGCCGCTGCTGCTGGCCGCTAAGTCCGGTCTGGCCCAAGTCTCCGTCCCGGCGAATGGCGAGGGGACGCCGACATATTCCAACACTCGGTGCATTTCCTCGTTCAGCGCAGTGTTCCCGGACAGGAACATGTTCGTCAGGTGGGCAAACGGCTTGCTCGCATCAGTGTAGGGATTGCTCGAACTCGTGTCCAACTGGAACTTCGCCAGCAGTTGCGACGAGGAGACCCAGGGCACTTGGAGTAATTCCAGCGCGTTGACATAGGGCCGGTTGTTCCACGTCAACCACGGGAAAGGACTCCTCGGGTCGCCGACATAGCCCGTGACGTTGTTCGGCTGGCCGAACGGGTCATTCAAGAAGCTCAGCGTGTGGTTCAGCGCCGCCTGATTGACGAATGAGGTCAACGTCAGCGACGGCACGGTCGCATTCGACTTTGGCGGCTTGCCCCACTCCTCCTGCGACCAGAGGTTATTCGTGATCGAGCCGTTGTTCTGGCCTCGCTGCCGGGCGTAGAACCCCTGTTCTGTGCCGTCGGTCACGCCTGGTTCTTTATCCGTCGTGATGCCGTTGAACGCATACAAATCGATCGGCATCGAGTCGACGGTCCGGTAAGGATTGTAGCCCGCCGTGCCGGGGATGGGATTGTGCGGCAGTAGGGGATTCGCCAGCCGCTGCAAATGGACGACCTTGAGACTATCGGTTCGACCGTTCGTCTCGACCGCCGTAAGCATCGTCGAAACCAAGCCCGAATTCTTGTCCAGCGGGATGTCCCATGCGGGCTGGTATTCGCCGGTCGCGGTGATCGGCGTGGTGTCGTCGGCAGCCACTTTCTTGTATCCGTTGTCGGGCTCCGAGATGCTCAATCGTTGAGGAGAATTGATGATTACCGCGACCGGCGGCTGAATCGACGCGCTGGCAAGCGAGTCGTTTGTTCCGTCGTTGTAGATCCTTACCTGCTGCTGAACGGCTGGGTCCGAACTGGGGTGAAGCTCGATGCGGCGTTGCGGGTTGGCCGACGTCACGCTGCCTGGATTCTCGCCAGTGCGGAATCCGAGATACGTCTTGCTCGTCGTCAGCCCGGCGTCGCCTGGGCCGACCACGACATACCGGCCCGGCAAGATCGGCGCAATCGCATTGTTGGCGTCCTGCCGGAACTGGACCTTTGCACCGTCCGAGGGCAGCGTTACGCCCGGCCCGACGAAATACACGGTGCGTTCGATCTTCGGCACATTCGTCGAGTCGGTCGGATCGTAGTAGTCGGGGTCTTTGGCTGCGTCGGCCGCGTCGACAATGGCCAGCCGCCAGACGGGCGAACTGCCCGTTGGGGTCACCTTCGTCAAATCGATCCCGTCGCTGTTAGGCACTGTGCCACTGGAGAGTTCTTTCGGGCGCGGCTCTCGCGATGTCCACGGGTTGAACAACTCGATGAACAGCGAGCCTTGCGGCCGGAACCGCTGGTCGAAACTGGTGTCTTGCTTCTTGGGGTCGGTGTCCTTCGTCGTGCCGGCGTCTGTCTGTAGGCCGCCCTCAGACGAGTCCACCTTTTCGCTCGCCGTATCTTCCGTCCTCCGGTCATGGAACGCCAAGGTTTCGGTCAGCAATAGTTCCGGCCGTTCGCAGCCGAAGACGGTATGCATGCCGTCCGTCGGATCAACCCAGCCCGCCGAGAGATCGGCTGCCGTGGCGAACTTCGG